>NZ_JBCAUP010000027.1:0-81313 GCF_038433355.1 Brucella cytisi
GGACAATCTCGGCAGCCATAAGTCGGCAACCATCCGTCAATTGATCAAAGCCGCCGGTGCGCGCCTCTGGTTCCTGCCACCCTATTCGCCGGACCTCAATCCGATCGAACAAGCCTTTTCCAAGATCAAGCATTGGATGAGAAATGCACAAAAGCGCACCATCGAAGACACATGGCGTCATATCGGCAGGCTGGTCGAAACCATCCAGCCCGCCGAATGCCAAAACTATTTGGAAAACGCCGGATATGGTTCCGTTAAAAGGTGAAACGCTCTAAATCTAGAGTTGCTAATAGACCATACCAACACCGGACCAACAATCGTAATCGATCTTCAGCGGTTTTATCCTGTTCATGCAGGAGGAAGAGAATTTCAGTATGCTTTCACGTCGTTCTATTGTCCTCGGCGGAGTATCGGCAGTCTTCTCGACAAATCTGCTCGTTGAAAAGACTTTCGCAACCGCCCCTGCGGCTGAGGTCGAACCGTGGGCGCAAAAGCTGATTGCGGCAGCGGAAAGCCAGGTGGGAACGACGGCTCACTATGACCCCTCCTATACGCAGCTGAAATATCCCGGCGGGGACGTTCCTCTCGATCGAGGAGTCTGCACCGATGTCATCATCCGCGCCTATCGGCAGGGGTTGAATGCGGACCTGCAGGCCTTGGTCCACAACGATATGCGGAAAGCTTTCACGCAATATCCGAGAAACTGGGGCCTGAAGCGCCCCGACCCGAATATCGACCACCGTCGCGTGCCGAACCTTGCCGTATTTTTCAACAGGAGCAAAGCGGCCTTACCGGTTACAAAAGTTGCTGAGGATTATCGTCCCGGCGATCTCGTCGCGCAGATGCTTCCGGGAAACCTGCCGCATATAGCCATCGTTACACAGCGCTATAATGCCGAGGGCACACGTCTGTTGGTTGTTCACAATATTGGTGCGGGAACCCGGATTGAAGACCGGCTGTTTGAGTTTCCCATTACCGGTCACTTTCGCTACCGCGCAGATGCATGATCGCGAAGCCCGATCAGGGAAACTGACCGGGCTTCAATCAGGTCGATATTATTGTCCGCGTCTTGCAACTGCAGGCGCACCATCTGGTCCGAGCGATGCCACCCATTGAGTGATGGCGGCGATATCCTTTTCACCCAGCATATGATCCGCATCGATGGTGCGGGCATCGACGCGGGCGCCACCGGAGCGCAGAAGTGCGGAAAGCGCTGGCGCAAACGGTGAGTAGAGCTTGTCCTCTTCGCCTGTGATGGTCAGAACGCGCGCTTTGCTCAGATTGGCGACAGGGGCGTTATCCAGAACCGGCATCGAGCGCATCAGAATGGCGCGCTTCACCAGATCGGGGTGCAGCATCATGGTTGCAGCCAGAAGATTGGCGCCGTTCGAATAGCCCACGAAAGTTGCGTGGGTGAGGTCGAGGTCCTTGTCATCGGCCAGACGCGTCAAAAAGGTCACGAATGCATTGGCTTCGAGCTTCACGTCCTTCTGGTCGAACTTGACCGGCGAGATGCGCTTGTACCAGCGTGTACCGCCATCTTGCATCACGCGACCGCGAATGCCGAGCAGTGTGGCGCGCGGCCAGATCTTGGAAGCCAGCGGCACAAGGCTGGTTTCATTACCGCCCGAACCGTGCAGCAGGATCACCAGTTCATTCGAAGCATTTTCCGGTTTGTAGAAGCGATGAATGAACTGCTTGCTGCGCGAAAAATTCTGTTCCGGGGTCGTTTCCGTATCCATCTTCTTCTCGCGCATTGTCACGCCTTCACCCAGCTTGGGAGCGCCCTGCTCTTCTTTCATCGATGCAGCAATAGCGCTCAGAACCTTGCCCTGACCGTTCGTCGAAACGGGCTGTCCTTCGGCTAGAGCCGAGCCGGCCGCCACCGTGAATGCAGCTGCCGCCAAAGCGGCAATAAACATCTTCTTTACCATGATCTCAATATAGCCAATGAGACGTTAACGAAGGTTTGAAGGCAGCTCTTCCCGGGTGCGTCCCCACCCCTGCCGGCGATAATCACATGACCCGACACATCTCTCCGAAATCGCCCATGCTTTTGCAGGAAGCGCTTTCAGGATGCGCTAATGTAATGCCGTTAACAGCAGAGTTTTAGCGAGAATATGGCAGAATGCACGAAAAGTTACATTGTGTTACAATTCTGTTACGCCTTCACGCGATCTCAACAATGCGTGAACAACATCGTGTTCGCAAATTATCCATGCTTTTGACGCCTTTACGTGGGATCGTATCTGCAACAGCAGGCCAATCGTTTTGGAAGTGGGAGAGACTATGAGCAACTTCAAACCCGGGCGTTTTTCATCCGCCCGTCTCACTTATGATACGGTGACGCCCAAGAGCCTCTATCTGAACCGTCGCAACTTCATGGTCGGCGCGGGTGCGCTGGCCGCGGCTGGTGTTGCACCAACCGCCTTCGCCGAACCGCTCAAGGCGAAGGCTTCCGCCTATAAAGTCGATGAAAAGCTGACACCGCAGGATGCTGTCACGACCTACAATAATTTCTATGAATTCGGCACCGACAAGAGCGACCCTTCTGCCAATTCCGGCAGCTACAAGCCGCTGCCCTGGAAGCTGACCGTCGATGGCCTCGTGAAACAGCCGAAGGAATTCGACATTCAGGAACTGATTGCCAGGATGCCGCTTGAAGAACGCATCTATCGGATGCGCTGCGTCGAAGCATGGTCGATGGTCATTCCGTGGATCGGGTTTCCGCTCGCAAGCCTTCTGTCGCAGGTGGAGCCGCTTGGTTCCGCCAAATACATCGCCTTTACCGGCGTGGTGCGACCAGAAGAAATGCCGGGCCAGACCGGCCTCTTTCAGGTTCTCGACTGGCCCTATATCGAAGGCCTGCGTCTCGACGAAGCCAATCATCCGCTGACGATCCTTTCGGTCGGCCTTTACGGCGAGACATTGCCCAATGCGAACGGCGCGCCGATCCGGCTCGTGGTGCCCTGGAAATACGGTTTCAAGGGAATCAAGGCGATCACGAAGATCAGCTTTGTCGAAAAGCAGCCACCAACCTCATGGCAGCAGCAGGCCGCCAACGAATATGGCTTCTATGCCAATGTGAATCCGGAGGTCGATCATCCGCGCTGGAGCCAGGCGACCGAGCGGCGTATTGGCGAAGGCGGTTTTTTGGGTTCGGGCCGCCGCCCCACCTTGCCGTTCAACGGTTATGGCGAGGAAGTCGCCTCGCTTTATGCGGGCATGGACCTGAAGGTGAATTACTGACATGGCAGCAGCGGCCCAGACAGGCAAAAAGAAGACAGCTCGTCCCGGTGAATGGAAGATCTGGCTGCTTTATGCGGTCGGTTTCGTTCCGGCAGTCTGGACGTTCTATCTGGGCGCAAGCGGCAACCTTGGTGCCGATCCGGTCAAGACTTTCGAACACACGCTTGGCCTGTGGGCTCTGCGCTTTCTCATTCTGACCCTCATGGTAACGCCGATCCGCGACCTGACAGGCATGGCTTTTCTGCGCTACCGTCGGACGCTCGGCCTGCTCGCCTTCTATTATGCGCTGATGCACTTCGCCACCTATATGGTGCTGGATCAGGGCCTGAACATTTCCGCCATCGTCACCGATATCCTGCGACGGCCTTTCATCACCATCGGCATGATCAGTCTGGTCCTGCTGGTGCCGCTGGCGCTGACCTCCAACAACTGGTCGATCCGCAAGCTCGGCCGCCGCTGGAACAGCCTGCACAAGCTGGTCTATGTCGCAATCGGTGGGGGCGCGATCCATTTCATCATGTCGGTGAAAAGCTGGCCCGCCGAACCGGTCATCTATGCCGGGATCGTCAGCGCACTGCTTCTATGGCGTCTGGTGCGTCCGCACGCCCGCAACCGCAAGCCTGTTTCCCGCCCGCGCGGCGAAGCAATGGCAGTAAAGAAATAAGCCCTGATACACCAATAACTTTCTACGGTTTCTAATGTAGAAACTTAAATTTACTATTCTAACCGTTACCCCATGACATAGGGATGCAAATTATGTCAGTATCCCGCCGATTTCCGCACACAGAATAATTCCTGGCAGCGGCAACCGACGAATACGGAATGCATATGTCATCTCTCCTGAAATCGGCTCCCGTCCGCATCGCAGGCAAGTTCGTCTTCATTTTATTCGTCCTTATCTTTGCGATATGGGCCAGCTTTGCCATGTGGTTCCAGTTGCCCTTCGGCGATGCCATGCGCGGATCGATCATCGCCGTCTGGCTTCTGATCACTCTGGGCGTGATTGCAGGCGAAAGACATTACAGCTGCTGGCGCAGGCGACTGGTCTTCTGCCTTCTGGCGCTGGTGATGCTGGGGGCATGGTCCACAGTCCGCCCATCCCTCAACCGCATATGGGTGCCCGACGTCGCCCGCACGGTGACGGGAAAAATCAATGGCGACATCGTCACCCTTTCCAATGTCCGCGATTTCACCTGGCGAACGACAGAAGATTTTACGCCCAACTGGAAAGAGGAAACCTACGACCTCAGCAAAATTGCGACGGTGGACGTTTATCTGTCCTATTGGTCGGGCCCGGCAATCGCCCATACGCTTCTGTCATTCGGCTTCGAGGATGGCCGTCATGTGGTCTTTTCCGGCGAAATCCGCCGCGAACACCATGAAGTCTATTCGCCCATCGCCGGTTTCTTCCGCAAATATGAGCTGGCGATGATTGCCGCCGAAGAGCAGGACATCATTTATCTGCGCACCAATGTCCGCAAGGAAAACGTCTATCGCTACCGCGTGAAGCTGCCGCCGGTGGGCGCGCGCGAACTTTTCCTGTCCTATGTCGAGCTTGGCAATGAGCTGGCAGAGCAGCCGAAATTCTATAATACGCTGACCGCGAACTGCACCACGATCATCTTCCACATGGCGCGGGTGCTGGACCCGACCTTCCCGTTCGACTACCGCATCCTCCTGTCAGGCTACCTGCCCGGTTATCTGTACGATCACGGCTGGATCGAGAATGGCGGCACGCTGGAGGAAGCGCGCCAACGCGCGTCAATCGACGCAAGAGCGCTCGCGGGTGGACGCGACGGCTTTTCGCAACGTATCCGCGAATAAAAAAACCCGCCGAAACCGAAGCTTCGACGGGGTTCGCATCGATTTGAAGAAATTACACCGCAGCGGTGATGATGACTTCAACCTTGTAGTCTGGCGTTGCCAACGCTGCTTCGCCGGTGGCGCGGGCAGGCGTGTGAGCCGGATCGACCCATGCATCCCAGACAGCGTTCATTTCGCCAAAATCCTTCATATCGGCGAGCCAGATGATGGCCTGAAGGATCTTGGTCTTGTCGGAGCCCACTTCCTTGAGAAGGCGGTCCACCTCGGCCAGAACGGCCTTGGTCTGTTCGGTAACGCTGGCGCCCGGATTTCCCACCTGACCGGCGAGATAAACAGTGTTGCCGTGAATTACGGCCTGGCTCATGCGCGGGCCGACTCCAATGCGACGGATGCTCATGGTGAACTCCTCTCAATAATGCTCTTCTGCGGGACCAGTCCCGCATGTGAAAATGTTGCGCATCCTTATTAAAGCCCTAGTCTGCTTTGGCAATGCCAATGCCGGTCCGAATGATGCAATTTCAGTAAAAAGAACATTTCCAGCAAAAGTGCGAAGCGGTTTTGCGTGAGGATAATGCGACGAAACAAATACTTGGAGCAGTTCCAGCGACACCGCTCCAACTGGAACCGCTCCGAAGAGGAGGACAGCCATGTCGGAACCACTCGCCGAGATTTATCGCGACTATATTGCATGCCTGAACCGGCAGGACTGGGACGACCTCGGACTTTATGTGCACGAGGAGGCCATTCACAATGGCAGACCTTTGGGACTTGGCGGCTATCGCACGATGCTGGAACAGGATTTCGAGGCGATTCCCGACCTGCGCTTCAACATAGAATTGCTTGTCAGCGAGCCGCCCTATATTGCCAGCCGGCTTCAGTTCGACTGCACGCCGAAGGGGCTACTGTTCGGCCTCCCGGTCAACGGCAAACGGGTCCGGTTTGCAGAGAATGTCTTCTATGAATTCGAGAATACGCTCATAAGGAAAGTCTGGTCAGTCATCGATAAGGCAGCGATTGAAGCACAGCTGTGATCATATCAAGCATGTCTTTTTCCCATCGTAGCGGGATCAGAAATCAGTCCAGTGGACTGATTTACCCGCGAAGGCGGCTCCCACTTTTGGGAGACAAGCTTTAGCGCCCGTCACCATTGACTCTTTGCCCCCCTCCCCCTATAAGCCGCGTCACGTTCGCCCGCGCGGTTTTACGGATGGTTTTGTGCTGTCCGTCGCAAGGGACAAGAACCAGCTCCTGTTCAATAGAGCGTGATCCCGAAAAGTGGAAAACAGTTTTCGGACAAGATCGTGTTCAACGGAAAAACAGAATCAAGAAGGGCCGCACACCGCGGTATTAAATAAATGAAGCGCACTTACCAGCCATCCAAGATCGTCCGCAAGCGTCGTCACGGTTTCCGTGCACGCATGGCAACCACCGGCGGCCGCAAGGTTCTCACCGCTCGCCGTTCGCGCGGCCGTAAGCGGCTTTCCGCTTAATCTTTTCCCGCGCTGCAGCGCGGTGAATAAAGAAATGAACAAGCCGAAACAAATACTCCGCCTTCGCAAGAGAGCGGAGTTTTTGGCTTTGAGGAATGGTGAAAAGCGACGTGGTCCACTGTTTCTTCTCGAAGTCCGCGAGCGGACCGAAGAAGAATCGCAAACCGCCAAAATCGGCGAAAAACCCCGTGCAGGTTTCACCGTAACGAAGAAAAACGGCAACGCCGTGATACGAAACCGCATCCGCCGCAGGCTGAGAGAAGCGGTTCGTTGTCACGCAGGGCGTGACATGGCGCCTTCGACCGACTATGTGATCGTAGCGCGCGAGCAAGCCCTCACTGCGCCCTTTTCGCGACTGACCGAAGAACTCTCCCGCCGCATCAAGGCGAAGGGTGAACGGCGGGGCGATGGGAAACGCCGAACGGAAAGACCGGAATCAGGACCCGTCAATGGAAAATAATCGTAATTTCTTCATCACCATTGCCCTGTCCATCCTCGTGCTAACGCTGTGGCAAGTGTTTTATCTGGGTCCGAAAACGGAAGCCCAGCGGGAGCAGGCACGCATTGAGGAGCAGCAGCAGCAGAAACAACAGGCGACGCAACAACAGGCGCAAAGTGGCGACACGCCGCAGATGCCCGCCACGTCCGGAAATATTCCCGGCCATAGCGATGTTGCAGCCGCTGGCGGCACGCTGACCCGCGAGGCAGCCGTTGCCCAGACGCAGCGCGTCGAAATCGATACGCCTTCGCTGCGCGGTTCGATCAACCTGACCGGCGCGCGCCTCGATGATCTCTTCCTGAAGAGATATCACGAGACCGTCGATGATAATTCGCCTCAGATCGAACTGCTCGCACCCTCGGCGCTGAAGCAGGGCTATTTCGTCGAACTCGGCTTCACCGGCAACGACACGACCGGCCCGGTTCCGGGTCCGAACACGGTCTGGACCGTGGAAGGCAACAACAAGCTGACGCCATCCACGCCGGTCACGCTGACCTATACCAACGAGAAGAACATCACCTTCAAGCGCGTCATTTCGGTCGACGACGCCTATATGTTCGCTGTTGAAGACACGATCACCAACAATACCGGCGCGCCGATCTCGCTGGCCTCCTATGGCCGCGTGACCCGTTTCAACCAGCCGGAACATGCCAGCGCCACCTATGTGCTTCATGAAGGCCTGATCGGCGTCATGGGTCAGGACGGCCTGCAGGAAATCAAGTATTCCAAGGTCGAGGACGACAAGGACATCTCGTTCAAGGACGTGAGCGGTGGCTGGCTCGGCATCACCGACAAGTACTGGGCGGCAACGCTCGTTCCGCCGCAGGACGAAAAGTTCACCGGTCGCTTCTCGCATTTCACCAATGATCGCCCGCGCTACCAGACCGACTTCCTCGGCGCGCCGATGACCATTGCACCCGGCCAGGCACAGACGCTGAAGAACCACGTCTTCGCCGGTGCGAAAGTCGTTTCCAACATCAAGGCCTATGAAGAAAAGCTCGGTATCAAGCAGTTCGAACTGCTGATCGACTGGGGCTGGTTCTACTTCATCACCAAGCCGATGTTCTACCTCATCGACTGGATCTACAAGTTCTCGGGCAATTTCGGCGTCGCCATCCTGGTCGTCACCGTTCTCCTCAAGGGCCTGTTCTTCCCGCTTGCCAACAAGTCGTACAAGTCGATGGCACGCATGAAGCTGGTGCAGCCGAAGCTCACTGAAATTCGCGAGAAATATGCGGATGACAAGATGAAGCAGCAGCAGGAAATGATGCGGCTCTACAAGGAAGAGAAGATCAATCCTCTCGCCGGTTGCTGGCCGGTGCTGGTGCAGATTCCGGTGTTCTTCGCACTCTACAAGGTGCTCTATGTTACCATCGAAATGCGCCATGCGCCGTTCTTCGGCTGGATTCAGGATCTTGCAGCGCCCGATCCGACCTCGCTCTTCAACCTGTTCGGCCTCTTGCCTTTCGGCGTGCCGCACTTCCTGATGATCGGCGTCTGGCCGCTCCTGATGGGCATTACCATGTTCCTGCAGATGCGCATGAACCCGACGCCTCCGGATCCGACACAGGCTGCCATCTTCACCTGGATGCCAGTGATCTTCACCTTCATGCTGGCTTCGTTCCCGGCTGGTCTCGTGATCTACTGGGCATGGAACAACCTGCTCTCCATTACGCAGCAGGGCATCATCATGAAGCGCCAGGGCGTGAAGATCGAGCTCTTCGACAATCTCAAGGGCCTCTTCAAGCGAAAGCCGAAAGAGGCGAAGAAATAGACTTGAAAGAACCCCGCTTCGGCGGGGTTTTTTTGCCTTCATGTTGACAATACGGCTCATAACATTGATGCGTGTACACAAGAGAACATACCGACCGGGACAGAACCATTGAACCAGCAGGATAAGAAGCAGGCGGCGATCAGGGCCGCTCAGGCAGCGGCGGATGCGGTCCGGGAAGTCCAGGCGGCACTCATCGAGGAAGGACGCCTGCTTTTCAAGAAATCGTGGATCTTCATCCGTGGCGTGCCGTCGATGAAATTCCTGCCGCCGGAAGGTCCGGTCGAAATCGCTTTCGCAGGCCGCTCCAATGTTGGCAAGTCGTCACTGATCAACGCGCTCGTCAACAAGAAGGGCCTTGCGCGTACATCCAATACGCCGGGCCGCACGCAGGAACTGAACTATTTCGTGCCGGACGGCTATTCCGGCGAAAACGGCGATCTGCCACCGCTCGCACTGGTCGACATGCCGGGCTACGGTTTCGCCGAAGCACCGAAAGCACAGGTCGATGCCTGGACGCGCCTTGTGTTCGATTATCTGCGCGGACGCACCACGCTGAAACGTGTCTATGTGCTGATCGATGCCCGCCATGGCATCAAGAAGAACGACGCGGAAGTGCTCGATCTTCTTGATAAGGCGGCCGTCTCCTACCAGATCGTGCTCACCAAGATCGACAAGATCAAGCCCGCAGGCGTACCGCGCCTTCTGGAAGAAACGCACAAGCTTACCTACAAGCGCGCCGCCTGCTTTCCGGGCATCATCGCGACCTCGTCGGAAAAAGGCGAAGGCCTCGACGAGCTGCGTGCAGCAATCGCATTGCTTATCAAGGAAGCCTGATACTATCTATTCTCACGCATGTCCTAATCCCAAAACCGGTTCCCACTTTTGGGGACATGCTCTAGCTCGGGCAGCTTTCCGGCTGCCCGTCCAGCCCTTGATTGAGGCGCTCGAAACGAGCGCTTACATGCCCCTCGCCGCGCTTGATACGCAGCACATAGATGCTGTCGAAATCATTGCCGCGCCATTTCGGCACCGCAGCTTTATCTCCGCCATTGTCCTTGAGCAGATTTCTGGCCAGCTTGTAGAGCTGCTTGTGTTCCCAGCCGACCAGTATCGTCGCATTGCTGTATTGCGGCTGCCCAAGTACCGCCTGCAATTTGCCGATCTCGTCATAGCCGAAGCGCGTATCGACCGGCATCTGAAAACGGATGGCGGTCGGCTCCACCGTCGCCAGCGGTCGGTTATAGGCATAGGAAATGCCACTATCCTTCTTTTCCTTGGCAGGATCGGGCGCGAAAATGGCATCGGGCTTGCCGAAATCTTTTGCAATGACGGCAGGCAGTTTCAAGGAACGATTGAGCCCACGACAGCTGAGCTGTCCCATGCCACCTTTGGGCTTTTCTCCATGCCGGATGAGGATGATCGTTTCAGTCGTTGCTGCAGGCGCAGCATAGGATGTTGATGTGCCAAGCAGGCAGGCAAGAACAGTGAGGAATATTTTGCGCATGATGCGGTCTCTGAAAATCATTCCGGGTAAAAACCTGCATAGAGCGCAGACCAGCTTTTTGTTGGGCAGGTTTCGGGCCGCAAATTCAAATAATCGCGACCCGGTAAGTGAAAAATAAGCATCTGCGGATTCCAATTGCGATAAATCCGGTCTAGAAAAGCCTGCCTCTTTTTGCCCTGTCGCCAGCCATGGAGCCCGCGATGACGACACTTGAAAATCCCGAAATGCAAGCGCAACTCCTATCCGCGGCCCTGCCCTATATGCAGCGCTACGAGAACAAGCATGTCGTTGTGAAATATGGCGGCCACGCCATGGGCAATCCGGAACTGGGCAAGGCCTTCGCGCGCGATATCGCGCTTCTGAAGCAATCGGGCATCAATCCGATTGTCGTGCATGGCGGCGGCCCGCAGATTCAGGCCATGCTGACCAAGCTCGGTATCGAATCCCGCTTCGAAGGCGGCTTGCGCGTCACCGACGAAAAGACCGTCGAAGTGGTGGAAATGGTTCTGGCCGGTTCCATCAACAAGGAAATCGTCGCCCTCATCAATGCCGAAGGCGAATGGGCAATCGGTCTTTGCGGCAAGGACGGCAACATGGTCTTTGCGCAGAAGGCGCACAAGACCGTCATCGATCCCGATTCCAATATCGAGAAAGTGCTGGACCTCGGCTTCGTCGGTGAGCCGGCGGAAGTCGACCGCACCCTGCTCGATCTTCTGGCGCGCTCCGAAATGATCCCGGTCATTGCACCGGTCGCACCGGGTCGCGACGGCCATACCTACAATATCAACGCCGACACGTTTGCAGGCGCGATTGCCGGTGCGCTCGCCGCAACGCGCCTCCTGTTCCTGACCGATGTTCCGGGCGTGCTGGACAAGGACAAGAACCTCATCAAGGAACTGTCCGTTGCCGATGCGCAGGCGCTCATCAAGGACGGCACCATTTCCGGCGGCATGATCCCCAAGGTGGAAACCTGCATCGAAGCAATCCGCCGGGGCGTCGAAGGCGTTGTCATTCTGAATGGCAAGACCCCGCATTCCGTGCTGCTGGAGCTTTTCACCGAACATGGTGCCGGCACCTTGATCGTGCCTTAAGGATCGACCATGACCGATATTCCGGACAGAGCTGCCTTCGCCCATGTCACTGACTGGGTGTTCGACCTCGACAACACGCTCTACCCGCACGCCGCCAATCTGTTCTCGCAGATCGACGTGAAGATGACGAGCTATGTCGAGACTTTGCTGAAGCTGCCGCGTGACGAAGCGCGCAAGATTCAGAAGCAGTTCTATCTGGAATATGGCACCACGCTGAAAGGTCTGATGGAGTGCCATCAGATCGATCCGGACGATTTTCTGAGGCAAGTCCATGATATCGACTATTCCTGGCTGACGCCCGATCCGGCGTTGGGACGGGCGATCAAGGCACTGCCGGGCCGTCGTTTCATCTTCACCAATGGTGACCGCGGCCATGCCGAACGCGCTGCCAGCCAGCTCGGAATTCTCGATGATTTCGACGATATTTTCGACATCGTCGCAGCTGGCCTGACACCGAAGCCTGAACGGGTCACCTATGACCGCTTCCTCGGCGCCTTCGGCATCGATGCGGGCAAGGCCGTGATGTTCGAGGATCTGGCGCGCAATCTGGTCGTTCCCAAAGCCCTCGGCATGAAAACGGTGCTGGTCGTGCCGAACAATTTTGAGCCTACATTCTCCGAAATATGGGAAAGCGATCCCGAGTTCACCGATCAGGTGGACTATGTGACCGATAATCTGACCCGGTTTCTGGAAGAAATCATTGCACGAAGATAGGCATTTCACCGGCCTTGAAAAACGCATCGACAAGGCCGCCCACCGCATTCTCGACAATCTGCCCCGTCACCGGATCAGCGATGCGCTAATCGAGTTTCTGGTTTTCGGGTTGAAACAGGCATGGGCCTGCCTTTTCGGGGGCGCCATGCTGGCGCTCATCATCCTCACCCGCTGGTTCTGGCCGGATGGCGGCGCGGGGTTTATCACGCGCTACGATTTCCTGTTCCTGTCCGCCCTTGCGATCCAGCTTACCATGCTGGTCTTCAAGCTGGAGGAGTGGGAGGAAGCCAAGGTCATCCTCATCTTCCATGTTGTCGGCACAGCGATGGAAGTGTTCAAGACCCATGCCGGTTCATGGGTCTATCCCGAGGAGAATTTCTTCCGCATTGGCGGCGT
Organism: Brucella cytisi; assembly: GCF_038433355.1. Taxonomy (NCBI): domain Bacteria; kingdom Pseudomonadati; phylum Pseudomonadota; class Alphaproteobacteria; order Hyphomicrobiales; family Brucellaceae; genus Brucella; species Brucella cytisi. The sequence continues at coordinate 12,542 of NZ_JBCAUP010000027.1, forward strand.
TCCTCTGTTTTCCGGCTTCATGTATGCGGCTGTCGGCTCCTACATGGCGCGCATCAATCGCATCTTCGATATAAGGCTGAACCACTATCCACCGCTCTGGATGACCGTTGTTCTGGCCGCCGCGATCTATATCAATTTCTTCGCGCACCACTTCATCTGGGATATGCGCTGGCTGCTGTTTGCTGCGACCTTCGTCCTTTTCTGGCGCACGACGATGCATTACCGCGTCTTCCGCTTCCGGCACAAAATGCCGTTGCTGGTCGCCTTTCTGCTGACCTCGCTCTTCATCTGGATTGCCGAGAACATCGGCACATGGTCGAAGGCCTGGCTTTATCCGAACCAGCGCAATGGCTGGGAACTCGTTTCAATGAGCAAGCTCGGCTCGTGGTATCTCCTGATGATTATCTCGGTCGTGCTGGTGACACTCGTTCACCGCCCTCGTGCCTATGACGAAAACGAAAACGCCCGGTCTTAAGAAAACCGGGCGCGATTCCATCAGTCCCTCAGGACACAATCAGAGATTGTAAAAATCCTTGATCTGCTTCCCAGGCTTCGTCGGCGGTTTCGACAAAGTTAAGCAGTTCGATATCGGCAGGCGAAATCGTGCCCTGCTCAGCCAGAAACTCGATATTGATCGCCTTGGTCCAGAACTCCTTACCGAACAGGATCAGCGGCACGCGCTCCATACGGTTGGTCTGGATCAGCGTCATCGCCTCGAAAAGCTCGTCCATCGTTCCAAAGCCGCCGGGGAACACGCAGATCGCCTTGGCGCGCATCAGGAAGTGCATCTTGCGGATCGCAAAATAATGGAAGTTGAAGCAAAGGTCAGGCGTAACATAAGCGTTGGGCGCCTGTTCGTGCGGCAGCACAATATTGAGACCGATCGTCGGCGCACCGACATCGGCTGCACCGCGATTGCCCGCTTCCATGACGCCGGGACCACCGCCCGTCACCACGATGAATTCGCGATAATAGGTCGTCGCGGAATATTCGGAGCAAAGCCGCGCAAATTTGCGCGCTTCTTCGTAATAATGCGCATTAGCTTCAAGGTTCTTCTTCTGAACCTCGTTCTTGGCTGCCCATGCCTCGCCGCCGGGCTCGGGAATGCGCGCACCACCAAACATGACGACAGTGGACTTGATACCCCGGTCGGCCAGAATCATTTCAGGTTTCAGAAGCTCAAGCTGCAGCCGGATCGGCCGCAGTTCGCGCCGCGTCAGGAAATCATCGTCCGTGAAAGCAAGGCGATAAGCAGGGGCTTCGGTCTGTGGCGTCTGCGGTACGGTGCGCGCCTGCTTGACCGCTTCCTCAGAATTCGGGAATGGCGTCCAGCCAGACTTCTCCATCGGGTTCATGCTCTCACCTGCTCCTTCATTATCGCCATTCAACGCGTAATACCAGGGCGCTGAGATGCTGACGCATCACGCCCTGAAAATGCTCAATTGCCGCACGGGCTTATCCAAAACTCGATGAGTCAAGCTCATCGGGTTTTGGTATAACAGCATCCATTCTGGCGCTAAATGCTTAATCTGTCTCAAACGTGGCACTGCAATCGGATCACGAACGACATTGACCCTCATGGCGCCTTCGCTTAATCAATTTCCCAGCAAACAGGCCGGACTTGTCCACGCCTGCCTTCCGCCGCCCCTTCATGGAGATCGCACCCTATGACCAAGCCAGACCTCGCCTCCCTTGAGAAGACAATCGACAAGGCTTTTGACGAGCGCGACGGTATCAACACGGCAACGCGCGGCGAAGTGCGCGAAGCCGTCGAACAATCGCTCGTTCTGCTCGACCGCGGTGAAGCCCGTGTCGCAGAAAAACAGGCGGACGGCAACTGGCAAGTCAACCAATGGCTGAAGAAAGCAGTTCTGCTCTCCTTCCGTCTCAACCCGATGGAAGTCATCAAGGGCGGCCCCGGCCAGTCCTCCTGGTGGGACAAGGTGCCGTCGAAATTCGACGGCTGGACAGCCAATGAATTCGAAAAGGCAGGCTTCCGCGCCGTACCGAACTGCATCGTGCGCCACTCGGCCTATATCGCGCCAAACGCGATCCTGATGCCATCCTTCGTCAATCTCGGCGCCTATGTCGATGAGGGCACCATGGTCGACACCTGGGCCACCGTCGGCTCCTGCGCACAGATCGGCAAGAACGTTCACCTTTCCGGCGGCGTCGGCATCGGCGGTGTTCTGGAGCCGATGCAGGCCGGTCCAACCATCATCGAGGACAATTGTTTCATCGGCGCCCGTTCGGAAGTCGTTGAAGGCTGCATCGTGCGCGAAGGCTCGGTCCTCGGCATGGGTGTTTTCATCGGCAAATCGACCAAGATCGTGGATCGCGCAACCGGCGAAGTCTTCTATGGCGAAGTGCCGCCCTATTCGGTCGTCGTTGCAGGCACCATGCCGGGCAAGAACGTTCCCGGCGAAAACTGGGGTCCGAGCCTCTATTGCGCCGTGATCGTCAAGCGTGTCGATGAAAAGACCCGCTCCAAGACCTCGATCAACGAATTGCTGCGTGACTAGAGCATGTCTCCCGAAAGTGGGAACCGGTTTCGGGATAAAGACATGCTTAAAGCAAATGGATAGCGCGTTTCGACAATGACTGAGAGCGTGCTTAAAAACAAAAGGCGACGCTGCTGGCGTCGCCTTTTTGCATTTAATGGTCGCCCCTTCGGATGGCGCAATGCCTCTGATCCGGGCAGTCCGGGGAGACACTGACGCCATCCTCCGGGGAGATTTCTTGGCAGCCCTTCGGTTGCCCCGCGTGTCACATGCGTGAGGGGGAGGAACGCAACGGACGATGCAGGGCGACCGACAGGCTCAGCCGTCAGAACGAATTAGTTCTGGTAGCTGGACGGGGAAGCGTCGCCGAAGCGATGAGCCGAACCGTCCTGATTAACTGGCGCAGACTGACGAATGGCAGCCGGAGCCGTATAGTCGATGTTGCTGCGGGTCGAAGCGACCGGCGTTTCGCCAGGAAGAACGAAAGCCTTGTCCTGAGCAGCCATTGCAGGCGGCTGGCCAACGAACGGGTTTTCGGCATAGGCAGCACCGGCGCTAAGAGCGACAGCAAGAGCGGCGAGAGCAAACTTCTTCATTTCTTTATTCCTTTTCTCCATAGCGTCCCCGACATCGGTGCTTAACCGGCTGAACCTTGAGACTGCATCTCAGGCATAGAGGAGACATTTGGTTAGCTGGGCCTTCGTGGCCCGCCCTACGGTGCCAGGCACATCTGGGAGGAAATGCCCCGACACCTTCGGGAATACATGCAATGTGGGTATTTCATTCATGCCCGGTCCGTCTGGACCGGAGAGGCCAAAAGTCCGAGCGGACTTTTAGTTCTGGTAAGAGGAAGGCGATGCGTCACCGAAGCGGTGAGCCGAACCATCCTGATAAACCGTTGCCTTGTTGATCGAGGCAGGAGCCGTGTAGTCGAGCTTCTGGCTCTGCGTTGCAACCGGCGTACGGTCATTTGCATAAAGATCGGCAGGTTCGCCGACATGCGGGTTTTCTGCAAAAGCGGCACCAGCGGTAAGAGCAAGAGCAGCGGCAGCAAGAACAATCTTCTTCATTTTCCTATCTCCTTGGAAAGTGGAGCGGCGTTTGTTCGTCGTTCCGATGCAGCTGAAATGGGTAACAGTGGGCAAAAGTTCCAGTCACGAAAATGTTTCCTTTATCACACATTTGTGCGGCCATTTTCTTGGAGAACGATAATTGAAATTATAAAATAATAACAAAATCAAATATTTAATTGATATACCAGCAATCACACGACTGTTACAAAGTGTCTTTTGTTCAAAAAGAGCGAACAGTCTGTCCCAATATATTGTCCAATGAGAGTGAACAATGATGCGATTTTTCGCGAAATCGGTCCTTTGCAAACGACGCAAGCTTCGTCGAAATGACACCCTGATTTGCGGCTGGCATCGTTCAGCCAGTCAAATCAGCCCATGCTCAAAAGAAAAGCCGCATCGAAATGCGGCTTGATGACATTCAATTGGACCAGCTTTTGATTGAACACTGTAACCCCGATCAGTTGTTTGCAACAGCGACCGAACGCCCGGCAATGGAAACCCACTGACCGGAATTGGCAGGCGACTGCATCTTGATATAGCGATACGAAGTTTTCTCGACCGGCAACACCTCGTCGCGCAGATTGTCGAGGATATAGTCGCCATGATCTGTGCGGGCGGTCAGGACGACATGCGGCTCGCTGCCCTGTACCATAGTAATGAGAAGCTGTGACGGGCTGATGCCCCGCGCCATCAGCTGGGCCCGCTTCATCAGGACATAGTCTTCGCAATCGCCCTTGCCGTTGACCGGAATGGTCCAGTAATCGCGCTTGCCATAATTATCCTGATCGGAGACCGGTTTGATGCGGCGATTGACGGAGCTGCTGACCGATTGCAGCAGCTTCGCGCGCTGCGGGGTCATCTTCATCGGCGGCAATACGCGATGCGCACCGCAATCGCGCTTGTTACGATCGCAGTACTCCTTGTGTCCGTAAGGAATGCTTGTAAGCCCGCCTGCTTCACTCCATTGCGCGGCCTTGGCCGGTATTGTCGTCGCCCCGAAGAGCACCATCATGCCTGCTATCGCAGAAGTGACAAAACGCATGCGCAGTTTCCCATTTAAAAAGAGTCCCCGTTGAGCGGCCCTTTGCGGGTCTCGTTATCAACTTATTTTTAACTAACGATGACAGGACCCCTCCGGTCAAGGAAATTTCGTTCCCAAATTGAAACCGGTTGAGAAAAACAAGTGAAAGGCGAAACGATGCCGCCTGCGCGCAACCATCGGATTGCTGTTTCATCCGCCGGCTTCCGGCCTGTTTTTTCAACGCGCATCTTAGTCCGAAAACCGCTTCGCACTTTTCGGGATGCGCGATAATCTCGCCGTCAGACGATTCCCTTTTCAAAAAAGTCCTGATCTCATGAGCTTAGCCGTCAATCCCGCCGATAACCTTGCCGCCCTCATCCGCTGTGCATCCGTAACGCCTGCCGAGGGCGGTGCGCTGACGGCGCTGGAAGCAATGTTGAAGCCGATGGGGTTTTCGGTGGAACGACCTGTCTTCCACGATGAAGACACGCCCGACATCGAAAACCTTTATGCACGCAAGTCGGGCAATGGCCCACATCTGATGTTTGCGGGACATACCGATGTCGTGCCGCCCGGCAATGAGGGCGACTGGAAGCACCCGCCCTTCTCTGCCGCCATAGAAGATGGCGTGATGTACGGCCGCGGTGCGGTTGACATGAAGGGCGGTGTGGCTTGCTTCGTGGCCGCAGTTGCCCGTCACATCGAAAAGCACGGCAGCATCAAGGGCAGCGTTTCGTTCCTCATCACCGGCGACGAAGAAGGCCCGGCCATCAATGGCACGGTCAAGCTTCTCGACTGGGCGAAGCAGCGCGGCGAAAGCTGGGATGCATCCATCGTCGGAGAGCCGAGCAACCCGAATGCGCTCGGCGATGCGATCAAGATCGGACGGCGCGGCTCGCTGTCCGGCACGATCACCGTCCATGGCGTGCAGGGCCATGCCGCCTATCCGCATCTGGCCGAAAACCCGGTACGCGGCATTACCACGCTGGTCGACAGCCTGCTTCATCCGGCTTTCGACCAAGGGACGGCCAATTTCCAGGCCAGCAATCTGGAAGTAACCAGCATCGACGTCGGCAACAAGGCCACCAATGTGATTGCGAACAAGGCAACGGCCTCGTTCAACATCCGCTTCAACGACACCTGGACGGCAGAGACCTTGCAGGCCGAAATCATCGCGCGCCTCGAAAAAGCCGCCCGCGACAATCGCTTGCGGCCGGGTCGCGAAACACCGATCAAATACGAACTCACCTGGCGCGAGCATCCGAGCCATGTGTTCCTGACCCGTGACGAAAAGCTGATCGGCACGCTGACGGCTTCCGTCGAGGCCGTAATGGGCAAACGCCCGGAACTGTCGACATCAGGCGGCACGTCCGATGCCCGTTTCATCAAGGATTATTGTCCGGTGGTCGAGTTCGGCCTTGTCGGACAGACCATGCATATGGTTGACGAGCGCGTGGCCCTTGCCGACCTCGCAGGCCTGACACAGATTTATGAACGCTTCATCGCCGATTTCTTTGGGTAACGCATAGTCCCGGAAAGTCGCATGACTGTTCGGCCGGGATTACGCGAAAAATTGGGAATCTCATGCCAAGCCTGGACGATATTTTCAGATATTTCTGGGGCGTCTGGAAAATGATGCTCGGGCGCAAGGAAGGACTGGGCTATCTCGACATTTCCGCCGAGGGCTTCTGGTCGTCCTTCTTTGCGATAGCGATTGCACTGCCGCCGCTCTTCGCAAGCTGGGTCGCTTATGCCGCGGATCTGACGGCAGGTCGCGAGGAGGCAGGCTTGCGCTTTGCCATCGTCACGCGCGCAGCCTTCGTGGACATAGCGGCCTGGATTATTCCGCTCGTCATCATCGGCCTTGTCGCCAAGCGGATCGGCATTGCCAAGCGTTATGCGGCCTTCGTGATTGCCACCAACTGGGGCAGCGCACTGCTTTCGTGGGTCTTCGCACCCATTACACTGCTACAGCTCTTCTTTCCCGGACGGTTCGACATCGCGACACTGTTTGCCTTCATCATGTTCGGCGCATCCATTGTGCTGAGCTACCGGCTGACTTTTGTCGCGCTGCAGCGCCCACATGCCTATGCGGCACCATTCTTCGCCTGCATCGTCTTTGGCTCACTGTTCCTGACCGTCCTGCTGCAGCAACTGCTCGGGATCGGCTTTGATCCGCACGCCTATTAAAGCGAAAGCCATTATATCGGCATGGGATGATTGAGGGCGCTGGCGATCTCGGCCATGACGGCACGGAGAGCCGGAACCGTTTTCATATCGGAATGAACGACCATCCACACCTCGCGTATGAGCGGGGCATGATCCGGCAGCGCTGGCACCAGCTGCTCCTGCGACTCAGCCATGAAATCAGGCAACATGGCTATGCCTGCGTTCTCTCTTACAAGAGCGAGCTGCATCTCCAGCGTATTGGCGCGCAGGGCGATTGGCCGGGCACCAGCCAAAGCAAGCAAATGGGCCTGCTGCGGAGCGTCTTCCAGACTTTCATCATAAGCAATGAACTGCCATTCTTCAGGAGGAGTTCGCGCCAGATAATCCCGGCTCGCATAAGGGCGGAAAGCTTCCTCGCCCAGCCTGCGAATGGTGAGATCGCCGGTTGTCGGGCGCGTCAGGCGAATAGCTATATCCGCCTCCCTACGGTTCAGTGAACTGAAGCGCGCTTCTCCCATCACACGCATATGGATACCCGGATATTGTTCTGACACGGCAGCGAGCGGCTTCGCCAGTCTTGCAACCGCATAGGACGGCGGCGCGGTAAGCGTGATGGTCGCGCTTATGCCCGTATCCCGAACTGCGCCGAAACGGCTGATGGCTTGTGCCTCGTCCTGCATCTTGCGCGCAATCGCCGCAATCCGCTCGCCGTCTTCCGTCAGCAGAAAACGCCGCCCCCGGCGATCAACCAGTTTCAAACCGGTTTCGGATTCCAGAGCTGCCACACGTCGCGCAATCGTCGCATGTTCTACATTGAGCAATCTGGCGGCACCGGACAGAGTCCCCGTATCGGCCAAAGCCACAAAGTAACGCACGCTTTCCCAATTCACCATTGTGAAATTTTTCCCATACGCTGCGATCAAATCGGCAATTTTTTCCCGTTTCTCTATCCACGATACTGCCACGGATTGCAACGGAGACTGACTGATGGACCACGAGATCATTCTGAACGAAACCGGTGAAGCAGAGCTGCTTCAGACAGTCCCGCAGACACCCCGAAGCCCCGGTGCGGGCGAGATACGTCTTCGCCACGAGGCAATCGGCGTGAATTTTGTCGACATATATCATCGGACCGGCCTCTATCCGCTGCCGTCCTTTCCGGCAGTGCTCGGCGTCGAAGGTGCAGGCGTGGTGGAAGCTGTCGGATCGGATGTACCCGACCTCAAGCCAGGCGACAGGGTTGCTTATGCGGGCCTGCCAGTGGGGGCATATGCTTCAACCCGGATCCTGCCTGCCCAAAGAGCATTGCTACTGCCCAGCACAATTTCCTCGCAGTCGGCGGCAGCGACCATGCTGCGCGGTCTTACCACCCACATGCTCCTCACCAATACATTTCCCGTTGGCCCGGATACAATCATGCTGGTGCATGCAGCCGCAGGCGGACTGGGCACCTTGCTGACCCGTTGGGGCAAGGCTCTTGGAGCAACTGTGATCGGAACAGTCAGCTCGGAAGACAAAGCCGAAATCGCGCGCAAAAATGGTGCCGATCATGTGCTCGTCGGACGCGATTGCGATTTCGTGACAGCCACCCGGCGTCTCACGGATGGACAGGGCGTTCACGTCGCCTATGACGGGATCGGCGGTGAAACTCTGGCCAAAACGGCACAATGCGTGCGCCCGTTTGGTACTCTGGCGAGCATCGGGCAGGCCGGTGGAAAAATCTCCCAGAGCGTCATTGATACACTCGGCAATCAAGCAGATCTTTCTTTCGTCCGGCCAAGCGTGATCGCTTACATCAACGATCTGGATAACTACCGAAATTCCGCTTCCAAGCTTTTCGACATCATGGAAAAGGGACTGACTGGAACGATTGGGGCAACCTATCCGCTGAGCGAGGCAGAACAGGCCCATCGTGCGCTGGAGACGGGAAAATCATCCGGAAGTTTGCTCTTGATCCCCTAGAGCGCGCTTCGGGTCTCAATACGGAAAGGCGTAGTCCACACCAATCAGATAAAGCCCATAGGGCGGGGCAACCTGCCCGCAGGCCTTGCGATCTTTGGCTTCCAAAGCCGCCTGCAGATCATCCGCCGTCCAGCGGCCAACACCCACTTCCATCAGGCTGCCTGCGAAGGACCTGACCTGATTGTGCAGGAAGGACCGCGCCGAAACGCGCATTTCCACGTAATCGCCGTTGCGGACGACATCGAGCCGGTCGAGCGTCTTGACCGGGCTCTTGGCCTGGCATTGCGTGGCGCGAAACGTCGTGAAGTCGTGCTCGCCCAGGAGCCGCTTTGCTGCTTCGTGCATCGCTTCAGCATCAAGTCGCTTCTGCACCCACCATGCGCGCTGATAATCAATCGCCAGAGGCGCACGGCGATTATGGATACGATAGAGATAATGCCGGGCACGCGCTGAAAAACGCGCATCGAATGTGTCCGTCGTCTTCTCGACATTCAAGATGCTGACGCGCTCATCCGCCATGACGAGGTGCGCATTGACCGCATCGCGCACCTTGCCTGCACCCCAATCCTTGGTGAGATCGACATGCACGACCTGCGCGGTTGCATGCACGCCTGCATCGGTGCGGCCAGCCGCACTCAGCGTCAAATCTTCCCCGCAGAACTTCTTGAATGCCAGTTCGATGGCATTCTGCACCGCATGGCCGTTTTCCTGCCGCTGCCAGCCGACATAGGGCGTGCCATCATATTCGACAGTGAGCTTGTAGCGCGGCACCGCTTACAGAACCTTCGAAACCTGTGCGCCACGCAGAAATTCTTGCGCGGGCAATGGTTTGCCGCCGGAACGCTGCAGCGTAACGAGCCGCACGGCCCCTTCCCCGCAGGCAACCGTCAGGCGATCGTCCAGCACCGTGCCCGGTTCACCGGACCCCTCACCCAGCGCCGAGCGCTGAAGCTTCACACGTTCGACAGCGCCATTGATTTCCATCTCGCACCATGCACCCGGAAAGGGCGACAGACCGCGAATGGTATTGTGCACGTCCTGTGCCGGCTTCGACCAGTCGATGCGCGCCTCGGCCTTGTCGATCTTGGCGGCATAGATGACGCCTTCTTCCGCCTGCGGCTGCAAGGCAAGGCTTTCACGCTCAAGCGCGCCCAGCGCACGGATCATCAGGTCGGCGCCGATCATGCTCAGACGGTCATGCAGTTCGCCTGCCGTCATGTCCGGCGTGATCGCAACCTTTTCGGCCATGGCAACGGAACCGGTATCGAGCCCGGCATCCATCTTCATGATCATCATGCCGGTTTCGCTATCGCCTGCCATGATGGCACGCTGGATCGGAGCCGCACCGCGCCAGCGCGGCAGCAGCGAGGCATGGCCGTTATAGCAACCGAGGCGCGGTGCATCCAGAATGGCTTGCGGCAGCAGCAGGCCATAAGCCACGACAATCGCGACATCGGCTTCGAGGCTTGCGAAAACGTCCTGCTCTTCCACGCCCTTGAGGCTCTTCGGCGTGAACACCGGAATGCCGAACTGTTCGGCCTTTTCATGCACCGGTGACTTGGTCAGCTCCAGCCCGCGACGGCCCGCCGGGCGCGGCGGCTGCGTATAGGCCGCAACAACCTCATAACCGTGACCGATGATGGCGGTGAGGATCGGCACGGAAAATTCCGGCGTCCCCATGAAAACGACACGCATTAAAGCACTTTCCCAGGCGCGCGCTGGCTGGCGAGCTTCTTGAACTTCTTGATGACCATATCGCGCTTCAGCTTGGAAATATGATCGATGAAGAGCACGCCGTTCAGATGATCGATCTCATGCTGCAGGCAGGTAGCCATCAGCCCGTCGGCTTCGATCAGATGCTGTTTGCCATCTGCATCGAAGTAATTGACCTTGATGGCGGCTGGCCGTTCCACTTCGGCATAATAATCCGGGATCGAAAGACAGCCTTCCTCATAGGTGCTGACTTCATCCGTCACGCCGACAATCTCGGGATTGATGAAGACATGCGGCGCTTTCGGTTCATCTTCCTTGGCAAGGTCGATGACGAGCATGCGGATCGGTTCGCCTACCTGAATGGCAGCGAGGCCAATGCCCGGCGCATCATACATGGTGTCGAACATGTCGCCGGCAAATTTGCGCAGCTGGTCGTCAAAGCGCTCCACAGGCTTGGAAACCTGGCGCAGGACGGGGTCGGGAAGGATGACAAGCGGTTTTACAGACATGGGCTTTCACGTAATGGCTCACGCGAGAATCGTCAATTACACTTTGCAAAATGTTCTCGTTTTGATCTCATCAAGATGATACGAATCAGCTAAGCTCTCTTCATGGAAAACCAGAATCTCCTGAATGAGCCGATTCTGCAGCTCGGTGCCACATCCTTCACGCTGGGGAATATCCTGCTGGCGGGTATCGTCGTGCTGGTGCTGTGTCTTGCCATTTTTCTGATCGCGGCGACGCGCTCTGCCCGGCTTCGCGCGGTTGCGGAAGCACAGGCCGAGGACCGTGCCCGTGATGCAGAATATCGCATGGCGGAAATCCTGAAAGCACAGGCCGAGATGCAGGGCCGGATGCAGACCATGGCCGAGGTATTCGGCTCGCGGCAGTCGGAACTCAACCAGTCGATCCGCGAACGGCTCGACGGCATGACGCATCGCATCGGCCAGACCATGACCGAACAGACCCGCTCGACGCATGAAAATCTCGCCAAATTGCAGGAGCGTCTTGCCGTCATCGACACGGCGCAGAACAATATCCAGTCGCTCGCCGGACAGGTGGTGCAATTGCAGGCGATCCTCGCCAACAAGCAGACGCGCGGCGCTTTCGGCCAGTCGCGCATGGAAGCGATCATCGCCGACGGCCTGCCGCAGGGTGCCTACGAGTTTCAGGCAACGCTTTCCAACAGCACCCGTCCCGACTGCCTTGTACGGATGCCGAACAATGCACCCTCGCTCGTGATCGACGCAAAATTCCCGCTCGAAGCCTGGAATTCGATGCGCGAAACGGAACAGCCGGAGGCGCGCAAGGCAGCAGTCGCCCAGTTCCGCCGCGACATGGAAGTGCATATCAAGGATGTCTCGGACAAATATCTGATCCCCGGCGAAACACAGGATACGGCTTTTCTGTTCGTGCCGTCGGAGTCCATCTTCGCCGATATTCACGAGCACTTCGAGGCCCTGATCCAGCGTGCGCATCGGGCGCGGGTCGTCATTGTCTCGCCGTCGCTGCTGATGCTGTCGATTCAGGTCATTCAGGCAATCCTGAAGGATGCCCGCATGCGTGAGCAGGCGCATGTGATTCAGGGCGAAGTGATCCGCTTGATGGAAGATGTGGGCCGCCTCGACGAGCGCGTGCGGAAGCTGCAAACGCACTTTGTGCAGGCCAACAAGGATATTGACGATATTCTGGTGTCGTCCAACAAGGTCACCCGACGCGGCGCGAAGATCGAAGCGCTGGAATTCGGCCCTGCACCCGCAGAGGAAGCATCCCGCCCGCAAACGAGACAGGCGGAAAACACTCCCACTCAAATGCGCCTGCGCGTGGTGGATGAGGACTAATTTCTTCGGCTTACAATAGCGACGCCGCTATTTCCCTCATCCTGAGGAGGCGCGAAGCGCCGTCTCGAAGGACGAGGGAAACGCACAACTCGACCCTCATTCTCAGCCTGTCGAAGAGGCGGATAGCACAACGGCTCATCAAGTATTGGCTGGCCGGTCGGAATGACCAAGATCGCGTTCCGGCCAGACCAGATCGCGCACGCGTTGCTTCAATACCTTGGCTTCCGGAAATCCGCCGTCACGCTTGCGCTCCCAGATGAGTTCTTCACTGCCGTCCGGCATATGAACACGGATTTCAAAAACCCCGCCGGTGCCCGGACGCAACGCCATTTCGCCTAAGTCCTGCCCGAAAGTCTGTAACAGTTCCTGCGCCATCCACGCAGCGCGCAACAGCCAATTGCATTGGGTGCAGTAGGTGATGGAGATGCGGGGATGTTCGGACATTGATTTCACCTTCTGAACACGAGCAATCTTAAAGTCGATTGCCGCAACTTGTTAGGCAGGCAAACTTGCATCAACATCTATCTTCCAACGACAAGCGGGGGCAAGTCATGGAAGTAACTGTCTATATTCTGCGTTGCGCGGACGGTTCATATTACACCGGTCTCACCAAGCAGAACATCGAAGCCCGGTTGTGGGAACACAATGAAGGCATCTACGAGAGTTATACGAATAAGCGTCGACCAGTCGTGCTTGTCTTCACTGAAACCTATGACTGCATTGTCGACGCAATCGCTCGCGAACGTCAAATCAAAGGATGGTCACGTGCAAAGAAAGAGGCGTTGATTGCGCTAAATTATGAGGGCCTGCCTGCACTGTCGAAGCGGGGATGAGGGGAGCGCTGTCGCCCTCGTCCTTCGAGACGCCTCCTTCGCAAGCTCAGGAGGCTCCTCAGGATGAGGACAAAATTGGCATCGTCAAAGTTCAAAAAGAAAGGGCGCCGAAGCGCCCCTAAAACAACTTGAGATCAATCATCGCCCATCTTGAGCGCCTGAATGAAAGCTTCCTGTGGGATTTCGACCTTGCCGAACTGGCGCATGCGCTTCTTGCCTTCCTTCTGCTTTTCCAGAAGTTTGCGCTTACGCGTCACATCGCCGCCGTAGCACTTGGCCGTCACGTCCTTGCGCAGTGCCGAGATCGTCTCGCGCGCCACGATACGACCGCCAATCGCTGCCTGGATCGGGATCTTGAACATGTGCTGCGGGATCAGCTCCTTCAGCTTTTCGCACAGCGCGCGTCCACGCTTTTCCGCAGCCGAGCGGTGGACCAGCATCGAAAGCGCGTCGACCGGCTCTTCGTTCACAAGGATCGACATCTTGACCAGATCGCCCTCACGGTAATCCGAAAGGTTGTAGTCGAACGAGGCATAGCCCTTCGAGATCGACTTCAGACGATCGTAGAAATCGAACACCACTTCGTTGAGCGGCAGATCATAGGTGATCATGGCGCGGGGACCAACATAGGTCAGATCAATCTGCAGACCACGGCGCTCCTGGCAGAGCTTCATGATCGCGCCGAGATAATCATCCGGCGTCATGATAGTCGCACGAATCCAAGGCTCTTCAATCGCATTGATCTTCACCACATCCGGCATATCAGCCGGGTTGTGCAGCTCTTTCTGCGAACCGTCCTGCATGTTCAGGCGATAGACAACTGAAGGCGCGGTCGTGATGAGGTCGAGATTGAACTCGCGCTCAAGACGTTCCTGAATGATTTCCAGATGCAGCAGGCCAAGGAACCCGCAGCGGAAGCCGAAACCAAGCGCAGCAGAGGTTTCCATTTCGAACGAGAACGACGCATCGTTGAGGCGCAGCTTGCCCATGGCAGCGCGCAGATCCTCGAAATCCGCCGCGTCGACCGGGAACAGGCCGCAGAACACGACCGGCTGCGCGGGCTTGAAGCCAGACAGCATCTTGTTCGTCGGGCGGCGATCTTCGGTGATCGTATCGCCAACGCGGGTGTCGGCCACTTCCTTGATCGAAGCGGTGATGAAACCAAGCTCGCCGGGACCGAGTTCGTCCACCTGAACCATCTTCGGCGTGAACACGCCGGTGCGTTCCACCGGATATTTCGCGCCCGTGCCCATCATACGGATGGTCTGGCCCTTTTTCAGAACGCCATCAATGATGCGCACCAGAACGATAACGCCGAGATAGCTGTCATACCAGCTATCGACCAGCATGGCCTTGAGCGGCGCATTGCGGTCGCCTTCCTTCGGCGCGGGCAACTGGGTGACGATGGCTTCCAGCACATCCTCGATGCCGATGCCGGTCTTGGCCGAAATATGCACGGCCTGTGCGGCATCAATGCCGATCACTTCCTCGATCTGCTGCTTGACGCGCTCAGGCTCGGCAGCGGGCAGGTCGATCTTGTTCAGCACAACCACGATTTCATGGTTGTTGTCGATGGCCTGATAGACATTGGCCAGCGTCTGCGCTTCCACGCCCTGAGAGGCGTCCACCACCAGAAGTGAACCTTCGCACGCGGCCAGCGAGCGCGAGACTTCATAGGCAAAGTCGACGTGTCCGGGCGTGTCGATCAGGTTCAGCACATAATCTTCGCCGTTCTTCGCCTTGTAGCTGAGACGGACGGTCTGCGCCTTGATGGTGATGCCGCGCTCGCGCTCGATATCCATCGAGTCGAGAACCTGATCCTTCATCTCGCGCGTGTCCAGCCCGCCGGTCAACTGAATGAGGCGGTCGGCCAGCGTCGATTTGCCGTGGTCGATATGGGCGACGATCGAAAAATTGCGAATATGGTCAAGTGGTGTGCTCATGCGCGCGATTTAACAGCAAGAAGCGGAATCTCAAAGCGGTTTTCGGATAAGTTCACGCTGAAACAAAAAAACGAACATGGGAAAAAGTCCTGCTATCATGATCGTGACAACAAGTCCCCTTTGCCTTGTGGCCAAAAGGCGATAAATCACCGGCAATATAGACGCATTGTCGCCGCTCATTGCAAGCGGCGCAGCTGGCTTTCATGCAGGAGTTTAGGATGAAGACCGAACCGAACGAAGTCCACAACAGGCCGAAACTGGTCACCGTTTTCGGCGGCTCCGGCTTTGTCGGGCGCGCGGTCGTCGCAAGTCTCACCAAGCGCGGCTATCGCGTGCGCGTAGCAGTGCGCAAGCCGGAAGTTGCTTATTACATGGCTCCGCTCGGCAATGTCGGCCAGATACAGATGGTGCAGGCCAATGTCCGCAACCGCGCTTCGGTCGAACATGTCGTCAAGGGTTCCGACCATGTCGTGAACCTCGTCGGCATCCTTGCTGAAAGCGGTCGCCAGCGTTTCAACACCGTTCAGGTGCTGGGCGCGAAGAACATCGCCGAAGCCGCCAAGGCCGCAGGCATTCGCATGACGCATCTGTCCTCGCTCGCAGCCGACGTCAATTCGCCATCGGATTACGCACGCACCAAGGGTGAAGGCGAAAACGCCGTTCTTTCCGTTCTGCCGGAAAGCGTCATCCTGCGCCCCTCGATCATTTTCGGTCCTGAAGACCGCTTCTTCAACCGCTTCGCCAACATGGCGCGCTTCTCGCCGTTCCTGCCAGCTATCGGCGGCGGCGAAACGAAGCTCCAGCCGGTCTATGTCGGTGACGTTGCGGAAGCCGTCGCCCGTGCCGTCGACGGCAAGCTGGTGCCGGGTGGCGTCTATGAACTCGGCGGCCCGGATGTGCAGCCGTTCAAGAACTGGATGAAGGACATGCTCGGCGTTATCGCCCGCAAGCGCCTCATCATTTCCATGCCCTGGTGGGTTGCCCGTTTGCAGGCATCGATCCTCGGCCTGCTGCCGAACCCGATGCTCACCAACGATCAGGTGACGCTGTTGAAATTCGACAATGTCGTTTCCGAAAAGGCGATCAAGGAAGGCCGCACGCTGGAAGGCATGGGCATCACGCCGGAAGGCGTTGACGCCGTGCTGCCATCCTATCTGTGGCGCTACCGCGTTGCCGGCCAGTACACCAAAACCGGTTTTGCGTGAGACATTCCGCTCATCGGAAAATAAACAAGGGGCCGAAAGGCCCCTTTTCTTTTGCCCGACTTTTATACGTCGAGCTTTGTCTGAATTTGACGACGTTCATCCCCAGACGAGAAGTGCAGCCAACCCCACCGACCCGACGATCAGGCGCCACCAGCCGAACAGCTTGAAGCCGTGGCGGGACACATAGTCCAACAGATAGCGCACGACGAAAACGCCCGAGATGAAAGCCATTACGAAGCCGACCCCGATCAGCGCACCGTCGTTGAGCGACAGGATATTGCGGCTCTTGTAGAGGTCATAGGCAAAAGCGCCTGCCATGGTCGGCATGGCGAGGAAGAACGAAAACTCCGCCGCCGAGCGCTTGTCGGCCCCCAGCAGAAGCGAGCCGACAATGGTGGAGCCGGAGCGCGACACGCCTGGTATCATGGCCAGGCACTGGATGAAGCCGATGGCGAGGCACATGGGCAGCGGATAATCCATCACATCATGATAGCGCGGACGCAGATTGAGCTGGTCCACCCAGAGGAGGATGAAACCGCCGATGATGAGCATCATGCAGACAAGCATCGGCGTTTCAAACAGCACGCTTTTGATGAAGCCGTGCGCCAGCGCGCCGATGACGGCAGCGGGCAGGAAGGCAACCAGAATGCCGAAGACGAAGCGCCGCGTGCGGGCATCGCGGGGAAAATCGGTCAGGATTTTCAAAAGTTTTGCCGAATAGACGGTCAAGATGGCCAGAATGGCACCAAGCTGGATCAGAACCTCGAAGGTTTTTCCTGTGGATTCAAAACCAAGAAAATGGCCGATCAGCAGCAAATGCCCGGTGGAGGAAACCGGGATAAATTCGGTCAAGCCTTCGATAAGACCGAGAAACGCGGCTTCCAGCAGATTAAAAACATCCATGAAGTCAGCACCTTAGAATATTGGGCACCATGATGGCAGCAAGACCGGGCCGCGATTGCGGTTGCCGAGGCAAAAACGAGCACTTCCAGCGATTGCTTGTCTCACGCAGACATAGCCCTTATAGACTTTATATTCCGTTGAGGCGGCGTCGAATCGCTCGGTAGCAGGAATAGCCTGCTGCATGCGCAAACGCCAGCCGCCGTGCTATCTCCGGACGTTCAATTCAAGCTTCAGTCGAGAGTATCGCGTCGATCATGCTTACGCTTTTTCATCATCCCATGTCTTCGGGTTCGCGCTATGTGCGGCTCATCCTCGGCGAGTATGGCGTTGAAGCGGAGTTGATCGAGGAACGACCGTGGTCACGTCGCAAAGAATTTCTGGCGCTGAACCCGGCGGGCACCCTGCCCGTTCTTCTGGCTGAAAATGACCTTCCGGTCGTCGGCGCGACGGTGATTGCCGAATATCTGGACGAGACACGCGGCGCCTTGAAACGCAGCCGCCGCCTTCTGCCGGAAAGCCCTATGGAGCGCGCCGAAGTGCGCCGCCTCGTTGACTGGTTTCTGCTGAAATTCGAAAATGAAGTCACACGCCACATCGCGCGCGAACGTGTGTTCAAGCTGCAGATGGCAGCCGAAATGGGCGGTAGCGCGCCGGATTCGACCGCTATCCGCGCCGCCCGCACCAATATCCGCCAGCACATGAAATATATCGACTGGCTGGCCGCGACCCGCGACTGGCTGGGTGGCGCGCATCCAAGCTATGCCGACATGGCTGCGGCAGCATGCATTTCCGTGCTAGACTATCTCGGCGAAATCGAGTGGGGCGAAACCAAAGCGGCGCGTGACTGGTATGCACGCATGAAATCGCGCCCGGCCTTCCGCCCATTACTTTCTGACCGCGTGCGCGGGCTTGCCCCGGTGGCCCATTATGGCGACCTCGACTTCTAATTCGAAAACCGAAAAGCTGAAGCGCTTCCTGATCGAAGAGGTGAAGGCGGTCGGTTTCGATGCCGTTGCCTTCACCACGCCGGATGCAATTCCGCAAGCGCCCGAACGGCTGCGCCAATATATTGCCGATGGCCACCACGCCGACATGGAATGGATGGAGGAAACCGAGGCGCGCCGCAGCGATCCAAGCGTGCTGTGGCCGGAAGTCCGTTCCATCATGATGCTGGCGATGAATTACGGGCCGGATGCCAACCCGCTCGCCATTCTGGAGCAACAGGATCGCGCGGCCATATCGGTCTACGCGCAAAACCGCGACTATCATGACATCATCAAGGGCAAGCTCAAGCATGTGGCGAGCCGTTTTGCCGCGCGCGCCGGACAGGATGTCAAAGTCTTCGTCGACACCGCGCCCGTCATGGAAAAGCCGCTGGCCGAGGCCGCGGGGCTCGGCTGGCAGGGCAAGCACACCAATCTGGTAAGCCGCGAGCTTGGCTCATGGCTGTTCCTCGGCTCCATCTTCACAACGGCGGAAATTCCGCCCGACACGCCTGACCGCGACCATTGCGGCTCCTGCCGCGCCTGCCTCGACGCTTGTCCGACCAATGCCTTCCCCTCGCCCTATCGCATCGATGCAAGGCGCTGCATTTCCTATCTCACCATCGAGAACAAGGGGCCGATCCCGCACGAATTCCGCAAGGCGATGGGCAACCGCATCTATGGCTGCGATGACTGCCTTTCCGTCTGCCCTTGGAACAAGTTTGCGCAGGCAACCAGCGAAATGAAGCTGAAAGCCCGCGACGATCTGAAAGCGCCGCGTCTGGCCGACCTGTTGACACTGGATGACCCCGCTTTCCGCACATTGTTTTCGGGTTCCCCGGTGAAACGGATCGGGCGCGACCGCTTCCTCCGCAATGTGCTGATCGCCACCGGTAATTCCGGTGATAAAACGCTTCTGCCAGATGTCGAACGACTGCTGGAAGACGAAGCGCCTGTCGTGCGCGGCGCAGCTATATGGGCCTTGAAGCAATTGGCCAATCCCGACCGTGTGGCTGAAATGCAGAAACGTCTGGCCTCATCGGAAGAGGATGCTACGGTGCAAGCAGAGTGGACCACCGCATCGACCCGAAAATCGGAAGCGATTTTGGGAAAGCACGATGCGTAGATTCAATGGATTAGAGCGTCCTTTGTGCGTCCCAACGGGCGCACGGCGCTCTATGGAGGAAGTTTGATGCGCGTTTTTCTGTTCGGAGCCGGTTATTCTGCCCAAGCCTTTGCTCAAAGGATGACAGGTGAGGCGGAACGCATCGACGGGACAACGCGGCACGAGCAGAAATTCCCGCTCCTTGAAAAGGCGGGCATAAAGCCGATGCTCTTTGACGGTGAAACACCTTCGCCCGACCTTCTGGACCGGCTTGCCCAATCGACCCATGTTGTCGTTTCGATTTCGCCCGGCGAAAGCGGCGACCCGGCGGTCGCCGTTGTAGAAGAAGCGCTTCGTCGCCCCGACAACACCATTCGCTGGATCGGCTATCTGTCGACGGTCGGCGTCTATGGCGACCATCAGGGCCAATGGGTGGACGAGACTGCTCCCTGCAAGCCTGCGTCCCGCCGCAGTCTGGAGCGGGTGGAAGCCGAAGAAACATGGGGACAATTGAGCGAACGGCACGGAACGCCGCTCGCAATCTTGCGTCTTTCCGGCATTTACGGGCCGGGCCGCAACGCCTTCATTAATCTGGAACGCGGTACTGCACGGCGCATCATCAAAGACAATCAGGTCTTCAACCGCATCCACGTCGATGACATCGCCGGTAGCCTGCGTTTTCTGGCAGGAACCAACACGGGCGGCATCTTCAATATCACCGACAATGAACCAAGCCCGCCACAGGATGTCGTCACCTATGCAGCCGAACTGATGGGCGTGACGCCGCCGCCGGAGGTCCCCTTCGCGGAAGCCGACATGACGCCGATGGCGCGCTCCTTCTATGGCGAGAACAAGCGTGTCTCCAACCAGCGCATCAGGGATCTCGGCTATGAATTTGCCTATCCCGACTACAAGACCGCCTTTTCGGCCATGTGGCGCGACGATAGCTGGCACTGATTTGCATTGTTCAGATGCCGCTGTTAAAAATGCATCCGCAATCGAACCGGGACAAAACAGAATGGGCAGCACCGAACTCGCAACCAGATAAGCCGCAACAGCCTTTCCGACCTGTTGCGGCATCTGCCCCGGACCAATTTCCCTTAAAGCGCATCCCGAAAAGTGTGTAACGATTTTCGGATAAGACACGCGTTGTAAAGAAGGCAGATCGCCGCCCGAATTCTTTCTCGAGCGGATGCTTCGTCATGCCTTTTGATAACAAACAAACTCCACGCTGGAATTACTCCCTGCCATTGGCACTCGCGCTGATGGCCCCTTTCGACATTCTCGCCTCGCTGGCCATGGACATCTACCTGCCGGTCGTGCCGTCCATGCCCGCCATCCTGCAAACGACACCCGCAATGGTGCAGCTGACGCTCAGCCTCTACATGGTGATGCTGGGTGTCGGGCAACTGCTGTTCGGCCCGTTGTCGGACCGCTTCGGACGCAGGCCCATCCTGCTTGGTGGCGGATTGGTTTTCGCCCTTTCGTCCTTCGCGCTGGCGATTACCGACAATGCCGCGCTATTCGTGGCGCTTCGCTTCGTACAGGCAACGGGCGCCTCGGCGGCACTTGTCGCTACTTTCGCAACGGTGCGCGACGTCTATGCGACACGTCCCGAAGGCGCGACGATCTACGGCCTTTTCAGCGCCATGCTTTCCTTCGTCCCTGCGCTTGGCCCGATTGCCGGTGCATTGATTGCAAAGGGTTTCGGATGGCGGACAATCTTCGCATTGCTGGGCCTGTTCGGTCTCATCGCAACATGGCGCGCCTTGCGCCACTGGCACGAGACACGACCGACCGGCGATGCGCCAAACGCCGGCAGTCTGGGGCGGATCATAAAGGATTTCCGCTTCTGGACCTACACGCTCGGCTTTGCCACGGCGATGGGCACGTTCTTCGTATTCTTTTCTACCGCACCGCGCATTCTGATCGAACGCAGCGGCTTCGGTGAAACAGGATTCAGCCTTGCTTTCGCAAGCGTTGCCGGCGTCATGATCGCCGCCACGCGCATCCTGCCGCGCCAGACGCAGAAATGGGGTGCCCGTACAAGCGTGGCCCTTGGCATGGTCGTGCTCCTTGCCAGCGCACTCCTGCTTCTGGCGGGCGAGACACTGCTGCAACCATCATTCACAAGCCTCATCGTCCCGATGTGGTTTGCCGCTGTCGGGATCGTTCTCACCGCATCGATGACGGCGAATGGTGCGCTTGCAGCTTTTGACGACAATGCGGGCATGGCGGTCGCAGTCTATTTCTGTGTTCAGAGCCTGATCGTCAGTCTCGCAGGAACCGCACTGGTCATTTTCCTGCCTGGCGATACTGCCTGGCCATTGATCACCTTCTGCACCTTCATGCCGTTGCTGGTTCTGGCCATGCTTGCAAGGCTACGAAAGAGCTGAGGGAAATGGCGGTTGGCAGCACAAACTGTCGACCGCCATTGAAGCCCTGCCGTGGACACCGCATAATGCCCGCAATTCGGTTGTCTTGATTCGCAGCCGCAGCCCCTAGAGCGCCGTGCGTCCATATGGACGCACAAAGGACGCTCTAACCGATCGAATCTACGCATCGTCTTTCCGAAAATCGAAATCGATTTTCGGAAAGACGATGCTGTAGGCAAAACATGGAACTGCACCATGATCGCAAACAGATTGAAGAAGATCATTCTCGCAGCCTCGCTGGCCGCAATGATCGCGCCCGACTTCGCGCCAATGGCCATGGCGGAAGACATGCCAGCGAAACAGGCTTTCGGCGGTGAAAGACTTCCTGTGCTGACGCAGCAGCCGCAATCCATCGGCTTTTATGCCAAAGGATGCCTCGCCGGTGCTGTGGCATTGCCGACGGATGGACCGAACTGGCAGGTCATGCGCCTTTCGCGCAACCGCCGCTGGGGTCATCCGCGCATGATCGGTCTTCTGGAAAAACTGTCCCGCGATGCAGCACAGGACGGCTGGCCCGGCCTGCTCGTCGGTGACATCTCGCAGCCGCGCGGCGGCCCGATGCTCACCGGTCATGCCTCGCATCAGGTCGGCCTCGATGCAGATATCTGGCTGACACCGATGCCGAAAAAGCGGTTTTCCGATGCCGAACGCGAGAGCGTTTCCGCCGTTTCGATGCTGAAGCCGGATTCGCTTTATGTGGACCCGAAAAAGTGGACCCCTGCCCGCACGGCCCTCATCAAGCATGCCGCAAGCTATCCGGAAGTCGAGCGCATCTTTGTGCATCCGGGCATCAAGAAGCAGCTTTGCGACACAGTGACGGGCGACCGAAGCTGGCTCGGCAAGGTTCGCCCCTACTGGGGGCACTTCTACCATTTCCATGTGCGCCTGACCTGCCAGCCCGGTTCGCCTCAATGCAAGGGACAGCCGAAAGTGGCTGCTGGCGACGGTTGTGACAAGTCGCTCGCCTGGTGGTTTACCGACGAGCCATGGAAGCCTGCAAAGCCGTCGAAGGAACCTCCAAAAAAGCCGCGTCCGGTGATGGTTTCCGATCTGCCGAAGGCCTGTGCCGCCGTCCTCAACGGCCCTGCGCCGAATTCGGTTGCGGATGTCACCTACGGCGTGCAGTAACGGCTTTTAGCGCTTTTCAGGTCTTTGGCACTTCGCTATAGATTTAAAACGATTTAGAATGCTAATGACAAGGTTATCAACTCGTAAGGTTGCTCATTCATGACGGAACGCCTGCGCATCGCATTGATCGCCCACGACCAGAAGAAGGATGACATGGTCGCCTTCGCCAAAGCGCATGAGCAGGCTTTGGCCCGCTTTGACATCGTGGCGACGGGGACGACTGGCAGCCTCATTCTGGATGCCTGCCCTTCACTCAGCATTCAGCGTGTGAAAAGTGGGCCGCTCGGCGGAGACCAGCAGATCGGCGCGATGATCGCGGAAGGCACGGTGGAAGTGCTCATCTTCTTCATCGACCCGCTGTCCCCGCTTCCGCACGATGTCGATGTGAAGGCGCTGACACGCCTTGGCAGCGTCTACGATATTCCAATGGCGCTCAATCGCGCGACAGCGGAAAAACTGATCAAAGCGCTTGATTAAAGCGCATCCCGAAAAGTGTGAAACGGTTTTCGGAAAAAATGCGCGTAAAAACAAATGATTAGAGCGCCGATCTGATCCAATCAGATCGAAACGCGCTCTAATCCTGCACAAGACAGGCTCGCCCGCGGAAGACCACCGCGGGCGGAAGACATGACCAGGGAGAGGGCATGCTGGCGAGTACAGCATGCCTCCCAAAAGTGGGAACCGGCTTTGGGACAAAAACATGCATGAAAACAAAGAGATAGAGCTGGTCGAACAGGGGTTCCGGTTTCCAGTACTCGTCGGCGATATCGGCGGCACCAATGCCCGCTTTGCTATCCTGGTGGATTCCAATGCAGAGCCGAAGGAATTTCCCGTTCTCCAGACGGCGGATTATGCAACCATCGATGAGGCGATACAGAGCGCCATTCTTGATCACACTTCGATCCGGCCACGCTCCGCAATTCTCGCCGTCGCCGGTCCCGTCGATGGTGACGAAATCGATCTCACCAATTGCGACTGGGTCGTGCGCCCGAAGAAGATGATCGCCGATCTCGGTTTCGAGGACGTGACCGTGCTGAACGATTTCGAGGCGCAAGCGCTTGCCGTCGTGTCTCTCGGCAGCGATCATCTGGAACAGATTGGCGGCAGGCCGGAAGAATTGATTGCCACCCGCGTCGTACTCGGACCGGGCACGGGGCTTGGCGTTGCCGGTCTTGTCCGCACGCGCCATGCATGGGTGCCGGTGCCTGGCGAAGGCGGCCATATCGATATCGGCCCACGCAGTGAACGCGATTATCAGGTCTTCCCGCATATCGAGCGCATCGACGGCCGCGTCGCTGGCGAACAGATCCTGTGCGGCCGCGGCCTGCGCAATCTCTATCTTGCCATATGCGCCGCCGACAAGGTGGCGCCAACGCTGGAAACACCTGCCGACATCACTTCAGCAGGGCTCGATGGCAGCAATGCGCAGGCGGAAGAAACCCTGCATCTGTTCGTCACCTATCTCGGACGCGTTGCAGGCGATCTGGCGCTGATCTTCATGGCGCATGGCGGTGTCTATCTTTCCGGCGGCATTCCGCAGCGCATCCTTTCTGCGCTCAAGTCCGGCGCTTTTCGCGAAGCATTCGAAGACAAAGCCCCGCACAAGGCCATCATGCGCGACATTCCTGTCCGCGTGATCACGCACCAGCTTGCAGCCCTCACAGGGCTTTCCGCCTTTGCGCAGGCCCCCGCCCGTTTCGAAGTTTCGACCGACGGACGCCGCTGGCGTATCGACTGACCGGCAAAGCTTGAGGATGGTCAAGCCGCACGGATAACGTTATAGAAACGCTGCACTGAAATTGCCGATGGCTTTTTCAGTTCAGCGTTTCCGTATGGGAAGTCGTATTTTTCAACGATAGCCGCCGGACCTGCCGGAGGGCTAAGAGACAAAAAGCGCTTTTGCACGTGAGTCTATTTAAGAAGAAAAACAAGAAGATCGATACGGGCGAAGCCACCCGCGTAATCCGGCGCATGATGTCGGAAAACATCCGCGAATATAAAAAGAATTACATTATCGCCATTCTGGCATCGCTCATCGTCGGCGGATCGAATGGCGCATTGGCCTATATGATGAAGCCGATGATCGACAAGATCTTCTATGAGCAAAATCTCGCTCTGGTCTGGGTCATTTGTGGCACATTGCTGTCCATCTTCGTATTGCGTGGCATTTCCGGCTATATACAGGCTGTGGAACTGGCCAAGATCGGCAACAATCTGGTCGCGCGCTACCAAAAGCGCATTTTCGACCATCTGATGAAGCTCGGTCTCGATTTCTATAACGACACCCGTTCCGGTCATCTGGCAGCGCAGATCAATCAGAACGTTTCCGGCATTCGCGATCTGCTCAACATGACGATTTCGTCGATCGCGCGCGATTTCATCTCGCTCGTCGGTCTCGTCGGCATGATGTTCTACATGGACCCGGTTCTGTCCGTTGCGATTTTCCTGATCGGACCGCCGCTTATTCTCGCCGTTGCCTATATTTCGCGCCGCATTCGCTCTGTCACCCGTGATCTCGTGCATCTCAATTCCCATCTGCTGGGCGCGATGCAGGAATCGATTCAGGGCATTGCCATCGTCAAGGCCTTTACGATGGAAGACCAGTTGCGTGCCAAGATCGGCAAGCTCATCGACCAGTCCGAAGGCCGCAGCAACAAGATCGCCAAGGTCTCCGAGCGCACAACGCCCATTTCCGAAATGCTGGCGGGTTTTGCAGTCTCCGGCGTGCTGGCCTATAGCGGCTACCGCGCCATTCTCGAACAACAACCGCCCGGCGCAACCTTTGCCTTCATCACCGCAATGCTGCTTGCCTATGATCCGGCTCGCCGCCTCGCCCGCCTTCAGGTCGGGCTGGAAAAGGCGCTCGTCAATGCGCGCATGATCTATGAAGTGCTGGATATAGAGCCGCGCCAGCGCGATCTTCCAAACGCCGTGGAACTGAAAGCCGGTCCTGGCGAAATCCGCTTCGAGGATATCTATTTCTCCTATCACGAGACCGCGCCGGTGCTTCACGGCGTCAGCTTCGTCGCCAAGGCGGGAGAAACCACTGCCGTGGTGGGCGCTTCGGGCGCGGGCAAATCGACGCTCATCAATCTTGTCCAGCGCTTCTACGATCTCGACAGCGGCAAGATCCTGTTCGACGGACAGGATATCGCACAGGTCAAGAAACGGTCGCTGCGCCATGCCATCGCCTATGTCTCGCAGCAGCCCTATCTGTTTGAAGGCACCATTGCCGACAATATCCGCTATGGCCGCCCGGACGCGACGGATGAAGAAATCATCGAGGCGGCGAAACTTGCCCATGCGCATGAATTCATCCTGCAACAGCCGCAGGGCTACGACACGCCGGTCGGCGAAAACGGCGTGACGCTTTCTGGCGGCCAGCGCCAGCGCGTCTCGATCGCTCGCGCCATCGTTCGCAATGCGCCGGTTCTCCTGCTAGACGAAGCGACTTCCGCCCTCGACAACGAATCGGAGAAGCGGGTCCAGCAAGCGCTGGAAGGCATCATGCAGAACCGCACCACAATCGTGATCGCCCATCGTCTTTCCACGGTGGTCAATGCAAATCGCATCGTGGTGATGGAAGCTGGTCGTGTGGTGGAAGAAGGGCGTCACGACGATCTGATCGGCATCCAGAACGGCGTCTATGCCCGCTTTTATCAATTGCAGAGCGGCAACGGCGATATCATCACCGAAAAAACGGCAGAAGAATTGCGGACAGGAGAACCCCGATGAGCGGAGAAACGCAGAACAGCGAAGTGGGCCTCGTCGTCGTCGGCGCTGGCGGACGCATGGGCCAGACGTTGATCCGGACCATCCAGACCATCGAAGGCGCGAAACTGGTCGGTGCCATCGAACGCTCCAGCTCTCCACTTCTCGGCAGGGATGCTGGCGAAGTCACCGGCATTGGCCCGCTCGGCGTGATAATCACCGACGATCCGTTGCCGGTCTTTGCCAAGGCGCACGGCGTCCTCGATTTCACAAGCCCTGCGGCAAGCGTGGAATTTGCAGGGCTTGCTGCTCAAGCGCGCATCGTGCACGTCATCGGCACGACGGGCTGCTCGGCTGAACACGACGAGAAAATCCGCGCCGCCGCCCGCCATGCAACCATCGTCAAATCCGGCAATATGAGCCTCGGCGTCAATCTTCTGTCCGTTCTGGTGCAGAAGGCAGCGCAAGCGCTCGATCCTGCGGATTTCGACATCGAAATTCTCGAGATGCACCACAAGCACAAGGTCGATGCACCGTCCGGCACCGCGCTGCTTCTCGGCGAAGCGGCAGCGAAGGGGCGCGACATTGCACTGGCGGAAAACAGCGTGCGCGTGCGTGACGGTTATACCGGCCCGCGCGAAACCGGCTCCATCGGCTTTGCAACATTGCGCGGCGGTTCGGTCATCGGCGATCATTCGGTGATTCTGGCTGGTCCCGGTGAACGCGTCGTTCTTTCCCATCATGCCGAAGACCGGTCGGTGTTTGCACGTGGTGCCATCAAGGCCGCACTCTGGGCCCATGGCAAAAAGCCCGGTCTCTATTCGATGCTCGATGTTCTCGGGCTGAACGACTGATCGTTTCCACCGGAGCGCCGATCCGACCTGTTCAGATCAGCTCTCCAGAGTTTGTCTTATCGCGCATCTTATCCGAAAACCGCTTCACACTTTTCGGGATGCGCTCTCTAACGGAGCGTTGCATATGTCTCGTACTCTCGTCCTGGTCCGCCACGGTCAAAGCGAGTGGAACCTCAAGAACCTCTTCACCGGATGGCGCGATCCGGGCCTGACCGAACAAGGCCATGCCGAGGCCAAGGCCGCAGGCCAGCGCCTGAAAGCTGCCGGTCTGAAGTTCGACATCGCCTATACGTCTGCGCTGTCGCGTGCGCAGGTGACCTGCCAGCACATTCTGGACCAGCTCGGTCAGTCTGATCTCAAGACGATCCGCGATCAGGCCCTGAACGAGCGCGACTATGGCGATCTGTCCGGCCTCAACAAGGATGATGCCCGCGCCAAGTGGGGTGAGGAACAGGTCCATATCTGGCGCCGTTCCTACGACGTCCCGCCTCCGGGCGGCGAAAGCCTGAAGGATACCGGCGCGCGCGTTTGGCCGTACTATCTGCACACAGTGCAGCCACACGTGCTGCGCGGCGAAACCGTTCTGGTTGCAGCCCACGGCAATTCGCTCCGGGCACTGATCATGGCGCTCGATGGTCTGACACCGGAACAGATTCTCAAGCAGGAACTCAACACCGGTGTTCCGGTCGTTTACCGGCTCAATGCCGATTCGACAGTCGCTTCGAAGGAAATTCTCGAAGCCTGATAGCTGTTTGGCTGTGAATTCGTCGGGCGCGTCAGCGCGCCCGTCCCTCTTTTCAACGCGAAAAAAGCATTGGCTGAAAAAAAGCTGGCTGAATGTCGAAAACGCGATTGACAGAGACAGGTCGACCCCTTAGATGGGTCCTCGTCGCCCAGATGGCGGAATTGGTAGACGCACCAGCTT
Organism: Brucella cytisi; assembly: GCF_038433355.1. Lineage (NCBI taxonomy): Bacteria > Pseudomonadati > Pseudomonadota > Alphaproteobacteria > Hyphomicrobiales > Brucellaceae > Brucella > Brucella cytisi. The sequence goes on from NZ_JBCAUP010000027.1 coordinate 40,847, forward strand.
CAGGTGCTGGCGCTCGCAAGGGCGTGGAGGTTCGAGTCCTCTTCTGGGCACCATTTCCAAGTCTTCAGACCACTACCAAGGTCCAGAAGCACCCCAAAAAGCCCGCGCAAGCGGGCTTTTTTGTTTCTGGATTGTCGTTCCGACAGGATCAGCTTCAAGCCGGTTAATCCGACCAACAGATTTGGCAGTCGATGCAGTTTTCTCCCTCCGAACGCGACGCTTTCTTCGAATTGCTGAAATGGCGGCGCGATGTCCGTCACTTCAGCGATAGAGCCATAGACGGCAGAATCATCGATTCTTTGCGCGAAGCGATGGATTATGCTCCCTCCGTCGGCAATGCCCGCCCCTGGCGCGTGATTTCAGTTGAAACTGCTGCAATACGCGCAGCGGTGCACGACAATTTTCTGGAAGCCAACCGGTCGGCCGCACAAATCTATGAAGGGGCGCGCGCAGAGCATTACCGCGATTTGAAACTGGAAGGCATCAGCGTTGCTCCAGTGCAGCTTGCCATTTTTACCGACACTGCGCCCGTCGAAGGGCAAGGCCTCGGCAGACAATCCATGGCCATTACCCTCGAGCATAGCACGGCAATGGCGGTCCAGAATCTCAATCTGGCGGCAAGATCGTTCGGGCTTGGCGTCGGTATGGTTTCCATTCTCGATCCACATACAATGGAAACGCTTTTCAAGACTCCGCCCAGCTGGCGCTTCAGCCTCTATCTGTGCATCGGCTGGCCACTGGCTGATGACGACACACCTTTGCTGCACAGAAACGGCTGGCAGAAGAACAAAGCGACGGTCTGGCATCGTTTCTAGAGGGCAAGAGGCGCAAGGCAGCAGAAATACCTCCTGACAGCCCGCATCTATCCTGATCCGCCCCTACCTTGTAAGGTAGGCCCTGCGTGGCGGGCTTTCTGGGAGGAAAATCATGCGACGGATCATTGTTGGAACGTTCCTGAGCCTCGACGGCGTGATGCAGGCGCCAGGTGGGCCGGAGGAAGATCGTACCGGCCAATTCGAATATGGCGGCTGGACAGTGCCCTATTGGGACGATGTGGTTGCCGGAGCCATGGGTGAAAGCTTTTCCAAGCCGTTCGACCTGCTTTTGGGCAGACGCACCTACGATATTTTTGCTGCCCACTGGCCGCATCAGGTAACAGACCCCAACGACCCCGGTTTCGTGCCTGGTGAAGGCGAGATCGCCAGAATGTTCAACGAAGTGACGAAATATGTCGCGACGCACAGGCCGGAAAGCCTGAACTGGCAGAACAGTGAACTGCTGGGCGACGATATCATCGCCTCATTGAGAGCCATCAAGGCCACCGAAGGCCCTGACCTGTCAGTCTCGGGCAGCAGCGAACTGGTCCATCAGTTACTTGCCAGCGATCTGGTCGATGAGTTGCGGCTGTTGATCTATCCGGTCATCCTTGGCAAAGGTAAGCGTCTCTTCGACGGGCAATCCGTGCCATCAGCCTTCAAGCTGGTCAGCTCCACCACATCGCCCAGCGGCGTCATCATTGCCAATTATCAGCGTTCAGGCGAACTCAAGACCGGGTCTTTTGCGATGGACCACCCATCGGAAGAAGAAATCGAGCGACGTAAGAACCTTTCCTGATTCCAGCCGGGCTTCCCGAACCATTGGAGTAGAGAACCCGCCCCTTCGGCAAGGCTTTGTCAACAGCCCTATGAATTGTGCCTATTGCACTGATCTCGCAATTGGCGGCACAATCCGACGTCCTTTGCTCAAATTCATTTGCTTACAAATATAATAACGGGGAGCGAATATGCGCCGTAAAGGCTTGCTGGAATTCGGGAGAAACAGAACGCTTTACGGCCTGTTTCTGTTCTGCGCGATCTGCGCCATTGCGGGCAGTCTCATGAGCTATAGTGGCGAGGATTCCGCCTGGCGCTGGCTGCATTATCTGACCAAGCCAACCGCAACCCTGCTGCTGCTCGCCGCCGTCCTTTGCGCCGAACGCCCCAAATCGAAATCCTATGGCTTTGCCGTCGCCTTTGGTCTGGCTTTTGCAGCACTCGGGGACTTTTTCCTGATGTTGCCCGGCGATTATTTCATGGCGGGCCTGATCTGCTTTCTCGTCACCCATTGCGCCTATATCTATGCGCTTTGCCGCCATACGCGCTTTGCCGCGCATAAAGGCGTTTTCGTCCTTTTTGCCATCGCGGCCTTGGCCATCATAGCAGGCCTCTGGTCGTCGCTGCCGACGTCGATGAAGATCCCGGTCGTCATCTACTCCGCAGCGCTCGGCATCATGGCGGCGCAGGCGATGAGCCGCGCGCTCAGCACCGAGCCAGAAACGCCACAGCGCTATGCCGCATGGCTCGCGGCAGCAGGCGGCCTCTTCTTCATGGCAAGCGACACGCTGCTTGCTTATGGACGCTTCAGCCTCGACATTCCGCTGAACGGTCTGTGGGTGCTTGCAACCTATTATGCTGCGCAATTCCTCTTTGCCCGTTCAACGGAGGATTTTGCCTATGACAACTGAAGAACAGGCATTGCAGCTCTCATTCGAGCGCCTGCGTCACGCATGGCTTGAAGACCGCCCTGCCTATGAGCAGCGTCTGGACGACCTGAAGCGCCTGCGCGAGCGGCTCGAAGCAAGACTGGATGAAATGGCGAAGGCCATCAGCGCGGATTTTGGTAATCGCTCGCTGCACGAAACCCTGCTCGGTGAAGCCAGTGTCGTCTTTGCCGAAATCGATGATGCCCTGCACAATCTCAAGCGCTGGATGAAACCGAAACGCCGTAAGGCAGGCTGGAAAATGTGGCCCGCCAAGGCGGAAATCCGTTATGTTCCGCTCGGTGTGGTGGGGATCATCGCGCCGTGGAATTATCCGGTCAATCTGGCCTTGGCGCCGCTTGTCGCGGCAATAACAGCTGGAAACCACGTTTTCCTGAAACCGTCCGAACACACACCGCGCACCGCCGAGTTCCTGCAAAGCCTGCTTGCCGATGTGTTCCCGGAGGATCGTGTTACCGTGGCGCTTGGCGATGCTTCCCTGTCAGCACAATTTGCATCACTGCCATTCGACCATCTCTTTTTCACGGGCTCCACTGCTGTCGGGCGCAAGATCATGGCGGCGGCGGCACCAAACCTGACCCCGGTGACGCTTGAGCTTGGCGGCAAGTCACCTGCCATCGTCAGCGAAAACGCCAATCTCAAACGCGCCGCCCGAGCGATCGCGACGGGAAAATTCTTCAACGCGGGGCAGACCTGCATCGCGCCTGACTATGTTCTGATCCATCACAGCAAGCGCGACGAATTCGTGAACCTTCTGCGTGCCGAAATGCAGGCACGTTACGGCAGCGCATCAGCGGAAAAAGACCGCACGACGATCATCAACGATGCTCAGGAAGCGCGACTGTCGAAACTCCTGGCCGATGCCGCAAACAGGAGCGAGGCCGTCGTTGAGCTTCCGGCAGGCTCCGAACAGCCGCGATCAATGGCGCCTGCGCTCGTGCTGGAACCTGCCGCCGACAGCACGATTATGCAGGAGGAGATTTTCGGTCCGCTTCTGCCGATCATCAGCTATCGCCTGCTCGACGATGCAATCGGCTTTGTTCTCAAGCTTGACCGTCCGCTGGCGCTTTACTGCTTCAGCGATAACACTGCAGAAATTGAAATGATGCTCAGCCGTATCGTTGCGGGCGGCGTCTGCGTCAACGACACGCTCTACCATTTCGCCTGCAGCAGCCTGCCATTCGGCGGGGTGGGTGCAAGCGGTATGGGCCAGTATCATGGCCATGACGGTTTTCTGACCTTTTCCAAGGCAATGCCCGTCCTGACCAAATATGCCCCGGCTCCGAGCGACCTCATCAAGCCGCCCTATACCGGCCTCACTGACAGGCTGATCCGTTTCATTGCAAGATGAGGTTGGGAACTATGCCAACATCCTCCGCGTTCGGATATTGAGATCGCCTGATTGTGTAGGGAATTGCTATTCAAACAGAGATACAATCTGACTATATAAAGACTGATCGCCGGTTCATTTCTCCGGTATAGCCATAGTCTTTCAGAACAGAATACCTGACAGGTGAAAAACGGGTGCTGAAAAAGAAAGAACCAAACCGGATATCGAAGTCCATCCTGACTGCTATCCGGAACAGGCCGGGTTTCAGGCCGCTCAACGCCAATATTACCGGCGGTGATATCGTCATTGCATCCTACAATGTCCACAAATGCATCGGTATCGACAAACAGTTCAACCCGCAGCGAACGGCTGAAGTCATCAGTGAAATCGACGCGGATGTGATTGCCCTGCAGGAAGCCGACAGGCGTTTCGGCGAGCGTTCCGGCCTGCTTGATCTCGGCCTGCTTGAGCGCCGCCATGGGCTCGTTCCTGTCCCCATTACCGCGACAATGCCCAAGGGCCACGGCTGGCACGGCAATGTGCTTCTGTTCCGTGAAGGCGTGGTGCGCAATGTGCAGCAGCTCAAGCTTCCCGGTGTCGAACCGCGCGGCGCTCTGGTCGCAGACTTGCAGTTTCCGGCAGGGCCTCTTCGGGTGATCGCCGCGCATCTTGGCCTTCTGAAACGCTCCCGCGAACAGCAGGCCGAAAGCATTCTTACCGCCTTGCAGGAAGCCGATACGGTGCCGACCCTGCTCATCGGCGACCTCAACGAATGGCGCATCGGCAAGCGCTCGTCGCTCGCTGCCCTCATGCCGACATTCAACCATGTCGCCACAGCAGTCCCGAGTTTCCCGTCGCGGTTCCCGGTTTTTGCGCTGGATCGCGTGCTCGGAGCACCGCACAATCTCGTCACATCGGTTGAAGTGCACAACACGCCACTGGCGCGCCTGGCATCCGATCACCTGCCCGTCAAGGCACATCTTGACCTCAAATCGGCGACGAACCTGCTGGAAGAATTCAGCCCGGAAATATTCACGAGCAGGACGGGATAACTCTCAGAGATAAGGCGAACCCAGCCATATAATCCGGTCCAGCAGACGCTCCAGAAATGGCCTGTTCTTGAGACGCGCTAGATTGACCTCGCGGCTACCCTCGATCACCTTGCCGATGCGTTCTTCCACCTGACGCGCCACGTCGCGGTCGAGAATTTCAAGATCGACCTCGAAATTCAGTCGCAGCGAACGCGGATCAATATTGGACGATCCGACATAAGACCAAGCACCGTCGATGGTCATCAGTTTCGAATGATTGAAAGCGCCGCCTGCCCGCCAGATGCGGCAACCATCCTTCAACAGCTGGTCGAACTGCGCGCGCATGGCGCGATCCACCAGCTTCAGATTGTTGACGCCCGGCACGACGATATCGACTGACACGCCGCGCCGCGCCGCCGTCACCAGCGCGCTGATCAGTTCACGGTCCGGCAGAAGATAAGGCGTCATGATGAGAATATGCTGCTCGGCAATCGAAAAAGCGCCCATCATCATGCGCTGGTTGGTTTCCACGTTCTTGTCGGGGCCTGACCCGACGACACGCACCAGCGTTCCCGTTCCCGGCGGGTTTTCCGGCGGCGCTATCTTCCATGCCTCGCCGGTCAGAAGTTCGCCGGTCGCAAAGCGCCAGTCTTCGGATGCAATATGGAAGAGATCGGCAATCGCCGGACCTTCAAGCTTGAAATGCGTATCGAAGGCAACCGCTTTGCCCGCGATCGCACGCACGAAACCCGCTCTGATATTCATGCCGCCGGTAAAGGCGATCTTGCCGTCAACAATGAGAATTTTGCGGTGGGTGCGCAGGTTCGCATAAGGCAGGCGCAACCCGATGATGATGTTGCCGTTGAACACATCGACGGCAACACCCTTGTCCTTCAAAAGCTTCACGATGCTCGGAAAGGAATAGCGCGCGCCGACAGCGTCGACCAGCACCCGCACTTCCACACCGCGCTTGACCGCATCACCCAGAGCATCGGCAAATTTTTCGCCGATGGCATCCCGGTCGAAAATATAGGTTTCCAGCATGATGCTGCGCTCGGCCCTGCCTATCGCGTCGAGCATTGCCGCGTAAGCTTCGTCCCCTGTTTCCAGCATCTCGATGCTGTTGCCGCTGGTGAAATCATAGAGGCTGACAGCATCGCCCAATATCTTAATCGCCCCGAACTGGCGTCCGAAGGCGGCGCGCACGAGGTCGTTCGTCGTATCGAAATGCGACAGGTGATAGAGCGCGATCTTGCCCATATTGGCGCGCTGGTGGGTGAGCGTCGACCGCCGGATACGGTTCACTCCCGCAATGGCATAGACCACCGCCCCGACGATGGGCGACAGCACGATCACGCCTACCCAGCCGATGGCCGTGCGTACCTCGTCCTTCGTCATCGTCGCGTGAATGGCGGCAATCGCGCCCAGAACGCCCGACAGAACGAACAGGATATGCGGCCAGTAGTGGGAAACGAGATCGAACATCACATGAACTTTAAGCGGAAAACGACTGCAATAGCAAAGAGATATAATGCGCGGTCGAGCGAACGAACAGAGTAGATAACGATGATCCCACCCGCCTCGCACAAAAGCTGGTCAAATCCCGGACATGCCTTATATTGCTCACGAGGCATGAAAATTTGAGGGACGTCTCATGGCAACAGCTCATAATGATTTCGACCGCCCGACCTTTCCAAAGGAACTTTCCAGCAAATGGGGGTGGTTCGTCGCCCTAGGGGTCGCACTTCTGATCCTCGGAGGCATCGCCTTCGGTAACCTCGTTCTGGCCACCGTAGTCTCGGTCTACTATGTCGGCCTGATGATGCTGATTGGCGGCGTCATCGAGATCATTCACGCCTTCGGCGTCAAAACATGGGGCAGCTTCTTCTTCTGGCTCCTGAGCGGCCTGCTCTACACGGCAGCTGGTATCGTCGCCTTCATCAATCCGGTGCTGGCGGCTGGCGTGATGACCTTCCTTCTGGCGGCAGCCCTTCTCGGTTCCGGTGCTTTCCGCATCTGGCTCGGCTTCAAATCGAAACCGTCCGCCGGTTGGGGCTGGATCGTCGCAGCCGGTGTCATCACCATGCTGCTCGGTCTCATCATCGCCATGCAATGGCCGGTCAACAGCCTGTTCATTCTTGGTCTTTTCCTGGCGATAGACCTGATCTTCCAGGGCTGGTCCTTTATTGCCTTCGGCCTTGGCATCAAGAGCCGATAAACATCACAGATCACCGGCAAAGCGGCGCGCACTGCGCCGCTTTTTCATTTGAACTCGACCTTTCGGCCAAGTCCTGCTAGATGCTCCCCAACATCTTCGCGGCGCGCTTTCACGCGCAGCCCAACGTTTCGCCATCACGAGTTTCTTCATGCCCGCTGACCATCCCGTTTCCAAGCGCCGCACATTCGCGATCATCGCGCACCCGGACGCCGGTAAGACCACGCTGACCGAAAAGCTGCTGCTGTTCGGCGGCGCCATCCAGCTCGCCGGTGAGGTGAAGGCCAAGAAGGACCGCATCCAGACCCGTTCGGACTGGATGAACATCGAGCGCGACCGCGGCATCTCGGTCGTCACCTCGGTGATGACCTTCGAATACAAGGACTGCATCTTCAACCTGCTCGATACACCCGGCCACGAAGACTTTGCGGACGATACCTACCGCACGCTGACTGCCGTGGATTCCGCCGTCATGGTCATTGACGCCGCCAAGGGTATTGAGCCGCGCACGCTGAAGCTGTTCGAAGTCTGTCGTATGCGCGACATTCCAATCGTCACCTTCGTCAACAAGATGGACCGCGAAGCGCGCGACCCGCTCGAAATCCTCGACGAAATCGAAGAAAAGCTGGCGCTCGACACGGCCCCGATCACCTGGCCTATCGGTTCAGGCAAGAGCTTTGCAGGCACCTTCGACCTGCATAACGACACGATGCGTCGTCAGGACAATGAAGAGCAGCCAACCAAGGTCAGCGGCCCGGAAGAAGCCGCCGCACTGCTGCCTGAAAACGAACGCGAGGCATGGCTCGAAGGCGTGGAACTGGCACGCGGCGTCTGCCGTCCGTTCGACCTCGCCTCCTTCCGCGAAGGTCATATGACGCCGGTTTATTTCGGTTCGGCGCTGAAGAATTACGGCGTGCGCGACCTGATCGAAGCTTTCTGCGATTTCGGCCCCTCACCCCGCGACCAGCAGGCCGACACGCGCATGGTTGGCTCCACCGAAGACAAGATGACCGGTTTCGTGTTCAAGATTCAGGCCAATATGGACCCGAACCACCGCGACCGCATCGCATTCCTGCGCGTCTGCTCGGGCAAGCTGTCGCGCGGCATGAAAGCAAAGCTGGTGCGCACCGGCAAGCCAATGAGCCTGTCTGCGCCGCAATTTTTCTTCGCACGTTCGCGCCAGATTGCCGACGAAGCCTTTGCGGGCGACGTGGTCGGGATTCCGAACCACGGCACGCTGCGCATCGGCGACACGCTGACCGAGGGTGAAGATATCCTGTTCCGTGGCGTGCCGAACTTCGCGCCAGAAATCCTGCGCCGCGTGCGTCTGGACGACGCCATGAAAGCCAAGAAGCTGCGTGAAGCGCTGCAACAAATGGCCGAAGAAGGTGTCGTACAGCTCTTCGTGCCTGATGACGGTTCTCCAGCCATTGTCGGCGTCGTCGGCGCTCTTCAGATCGACGTTCTGACCGAACGCCTGAAAGTGGAATATTCGCTGCCGGTCGGCTTTGAAATGTCACGCTTCTCGGTCTGCCGGTGGATTACGGCAGATGATCCGGCCGAACTCGACCGTTTCATCGCCTCGCATCGTGCCGATATCGCCCATGACCTCGATCACGATCCGGTCTTCCTTGCCCAGAACGGCTTCTCTCTCAATTACGAAGCCGAACGCTGGAAGGATATTCGCTTTGCCACCGTCAAGGACTATCAGGTCCGCGACAAGGCCTGATGCGGTAAGGTGATATGACCGATCCTGTTCTGACTGCTCTCGATTTGCCCGATGCACTGCTGCATCGGCTTGCCGGTTATAGCAGCCAGCAGGATGAGCTTGGCCGCTCGACCGCCAATGTCCTGCTTCTCGATCATGACGAACATGAACCGCTCGTTCTGAAAATCGAACCGGCAAGTACCGTCAGCGAACTCGCCGATGAATGTGCTCGGCTAGAATGGCTCGCAACGCAGGGATTGCCTTGCCCCAAGGTCGTCGCTTACGAGACGCAGGCCGACCACCACTTTCTTTTGATGACGCGCCTTGCCGGATCGGACCTCGCCTCATCTGTCGGCACTCTCCCGGCGGACCGCATCGTCTCTATTCTCGCGACAGCTTTGAAGGCGCTGCACAGCGTCGATCCCGCCGCTTGTCCCTTCGACCACCGGCTGGACCGTCGCATTGAAGACGCGCGCAAGCGGGTCGAAGCCGGTGCCGTCGATGAAGATGATTTCGATGACGAGCGCGCAGGCCGCAGCGCCGAAGACCTGTTCACCGAACTTTGCCGCCTGAAACCGTCACAGGAAGATGTGGTCGTGACTCACGGCGATGCTTGCTTGCCAAATTTCATGGCCAGCGAATGTGCATTCACCGGCTTTATCGACTGCGGCAGGCTCGGCCTTGCAGACCGCCATCAGGATCTCGCACTAGCCTGCTGGAGCATTCGCTACAATCTGGGCGACGAATGGGTACAGCCTTTTCTCGACATTTATGGCGGCCCGGCAATCGACGAAACGAAAATTGCCTATTACCGTTTGCTGGACGAGTTTTTCTAAACCGGCATCGCCCAAAAACGCTTAGCCTTTCGTTTCCAAAAGCCGCTCAGCAATCTTCTCCGCCAGTTTTTCAGCCACTTGTTCCTTGCTCATTTCCGGCCATTCCTCGATGCCGGAACGGCTTAGAACGCGGACATGATTGCGGTCGCCGCCCATGACGCTGCTGCCATCCGGCGCATGCGAAACATCGTTGGCGACGATCCAGTCCGCGCCTTTCTTCTCAAGCTTGGCTCTCGCGTTTCCGGCCACGTCCTGCGTTTCTGCTGCAAAGCCGACGACGAGGCCGGGACGCTGGTCGCTATGGCCGACACCGGCCAGAATGTCCGGGTTCTCGACCATGGCAAGCGTCGGCGCGCTTTCACCGGGTTTCTTCTTGATCTTCTGTCCGGCTTCATTGGCCGTGCGCCAGTCGGCAACCGCTGCAACCATAATTGCCGCATCGGCAGGAAGATGCCGCTCCACAGCAGCCTGCATTTCACGCGCCGTCTCGACATGAATGACATCGACGCCTTCGGGGTCAGGAATGGTGACCGGGCCAGACACCAGATATACCGTCGCGCCAAGCCGCGCCAGCGCCGCCGCAATAGCGTGGCCCTGCTTGCCCGACGAACGGTTGGCGATATAGCGCACCGGATCAATTGGCTCGTGCGTGGGGCCGGACGTCATGACAATGGTTTTGCCTGCAAGTGGCTTTGCCTGCGGAGCAAGCAGGTTCTCGATTGCCGCGACAATCGCCAGTGGCTCGCTCATTCGTCCGGTTCCGGCTTCACCGCTTTCCGCCATCTCCCCCCTCTCCGGGCCGATGAAGCGAACGCCGTCTTTTTCGAGCGTCAGACGATTGCGTCTCGTCGCGGGATTGTCCCACATGGCCGGGTTCATGGCAGGCGCAACAAGCACTGGAACTTTGCGCGCCAGCAGAACAGCGCTGGCCAGATCGTCGGCAAGCCCGTTCGCCATCTTCGCCATCAGGTCCGCGGTCGCAGGCGCGACGACGATCAGGTCCGCATCGCGGACAAGCCGGATATGCCCGACATCCTGCTCGTCCTCACGCGAGAACAGATCGGTGAAGACATGATCGGCAGAAATTGCGCCAATGGTCAGTGGTGTCACGAATTGCTGCGCTGCAGCCGTCATCAAGGGGCGCACATGCGCGCCACGTTCACGCAGACGGCGGATGAGGTCCGGCGTCTTGTAGGCGGCAATGCCACCACCGATAATGAGAAGAATGCGCTTCCCGGCCAGCGACGCACCCGTGCCGGGAGACACTGCAACAGCCTGCGGAGCTATATCCTGCCCGGCCAACAGAATGCGTGCTTCCTCTTCCATGGAGCGCCCGTTCTGCGCTGCCCTGACACGCAGCCGTTCCTTGGCGTCATCATCGAGATTACGGATGGTAATGCTGGCCATTTGATTGCACCCGCTTGTTACAAGTGCAATCATTGAAATCACTTTAGAAGGTAGATGTCACCTTAAAAGTGATCCTACAACCAAATATAAAGCTTAATCGCTATCGCTGCGAGCGAGACCGCAATCACCACCTGCGCGATGCGACCCCAACGTGAGTGGCGCGCTTCAGCCCGGCCGATAGCTTCTGCCGTCGCTTCGTCAAAGCGCAATCCGTTCGCTGCCATATCGTCCAGAGCAACGGAAACACGTTCCACACGCGCAACAAGTTCCGGCGTCTTGCGCGTGAAATGCAGCAGCGAATAAGCGCTGTCCTTCGCATCGGCAAGCATACCTTGCGGTCCGAGATTCTTGGCGATCCAGTCGCCCACCACCGGTTCCGCAGCCTTCCACATGTTGAAATGCGGATCGAGCGTACGCGACACACCTTCGACCACAACCATTGTTTTCTGGAGCATCAGAAGTTCCGGTCGGGTCTCCATATCGAAGAGCTCGGTCACTTCGAACAGCAGCGTGAGCAGCTTGGCCATGGAAATGGTTTCCGCCGGCTGGCCGTGGATCGGTTCGCCAATGGCGCGAATGGCCTGTGCAAAGCTCGCCACATCATGTGTGTGTGGCACGTAACCTGCCTCGAAATGCACTTCCGCCACGCGCATATAATCACGCGTGATGAAGCCATAGAGAATTTCGGCAAGGAAACGCCGCTGCTGCTTGTTGAGCCGCCCGGTGATGCCGAAATCGACCGCAACGATAATGCCTTGCGGATCAACGAACAGATTGCCCGGATGCATGTCGGCATGGAAAAAGCCATCGCGCAGCGTATGGCGCAGGAAAGACTGGATCAACGTTTCGGCCAGTTTCTTGAGATCAAAACCGGCGGCGGCCAGCGCCGAAATATCCGACATCTTGGTGCCGTCGATCCATTCGAGCGTCAGCACATCGCGACCGGTGCGCTCCCAGTCCACCTGTGGAACGCGGAACCCCGCATCGCCCTTGATGTTCTCGGCAATTTCGGAAAGTGCCGCCGCTTCCAGCCGCAGATCCATCTCGATGCGGGTGGTCTGCTGCAGCGTCTCGACAACCTGAACCGGACGCAGGCGGCGCGTAAACGGAACATGACGCTCCTGCATGCGCGCGACCATGTAGAAACCTTCAAGGTCGCGGACGAAACGCTGGCGCACGCCCGGACGAATGACCTTGACCGCAACCTTCTGGCGCGTTCCGTCTTTCATGATTTCAGCCGGGTGAACCTGCGCCATCGACGCCGCCGCTATCGGCGCATCGAAATGCAGGTAAAGATCGTCAATCTTGCGGCCAAGCGAACCTTCGATAGCAGCAACCGCGTCGACCTGCGGGAAGAAGTCGAGCCTGTCCTGCAAAAGTTCGAGATCCGCAGCGACATCGCGCCCGACAATATCGGGCCGTGTTGCCAGAAACTGGCCGAGCTTCACATAGGACGGACCAAGCTTGTTCATGGCCCGCGACATACGTTCGGAACGCTGCATGTGGCGTGCGCGCGGACGCGCCAGAAGACCGGCAATCTTGTGTCCGAATGCCGGAAGGCCAGAGAGCCCTTCCACCGGCAAGGCGCTGATAACGCCTTCACGTGTCAAAACCCATCCGGCCCGCATCAGCCGGAAAGCGGCGGATAGATTACTCATGCCCCGATGCCCCGTTCCTGACCCCAACTCACCACAGGCACAATCAAAGCTTCCAGCCGGAATGCAGCGCGGCAATGCCACCAGTGAAATTGCGATAGCTCACGCGCTCGAAACCAGCCTTCTCGATCATCACGGCAAAATCCTGCTGCTTGGGGAATTTGCGGATTGATTCGACCAGATAGCTGTAAGAATCGGCATCGCCGGTAATCATCTTGCCGATACGCGGAATGGCGTGGAACGACCACTGGTCGTAAACCTTGTCGAGAACCGGCAGTTCAACCTCGGAGAATTCGAGGCAAAGGAAACGACCGCCCGGCTTCAACACGCGATAAGCTTCGGACAGCGCCTTGTCGATATGTGGAACATTGCGAATGCCGAACGAAATCGTGTAAGCATCGAAGCTCGCATCTTCAAATGGCAGCTCTTCGGCACTGGCTTCAACAAATTCGAGATTGTCGGCAAGGCCCTTCTTGATCGCCCGTTCACGACCGACGCCGAGCATCGAGCCATTAATATCAAGAATGGTGACATGGGCCTGACGACCGGAAGCCTCCACAATGCGGAAAGCAATATCGCCGGTGCCGCCTGCAACGTCGAGCGAGGTCCAGCCGGGGCGCTTCGACGGCGCCAGCCATGCGATCATCGCATCTTTCCAGACGCGATGCATGCCCGCCGACATGAGATCGTTCATCACGTCGTACTTGCTGGCGACCTTATGGAAAACGTCGTTGACCAGACCCTGCTTTTCGCTTTCGTCAACCGCCTTGAAGCCGAATGAATGCTCCATGCCACCTTGTGCGCCCACGCGGTCCGCATTGCCGTTCTGCTGGCTCATAGCTCATCCTGCTTTTGAATATTAAGACGAAAATGATTTCCGTAATGCATATAAAGCTTGTGCCAGACGATACAAGCAGAGACCGTCCTCCACTACCCCTTTTGTGATCCGGCACTTGTGAACTGTCTTGCGTTAGCGTTTAAAAATGGCCAAAGAGACATAAAACTGTGTGTGCGCGCTTGGCCCGGCGTTTTCTCCGGCGCAAACTGCCGCTAAAGTCAAAAAGATAACAAGAAAAGTGGAAAGATCATGGGCGTTACAGTCGTCAGCCATCCGCTTGTCCAGCACAAGCTCACCATCATGCGCAAGAAAGAAACGTCCACAGCCAGCTTTCGGCGGCTGCTGAAGGAAATATCGCTGTTGCTCTGCTATGAAGTGACACGCGATCTCGAACTGACCACCATGCCGATCGAAACCCCGTTGATGCCAATGGATGCGCCGGTCCTTGAAGGCAAGAAGCTTGTCTTCGCCTCGATCCTGCGCGCAGGCAATGGCCTTCTCGAAGGCATGCTCGATCTGGTACCCGCCGCGCGCGTCGCCCATATCGGCCTTTATCGTGATCACGATACGCTGCAGCCGGTCGAATATTACTTCAAGGCGCCGGAAGACATCGTCAACCGCCTCATCATCGTGGTCGACCCGATGCTCGCCACCGGACATTCGGCAATTGCAGCCATCGACAAGTTGAAGGAACGCGGCGCGACCAATATCCGCTTCCTCTGTCTGCTGGCTGCACCGGAAGGCATCAAGCGCTTTACCGAAGCCCATCCGGATGTCGACGTGTTCACGGCCTCCATCGACGAACGTCTCGATGAAAAGGGCTATATCGTTCCTGGTCTCGGCGATGCCGGCGACCGTATGTACGGTACGAAGTAAGCATTAACCCGCGCCTGCTATCATGCCTGGAAACGGGGGCAGTATGGCGCGGGTTTTAACGATCCTTCTGGTATTTGCGGGACTGGCAATTGCCTTCCCGCTTCTGTTTGAAAAACTCGGGCAACAGCCTAAAGCCGGTTCAAACACATCCGCGACAGCTTCGAGTGCTCCTTCGCAAAACCCCGCCGCCTATAGCGGACGCCGCACGCAGATCACACCGGACAGTCGTGGCCATTTCATCACGGACATAAAAATTGCCGGGCAATCCCTTCGTGCAATGGTGGACACGGGGGCGAGCGTGGTTGCGATCAACACAAACGCTGCACGACGCATCGGCCTGTCGCTCAAACCCGATGATTTCAAATATCGCGTCTCGACCGCCAATGGCGAAACCCTTGCTGCATCCGCCATCCTGCCCAGCATCGAAATCGGACGCATTCGAGTTGAGGATGTGGAGGCCATGGTTCTGCGCGACGATGCCTTGTCCGACACACTTCTCGGTATGAGCTTTCTGAAACGTCTGCGTCACTATGAAGTTTCAAACGGCGTACTCGTGCTGACGCAATGATGTGATACCGTACTTCCGATATGGATCGAAAGCGGCTAAACCCCGCTGATCACCGACGCCCAAATACCAATGGAAGCCAGCCATGACACCGGACCAGCGCCTGACCGAGCTCGAAATTCGCGTAGCCCAACAGGAAAAGACAATCGACGAGTTGTCATCCGTTCTGGCCGAACAATGGAAAACCATAGACCGGCTTTCCAAGAAACTCGGCGCCTTGACCGACCGCTTTCTGGAACTGGAAGAACAGACTGCTCCGGACGTACCGGTCACCAAACCACCGCACTGGTAACACCATGCTTCACATTGCCTCCCTCGCCGACCGCCCCGATCTCGTGCCCATTTGTGCCGCGTGGAACCATGCGGAATGGGGCGAATTTAGCGGCTCCACCCTCGAACAGACCGTCAAGGCTTTTAACGACATCTCCCGCGAAGACGATGGGCAGATAGCGCGAGTTGCCCTCTGGAACGAACAACCCGCCGGTCTTGCCCTTCTGATCCACAACGATCTGGAAACACATCCACATCTGAAGCCATGGGTGGCAAGTGTGTTCGTCGCGCCTGACTATCGCAGTAAAGGCATTGCCAAAGGTTTGGTTGGCGCCATCGAGGATGCCGCGCGGGAACTCGGCTATGCGGAAGCTTATCTTTACACAGAAAAGCCCGACCTTTACCGCCAGATCGGCTGGAGCGATTTCGAGCATCTGGAAGGCGACTATGCCGGGATGCTGATCATGAAAAAGAAAATCGCGCGGTAAGGACCGCGCGATCTGTTGATTACAGCCCGCTTATTGGGCCAGCGGGATCGGGCAGCTCACGCCAGTGCCGCGCAATCCGCAATAACCGTTAGGGTTCTTCGCCAGATATTGCTGGTGATAGTCCTCGGCATAATAGAGCTCCGGCGCATCCTCGATTTCCGTGGTGATCGGACCGAGACCACGACCGGCAAGTGCCTGCGAGTAGGCCTCCCGGCTCTTTTCCGCCACGTCACGATCAGCCTTGTCGAAAGTATAGATGACCGAACGATAGGTCGTACCGATATCGTTGCCCTGCCGCATGCCCTGCGTCGGATCGTGCTCCTCCCAGAAAAGGGTCAGCAGCTCATCGAGGCTCACCACCTTCGGATCGTAGACGACCAGCACAACTTCCGCATGGCCGGTCAGCCCCGTGCAGGTTTCCTCATAGGTGGGGTTGGGCGTGACTCCGCCCGCATAACCGACAGCTGTTACATATACGCCTGGCACCTGCCAGAAGAGCCGCTCGGCGCCCCAGAAACAGCCCATTCCGAACAGAACCTGCTTATAGCCTTCCGGCAATGGTCCTTTCAGCGGGCGACGATTGACGAAGTGGGTCGCGGATGTCGGGATCGGTTGCGCGCGTCCCGGCAAAGCTTCATCCGTCGAAGGCATCTGCGTCTTCTTGCGATAGCTGTCCAAGAAACTCATGGTATCCACCTCCTGATTATCGAGCGGTGAAGCGTCCCAGAGGGCGCTCCCGACGATGACCGATTGCATAGAATAAAAGGGCGAGAATGCCGAAAAGAAGCCAACCCGGTTGCTCAAGCAAAGGGATGCAGACGGCATTCCAGGCTCCTGCCCCTATATAGTGTGTCACGAACGTTTCTGCATCGGCCAATGTCTCGGGCGCGTTGCGCGACCACATGGAAAAAAGCGGCTTCGCTATGAACTGCGACGCGCCGACGGAACGCGCGCCGTCAAGGACCGCGAAAATCACCGCCAAAGCCAGAAAAACAACCGCAAAACTACGCAATACAAATCGGATCACGATTCTCTGCCCCGGATTTCCTACCTTGATTTCGACGCCGGTTTTCTGACCGGTCTCCCGAAGATTTGTCTTTTTGATGTTGCTAAAGCATAGCACACAGAACCCGTCAGGCTCAAAGCCAAGCTGGAACACTATTGTACGATTAAAATAAAATATAATAATTTCAGACAGTTATATCATATATATCGCTCTTTGCACAGGCTCTGCGATTTAGACGCAAAAACTTGCAAATAGCTGTTGAACATATGCATTTTCTGGCTATATTCGCGCCGCACCCGCTAGTTGGCGATTAACCAGCGCCTGTTTCGAAAAGCGGTGTCACGTTTGCAGTCAGTTTTCGCCGTGAGACACGGTTTCCCGACAGCAAGGCAGACGGAGAGGTGGCCGAGTGGTTGAAGGCGCACGCCTGGAACGCGTGTATACGGGAAACCGTATCGAGGGTTCGAATCCCTCTCTCTCCGCCATTTTATTTTCCCCACAACAGACGCGAGTTACCTCTTTCAAGACGGTAGACTGGTTATCGCATCCGCAACCCAGGTAGCAAAAAGCCGGAGGTTTGCGCCTCCGGCTGTGATTCTTAATTCAAGCCTTCTTCCGTGAATGCCTTCTGCACGTTCGGGCGGGCCAGCACACGTTCGCGCAGTTTCAGCGCCTTGGGATAGGCGCCCAAATCGAGCTTTTGACCAACGCCCCAACCGATGATCACCGACGCATAAGCATCTGGTTGAGTGAAGTCATCGCCAAGCCAGTAGGGGTTCTTGTCCGACAGCATGGCTTCGAACTGACCCAGACGACGATTGATGTTGGCGATCACCCCCGCCCTCGCTTCCTCGCTCAGGTTGGGCGCGAACAGGCCGCTAAAGGCCGCATGCAGATCCGAGCAGAAGCCCAGCGCTTCCTGCAGGCGTGCGCGTTCGATTGAACCATAGGCGGGCTTGAATGCTGCAACGTCGGAATGATCACCGATATATTGGAGAATTGCCGCGTTCTGCGTGATGACAGTGCCGGGCTTCACTTCCAGCGCCGGAACCGCGCCGCGCGGATTGACTGCGAAATAGTCGCCACCGTCCGCTGTCTTCTTGGCCTTGAGATCCACGGCCTCCAGCTCATAAGGCAGGCCCGCCTCGCTCAGAATGATGTGAGGTGCGAGCGAACAAGCGCCGACCTTGTAGTAAAGCTTCATAAAAATCTCCCATCGGTTTTCGATGAAAGACCTCTATCAATTCTGGTGTGCCCCGCAAGGAATTGGGGATCACAATTCCTTGTGTAATTGCATTGGAGCGTGTTTCGATCAGACTGAATCAGATCGGCGCTCTAGCTGTTTGTTTTGACGGGCAATTTATCAGAAAAGCGATGCGATCCGCTCAGGCTTCGAAGACTGCATTCGTGTCACCACGACCATCTTGTTGAACTCGCCGCGCTTGAAGGCGCGCAGGAAGCGCGGATAGTCCTTGAACACGACACAACCATTGGAATCGCCACGGCGTCCCAGCATGAAAGTATGCGCCAGAAGGCCATCGCGATTATAGCGGTTGTTGCCATCGACAGGCGTGAGGCGGATGGCTTCGACGCCATGGAACAAAGCCTCGCGCATGCGCAGATCATAGGTATGTGGCGGCGTTGGCCCGCGGTTTTTCTGGTTCACATAACGCGGATTGTCGCGCATCGGACCGAGGCCGGAATGGGCTTCAAGGCGCTCGCCGCTCGGCAGGTAAACAGTGGCTGCAGAAATATCGTAAATGGCAACCTTGCTGCGTGCAGCCTGATTGAGAAGCGGGCTGAACAGGCCGGGGCGCGGTTCTTCGGTTGCACCGCTTTCCGGCGCATAGGCGAGTTCGGTCTTGCGGGAGCGGCGCAGCGAAGGCTTGGCGCCCGGCAGCGGCACATCATCGGGCAGGAATGCATCCTGGCTGGCTTCATCCTCTGCGGCCATGTCCGTCTTCTGATCCGGAGCAAGCTGCGGAACAGGAACGGCATTGCCGGTAGGAAGATGTGCCTGCCTTTCAGCGGCGTCCATTTCTTCAGCTTGCGAAAGCGGATCAATCTTGTTGAAGTCCGCCGCTGCGTTCGGTGCGGTCGGCACTGGCGCATAGGCAGCCACAGTCACGCCAGCCGTCGCGACAGGTTGCTCTTGCTCGACACTCGCCACAACAGGCTCGTCGCGCCTGACGCGATCAGCGCGCAATTCGATGAGGGATGCCGTATCAACAGGCTTGTCCTCGATCACGGAATCGGGACCGATGTCAGCAATAATCGGCTCATCGTTTACGTTTTTGGCCCGGTGCCAGTCGAGGTTGGAATAGGCCGCATCAGCAGTGTAGGCATTGATGAAGCTCTGCCTGATCCGCCGCGATGGCGCGATCTTGTGATCGACGACGGCAAGTGCCTGCGGCGCGGTCAGAGAAACACGGCGCATGATCGGGGCGACAGGTGCAAAGGCCGGCACGACCGTTTCCAGCGTGCCGAGCGCGGTCATCATCCAGCTTCCGGCCACAAGTCCCGTCGCGGCGAAAACCGCAACGCGCGTAAAACCTTTGAAACCGAGCGGAAGTCTGATGCCGTTGCTGCGCGGAGCTGCGTAGCCATACACTTCTGTTACACACGCCATGATACAAAATCCGAGTGGAAATCAACTTTCGCGGCACCGCTTTGCATGTCAGTTCGGCAAAAAGACGAACAAGACATGGCAAAGCGGTGACTGGAAGGTCATCTCCAGCATCGTCAATTATGGTAACCAAATCCTTTACGGAATGAAAAAATCCGGTTCAGCTGGCTTCGGAAACCAACTCAAGCGGTCAGCAGATAAGCGCCCTGTTTGGCGCTCGGGAATTCCAGCCCCTCCACCGCAACGCGATTGCGTCCACGGTGCTTTACCCGCATCAGGGCAAGATCGGCACGTGCTGCTGTTTCCCATAATGTTTCAGCGCCGCGCACCATGGCGATGCCGAAACTGCATGTCATCCGGCGGTCTGCAGGCAACATGGGAAAACTGTGTCGGGCCACACGCCCGCAAAGCCTGTCGCCCAGTCGCTCACATGTTTCGGCATCACCCTGGACCAGGAGAACAAACTCCTCGCCACCGACGCGACCAACAATCGTTGTATTTGCTGCTACCGTTTGCAGAATACAGGCAAACTCAACCAGCACCTGATCGCCGGTTGCATGACCCAGCTCGTCATTGATCGACTTGAAGTGATCTATATCCGCGATAATGACCCCATGATCACCACGCTGGGCCTCGGCCAAACGCATAGTCGCATGACGCTCAAGGCCGCGACGATTGAGAACACCGGTCAGCGGATCGGAGTCGCGTTCTGCCTGCAATTCCTTGACCACATCCGAAGTTGTCACCACCAGAAGAACCAGACCGGCAAAGACACCCGCAAAGGCACCGAATATCATGATGCCCTGCCAATAGCGCGAATGAATGAGTTCCGACGGCCGCGTGATATCGGCGGGGAGCCCTAGCGCCATTCCAGCTTGCACATAGAAATGCACCATCAACAACAGCAATGCACCAAACAGCACGCGCTCAATCCAGCTTCGGCGTGCAAGATTGCGCGCTTGAATGCACAGCACAGCCACCAGACTGCCCAGAGTCAGTTGGACAGTGGGCGCAATCCGCGAATAGCTCGTATCATTTGCAATGAAATAGGCCATGGCTCCAAGAAGACCGAGCCCGATCAGCCCTGATGCAAGGCGGGAATAACGTCCGCCCATGCGTATCATCACACCTTCGCAAAGCAGCCAGCCGCCCAAAAAATGGAAAATCGTGGCAATCGGCGAGGTCAGGGCCAGGCGGTCCGAGACCAGCGAGATAGGAACCAGAAGCCCGAAAGCAAAACTGGCGAAGCTCAGGCCGAAAAGCAAAAGATGCCTGCGCTTCGTGTCGAGCATCCAAATGCCTAACATCGTCGCAGCAAACAGCAATACTACCAGCGGCGGCACAAACTTCACGAACAGGCCCTAAATCGGTTGAAAATGAGAATGCTAAAACGCTATTTCAAATTGAACCCAATGTGCAATTACAAACCAGCATCAAAGTCAAGTTGTAAGCTTGCAATATTGATGAACACTAAAACCTAAAAGAGCAACACTGAGAATAAGCGATTGCTAAAAATAAATTGAAAACAACATCATTCAGCGAAAAACTCTTTTCACGCAGTTTTTACCTTCAGATTTATCCCCAGAAGCTTTTCGGCGATCATGCGGCCGATGGGTATGGAAGACGTCGCGGCCGGTGACGGCGCATTACACACATGCAGCATTCTCTCCGTTTCCTTGAAGAGAAAATCATGCACCAGCGTACCGTCATCAAGAACGGCTTGCGCCCGGATTCCGGCGCCCGGCGCACCAAGGTCGGCAAGCTCCAGCGTCGGGCAATATTTGCGGCACTCTTTCAGATAGCGTGTGCGAGACGCGGAATTGCTGAACTCGGATAGAGCCGAGCGCCAGTTCTTCATCGCCATCTTCCAGAAGCCGGGAAACGTCGACATATCCGCGACATCGCCTGCACGGAAACTGCCTTTGTCGTAGCCTTCTCGCGAAAAACCCAGAACCGCGTTCGGGCCGACCGTGACACCACCGTCAATCGTACGCGTCAGGTGAATGCCGAGAAATGGCAGGTCGGGATCGGGGATCGGATAGATCAAATGCTTGACGATATTCGCCTTCGATTTCGGCAAGGTGTAGTATTCACCGCGAAACGGCACGATGCGATGGCTGATATCCAATCCGGCAAGCCGCGCAATGCGGTCTGACTGCAACCCGGCGCAAGCGACCAGCTTGGAAGCGCGCAAGGTCTCGCCATTTGCCGTTACCGTAACGCCTTTGCCATCCTCCCGGATTGCCGTAACCGGCGCCTTGAGCCGCACGACACCGCCGCGCTCAATGATTTCCGCAGCCATCGCCCGCGATATTTTCGCATAGTCAACAATGCCCGTCGCCGGAACGAGCAGTGCCCCGAGGCCTGCAACCGCAGGCTCGACCTTGCGCAAAGTCTGCTGGTCCACATGCTGGAAGGTGATGTCGTTCTGGATCGCGCGCTTGGCGAGCGCCTCCATGCGTTCGACTTCTTGCGAAGAGGTCGCGACCAGAAGCTTGCCGCATGTTTCAAAAGGAATGGAATATTGCCTGCAAAAGGCTTTCGTGGCTTCCGCACCGACCCGGCACAATTGCGCCTTCAATGAACCCGGTTGGTAATAGATACCGGCATGGATGACGCCACTATTGTGTCCTGTCTGGTGGCGCGCGAAATCGCTTTCCTTCTCCAGCAGGATGATCCTTGCGCCCGGCTCCGCTTCCTGCATGGCTTTTGCTGTCGCAAGCCCGACAATGCCGCCGCCGATGACGCAATAATCATAATCTGCCACGAAGTCCCTCCTCATGCCTTTCCCGGCGCAGCGCCCTGCCTTGCTAGCGCTCGACAGGATGATTACCTGTTACTTATACGATTGCGGCCTTGGTTGCAGCACCGCAAAATGGCATTCTTTGCCAAACCCGTTCCCCCATGCGGAGAAGTTCCATGCGCCATCAGTTCGACCTTTTTGCTCTTTCCCCTGCGGAAGGAGAGGAACGGGCAGAACTACGCCCTGCCCGCGCCAAGCCCGGCAAGACGACCGGCATCGATGAAGCGGAAATGGTGCAGCGCCTGAAAGACAGTGGACGCTACCGCATCCTGCAGCGGCTTGATCCGCCACCGACAGTACCGGATGCCGACCGGATCGCCTTTCCGCGACTGGGCGTCGTCGTCGACACGGAAACAACCGGCCTCAATCCCGCGCAGGAAGAAATCATCGAGATCGGTGCAGTTGCTTTCCGCTATGCGGACGACGGCTCCATCGGCGATGTTTGCGCCACGTTCGGTGCGCTGCAGCAGCCATCCAAGCCAATACCCGCTGACATTACCCGTATCACCGGTATTACCGACGACATGGTGAAAGGCCAGACGATCCCGCGTGAGAAGCTGGACGCACTCATCGCCGAAGCCGATATCATCATCGCGCATAATGCCGGTTTTGACCGCCCGTTTCTCGAGCGTTTCTCAATCGCTTTCGCCAACAAGCCTTGGGCCTGTTCGGTCAAGGAGATCGACTGGACCGCACGCGGTTTTGAAGGCACCAAGCTTGGCTACCTGATCGGCCAGAGCGGCTATTTCCATAATGGCCATCGGGCCGAAGATGACTGTCAGGCCCTGCTCGCGGTGCTGAAGGAGCAGTCGGGCGAAACCACGCCCTTTGCCGAATTGCTGAAAGCAAGTCAGCGCGCGCGTATGCGCATCTATGCTGAAAATAGCCCGTTCGAAATGAAAGACCACCTGAAGACGCGCGGCTATCGCTGGTCGGATGGCACGGATGGACGTCCAAAATCATGGTGGACGGAAATCGGCGAAGAGGAACTCGAAGCCGAGCTCGAATATCTGCGCACCGAGATTTATGGATGGCGCGACGCCGATCCGCTGATCCAGAAGCTCACCGCCATGGACCGTTACAAGGAACGGGCACCGCTTCGCCCGAAGAAATAACCGCGCCCACATTCCGAGCGCCTGCCCCATCTCCCTCATCCTGAGGAGGTGACCTGAGCTTGTCGAAGATCACCGTCTCGAAGGATGGGAGATGGCTCCTCGCCCTTCGAGACGGCACTTCGCGCCTCCTCAGGATGAGGGGCAGGATTTGGCAATCATGCAATAACTGGCCACGGCTTTTGCGCTGGCCGCATCTCTTCATAAGCCTTGGCAAGGCGCAGCACACCCAGATCATCGAAGCGCTGGCCGAAAATCTGCAGGCCGATGGGCAATCCTGTCGACGTGTAACCGCAATTGATCGAAATCGCAGGCTGTTCCGACATGTTCATCGCCACGGTGAAGGCGATATGTTCGAACGGGCGCTGCGGATCGTTGACCGGTGATGCCCATTCCGCCGGATAGGTTGCCATCGGAGAGGTTGGCGAAATGATGAAGTCGAAGCCCTTGGAAGCTGCAAGTGCTGCATGGCGCATCGCGTCGATCTGCGCGAAGCCGGAATAGACCTCCTCGCCGTTCAGACCTTCGGCAGTTTCAGTCCACTGATAGATGTAAGGCAGAATTTTGGCACGGTTTTCCGGCGTCATCTTTTTCACATCCGACCAGGAACGTGCGCGCCAGAAACGATCCAGACCATCGATCATGGTGCGGTTCAGGAACGGTGCAATCGGTTCGATGATCGCGCCTGCATCAGCGAAAAGCTTTGCCGCAGCTTCCACGGCAGCTTTCGTTTCTTCGCCAACTTCTTCGCCAAAACCGGCATCCAACCATAGACCGATCTTCAATCCCTTCACATCGATACCGAGGTTCATCCAGTCGATATCCTGCTGAGGCAGGCTCATGCCGTCGCGGCGATCCGGTCTCGACAGAACCGACATATAGAGCGCGCTATCGGCAACCGTGCGCGTCATCGGCCCGGCAACGCGACCGAGAAAGGCCGGATCGATCGGGATACGCCCGAAGGACGGCTTCAGACCGACGAGACCGCACCAGCCCGCAGGCAGGCGAATGGAGCCACCAATATCCGTGCCGATATGCAAAGGACCATAACCGGCGGCACCGGCGCTGCCCGCACCGGCGCTCGATCCACCCGGATTGGTGTTCAAATCCCACGGATTGCGCGCGAGCTTGTGGAAGCTCGACAGGCCTGAAGACAACATGCCGAGATCAGGCATGGTCGTCTTGGCGAGCAGCACGCCGCCAGCCTCGCGGGTGCGCGCCGCAGGCGGGGCATCAGCGACGGCAGGCTTCAGCGGCAGCGCCGCACAGCCAAGCGGAACGGCTGTCCCTTCAGTTGCAATATTTTCCTTGATCGTCAGCGGTACACCGTCGATGGGCCCAGCAGGCTCACCCTTCGCCCAGCGCGCTTCCGAGGCCTTTGCCGAAACCCGCGCCGCATCCGGATCGTAAGCCCAGAGTGCGTTGAGCTTCGGCTCATAGGCTTCGATGCGCGTGATCACGGCTTCCGTGACCTCGACCGGCGAAAGCGACTTCGCCTTATAGGCGGACACGAGTTCAACGGCTGACAAATCGGCTAGATTCGACATTGGATATTTCCTCAAATCACTCAGGCAATTTCAGTGTGGAGCTTGGACGTCGCACGCGCTTGCGGCGACCGGAGAAAGGCTTTGGCACGGCATCAACCAGCGCGCGCGTATAATCATGCCGCGGATTGTCGAAGACCTCATTCGTTGGCCCCTGCTCGACGATATTTCCGCGATAGATGACAGCCACGCGGTCGGTGATGGCGCGCACGACACCAAGATCATGGCTGATAAAGAGATAGGAGAGGCCGAACTTCTCCTGCAAATCCATCATCAGGTTCAAAACCTGCGCCTGAATGGAAACGTCGAGCGCCGAAACCGGCTCGTCCGCGACGATCAGCGCCGGTTTGGTGATCAGGGCGCGCGCAATGGCAATGCGCTGACGCTGCCCACCTGAAAACTCATGCGGATATTTTTCCGCCGAGGCTTTGGGCAACCCAACCGCTTCCAGCACTTCAGCCACACGCTCGTCCCGCTCTTTGGAACTGGTGCCGCTTTCCAGCGATACAATCGGCTCGGAAATGATGCGCTTGACCGTATGGCGCGGATCAAGCGAACCGTAAGGATCCTGAAAGATCGCCTGAAAGCCCTTGCGCGCTTCACGCAGGCCCGAGCGATCCAGCGCATAGATATCCTGTCCGTTGATCAGAATCTGCCCCGATTGCGGGCGTTCCAACCCCATCACGGCGCGGGCCAGCGTGGACTTCCCGGAACCGCTTTCGCCAACAATGCCAAGACTTTGACCTGCTTCAATCTCGACATTCACACCGTGCAGAACGCGCAACGCGCTCGTTCGTGAAAAGAATGATGCGCGCGGCAATTGATATTCGCGCACCACATCGCGCACCTGCAAAATCATGTTGCTCATAACACCACCTCGCCGTCTCGCGGGTGAATACAGGCGGCGCGATGCGCGACGCCGTCATTCTCGGCGATGAAATCCAGCCCCGGTATCGCCCTTCGGCAATCGTCCTGCACGAAGGCGCAGCGGTCGGCGAAGGTGCAATAGGGTGGACGCGCCAGCGGATCGGGCACCACGCCGGGGATGGCGGCAAGGCGCTGGCGCCCTGTGCCATGGTTGCGCACAAGTGCCGCCCCATGTGGAGCAGCCTGGAACAGCCCCCGCGCATAAGGATGCGCCATACGATGGAAGACGGCTTCCGTGCGCCCGGTCTCAACGATGCGGCCCGCATACATGACGGCAATCCGATCAGTCATTTCCGAAACGACGCCGAGATCATGGGTGATCAGCATCAGGGCCGTGCCGGTTTCGTCGATCAGTTCATCCATGAGATCGAGGATCTGCGCCTGCACAGTCACATCGAGCGCGGTGGTCGGCTCATCGGCGATCAGCAAATCAGGCTCACAGGCAATCGCCATGGCGATCATCACGCGCTGGCGTTGTCCGCCGGAAAGCTGGTGCGGGTAAAGATCGAGATTGAAACGCGGTGCAGGCAGCCCCACACGATCCAGAAGCTCGCGCGCCTTGCGCTCCGCATCGGCCCGGCTTTCGCCCAAATGCAGACGGCGACCTTCGGCAATCTGTGCGCCGATGGTCTTGACCGGATTGAGCGCCGTCATAGGCTCCTGAAAGATCATCGCCATGCGCCGTCCGCGCATCCTGCACAGTTCCGCTTCCGGCTTGCTTGCCAGATCCTCCCCGTCGAAACGCAACGTGCCGCGCACGCGCATACGGTCCGGCAGCAGACCCATGGCAGCGAGGGCAGTGATCGACTTGCCGCTGCCGGACTCACCCACCACGCCGAGGCGTTCACCGCGATTGAGCGTCAGCGTGATATCGGACACGATATCCGAGACCTTGAGGCCAATAGGCAATTCAACGGACATATTGTCCATTTCAAGCAAAGGTGTTGTCATCTCTGCCTCCTGACGCGCGGATCAAGCACATCGCGCAATCCATCGCCCAGCATGTTGAGACCAAGCACGGCGAGCGTGATGGCAAGGCCGGGGAAAATGGCGAGCCATGGCGCATCATAAATAAAGGTCTGTGCATCGTTGAGCATCTTGCCCCAGCTCGGCATCGGAGGTTGCGTGCCAAGCCCGACATAGGAAAGGCCCGCTTCGGCAACGATGGCGAGCGCGAACTGGATCGTCGCCTGCACGATCAGCACATGGTTGATATTGGGCAGCACATGCAAAAGCGTGATCGACACATCGCCACGCCCGGCACAACGCGCAGCCTGCACATATTCGCGCTTCCACAGGCCCAGTGATGCGCCACGCGTGACGCGCGCAAACACCGGGATATTGAAAATGCCGATGGCGATCATGGCATTGACGGCGCCGGGCCCGAAAATCGCGGTGATGATGACGGCGGTAAGAAGTGCCGGAAACGCAAAGGCCAGATCGGTCATGCGCATGACAAAGCCGTCCACCATGCCGCCACGTGCAGCCGCAAAAGCCCCAAGCGGTATGCCAATGCCCGCACCGACCAACACGGCGATGATTGACACCGCGATGGAGTTGCGAGCGCCGACCATGATCATGGAAAACACGTCGCGCCCGAAATTATCCGTGCCGAACAGATGGCTGAAACTCGGACCTTGCAACTTGTCACGGAAGTTCATGGCGGTCGGCGAATATGGCGTCCAGACATAGGAGATAACGGCCATCGCAACCAGAATGATCGTGATGAAAGAGCCGACAGTCAGGCTGCGGCTCAGCAGCACTGTTTTGAATACACCCGGCTTCGGGAGAGCCTGCGTTTCACTCATCGGCTGCCTCCCGTCGAAAGGCGCGGATCGATGAAGCCATAGACAAGATCGACAATGAAATTGACCGCGATCACGGAAGCGGCAAGCAGCGTCACCAGTGACTGCACGGTGACGAGATCGCGCTGCGCGATGGCTTGAAACACCAGCCGACCAAGACCGGGCAGATTGAAGACGTTTTCGATGATGATGGTTCCCGCCAGCAGAAAGGAAAATTGCAGGCCGATGATGGTGACAACCGGGATCAGCGCATTCGGCACCGCATGACGCCAGAGTGCTGCCTTGCGGGTCAGCCCCTTGGCGCGCGCGGTCCGCACGAAATCCTCGCCCAGCGTCTCGATGACAGCGGAGCGGGTGACGCGGGCCAGAATGGCGGCAAGCGGCAGCGCAAGAGCAAGCGCCGGCAGGAACAACGAGCGGATGCCGTTCCAGAAGCCGCCTTCCCAACCCGCAAAGCCCGAGGCCGGAAACCAGCCGAGCTGCAAGGCGAAGAGCAGGATCAAAAGCAGACCGAGCCAGAAATTCGGAATTGCAACACCGACCTGTGCCACGCCCATGGAGAGCACATCGCCGGTCTTGCCGCGCTTGGATGCCGCATAGACGCCAACCGGAATAGCAACAGCAACGGACAGGATCATGGAAAGTAAAGCCAGTGGCAGCGTGACCATGATGCGCGGTCCGAGCAATTCGCTGATCGGCACGGAGTATGTGTAGCTCGTGCCGAAATCACCTTTCAGAAAGCCGCCAATCCATTCGAGATAACGCCACCAGAGCGGCTGATCGAGGCCGAGCTGCTTGTGAAGTGCTGCCAGCGTTTCAGGCTGCGCATTGATGCCGAGGATCACCGCCGCCGGATCCCCCGGTAGCACCTGCATAAGCAGAAAGACGATGACGGAAGCCGCAAGCGTCGTAAGCAGAAGCGAAACCAATCGCCCGGATATATAAGCCAGCAAAGCGACCTCCTTGAAAAGACGGATATCCGCTTTCCACATTCCAACTCGCCGCACGCCCTCCCCCTTATCTTTATGGGGTGCGTGGCCATTCGCGTAAAACCGCCCCGCCGAGCAAACGACGGGGCGAACCTTGTTATTCAGCCCAATAGGCTTGCGTCAGGTCGTCAGCCGGAATCGGCATGTTCTTCCACAGACCCTTCACATTCTTGTTCCACACACCGATTTTCGGCAGTGCATAGAGGAAGATATTCGGCTCGTCGGCAGCAAGTTTTTCCTGCAGCTTCTTCACGAGTTCGAGCTGTTCCTCATCGCTACCGGCCTCGGCATAGGCCTTGTAGAGCGCCTTATATTCCGGGTTGTTATAGTTGAAGTAGTATTTGTCGCGGGCGTAGATATCGAGATCGCGTGCTTCAGTGTGCGCGATAATCGTCGCATCGAAATCCGACCGCTTGAACACCTGATCCAGCCATTGCGCAAATTCGATCGGCACGAGATTGGCCTGAATGCCAACTTCCGCCAGCATGGCCGCAATGATCTCGCCGCCGCGGCGCGCATAAGCCGGAGGTGGAAGCGTGATGGTGATCGATGTGCCAGCCGGCACGCCAGCCTCTTCCAGCAACTGCTTCGCTTTGGCCGGATCATACGGATAGGTTTCCGACAGATCGACATAGCCCGGATCGACCGGCGCATAATGCGAGCCAATGGGCGTGCCGAAACCTGAATAAACGCCTTCGATCAGCGTCTTGCTGTCGATGGCATGAGCCAGCGCCTGACGCACCTTCACATTATCGAAAGGCGCCTTGGCATTGTTGAGCGACAGCAGCACCTTGCCTGCCGTATCGCCCACTTCGACCTGCAGCTTGTCGTCGCTCTTGAAGCGGCTGATCAGCTCAGGCGCCTGGAACATCGGGAACACGTCGATGTCACCGGCGAGGATGGCAGCCGCTGCAGCCGACGGATCGCTGACGAAGCGGAATGTGACGGCAGAGAGCTTTGCAGGCTCACCCCAGTAATCCGCGTTGCGTTCCAGCTCGACGCGGTCGCCCTGCACCCAGCGCTTGAACTTGAACGGACCGGTGCCGACCGGCTTGGTCTTGTTGTCGCCAGCCGAATTCGGTGCGATCATCACCGCATCGCCCCAGCCCATATTGAACAGGAAGTTCGAGGTCGGGCGCTTCAGCGTGACAACGGCGGTCGCCGGGTCAGGACATTGCGTGCTTTCAATCGGCGCGAACAGGCCCTTCTGCGCATTGGTGGAATCCGGAGCCACTGCGCGTTCATAGGAGAACTTCACGACCGAGCAGTCAAACGGTGTGCCGTCGTGAAACTTCACGCCCTGACGCAGCTTGAACGTATAGGTTTTCTTGTCGTCGGAGACGGTCCAGCTTTCAGCCAGAAGCGGCTTCACCGTGCCGTCTTCGACAATGCGCACCAGACCTTCATAAAGGTTGGCATAGGTAACCTGCCGGATACCAGCAGCAGCATTCGCCGTCGGATCGAGGCCCGGCGGTTCCAGCACTTCGCCAACCACCAGCGTATCTTTTGCAAATGCACCGTTGATCGATGCCAGCATCGCGGCTGTTATCAGCCCGGCTTTCAGCAGTTTACCCATTGTTCCTCTTTGGCTCCCCTCGTCTCTTTTTTTAAATCGAACGCCCACCATCCACGTCGAGCGCAACCCCGGTAATCATAGAGGCAGCGGGCGAGCAAAGGAAAGCCGCAGCTTCAGCCAGATCGTCGGGTTTCAACAGGCGGCCCATCGGGATGGAATCGCGGAATTTTTTACGGATTTCCTCGGTGTCTTCGCCCATGAAGGTGGTGAGAAGCGGCGTTTCACCGGCAACCGGGTTCAGCGCCACGACGCGAATCTTTGCTGGAGCAAGCTCGATAGCCAGCGCCTTGGTCACGGAAACGACCCAGCCCTTGGTGGCATTGTACCAGGCGAGGTTCGGACGCGGGCGCCCAGCGCCGGTCGAAGCGACGTTCAGAATAACGCCTTCGCCATTGCCCTTGAAATGCGGAATGAGCTTGCGCGTCATGAGATAAACGCCGCGCACATTGACGCCGAGAATGCGGTCGAATTCTTCCGGCTCAACCAGTTCGGCATTTTGCGGCTTGTGACCGATACCGGCATTGTTGATGAGGATATCGACCTTGCCGAATTTCGACAGAGCGGCTTCCACTGCTGCATCGACATCAGATTCCTTGGAAATATCGGCAGCAACGGCCAGTGCCGCATCGCCGATTTCGCCTGCGACGCGCTCGGCTCCCGCCTTGTCGCGGTCAACGATGACGACTTTCGCGCCGCCTGAGGCAAAGCGCTTTGCCATGCCTTCGCCAAACCCCGAACCTGCTCCCGTGATGAGCGCGACCTTACCTTCAAGCGACACTGTAATTCTCCCGAATGCTATTTTCAGCCGTGATACACGGAAATTGTCTTCAGCGAGGCAAATCCGTAAAGCGCCTCAAAACCCTTTTCGCGGCCATGGCCGGATTTCTTGACGCCGCCGAATGGCAGTTCGATACCGCCGCCAGCGCCGTAATTATTGATGAACACCTGACCGGCATGGATGGCATGCGCGAGGCGGAACTGACGTCCGCCGTCATTGGTCCAGATGCCGCAAACGAGACCATAGGATGTGCCATTGGCAATCGCGATGGCTTCTTCTTCGGTATCGAACGGCAGGATGACCTGCACCGGGCCGAAGATTTCCTCCTGCGCCAGACGATGATCGGCAGGCACGTCGCGGATCAGCGTCGGCAACACATAGGCCCCGCCTTCCGGCGCGTCTTCGGCCAGCACGCCTTGCGCGGCAATGGCCAGACCGCTTTCCTGCGCCAGTTCGAGATAGGTTTCGACAATCGCCTTCTGGCGCTGCGACACCACCGGACCAACCGACGGATCGGCACTGGCAGGGCCGACTTTCAGCGCACGGTAGCGTTCGCACATGCGCGCCACGACATCTTCATAAATGCTACGCTCGACGAGAATGCGCGACGCAGCCGAGCAGGTCTGACCGGCATTCTGGATACCGGCATTGACCAGAAACGGCAAAGCGCGATCGAGATCGGCATCGGCGAAAACGATCTGCGGCGATTTTCCGCCAAGTTCCAGCGTCACCGGCACGGTGTTCTTTGCCGCTGCTGCCTGTACCGCTTCACCCGTGCGCACCGACCCCGTAAACGAGATATGGTTGACATCGGGATGTTCGGAAAGCGCTGCACCCGCTTCCGCGCCAAGCCCGGTCACCACATTGAGCGCGCCGACCGGCAGACCAGCCTTTTCGGCAATCTTCGCAAATTCCAGTATGGTCAGGCAGGCTTCCTCGGCAGGCTTGACCACGGCTGCATTGCCCATGGCCAGCGCTGCGCCAAGGCTGCGACCCAGAATCTGCATCGGATAGTTCCACGGAATGATATGCCCCGTGACCCCATGCGGCTCATAGATCGACAGAACCGTAAAGCCGTTCTGATAGGGCAGCGTGTCGCCATGCACCTTGTCGGCGGAAGCGCCGTAAAACTCGAGATAACGCGCCAGCGCCACCACATCGGCGCGGGCCTGAGTGATCGGCTTGCCGACATCTTTCGATTCCAGATCGGTCAGGAGATCAATGTTCTTCAGCACTTCTTCCGACATGCGGTGCAGCACACGACCGCGCTCGGTCGCCGTCAGCTTGCCCCAATCGCCGGAAAACGCGCTACGGGCCGCAGCCACCGCCAGATCGATATCAGCCTTGGTGCCGCGCGCAATCAGCGCAAGATCGCTGCCGTCGGAAGGATTTCGGAGCGTGATATGCTCGCCGCCAACGGCATCCTGCCATTCGCCTGCGATGAAATTGCCATAACGGAGCAAGCCGGCTCCTCCCGTCTTGTTCTCATGTTTCATTTTCATTCTCCCGAAGAGGCATTTCCGCCTCCAGTCTCGCGGTTGTGGCGCGAATATGCGCCCGCGCCAGCCGCTCGGCTTCCTCCCCATCGCGCGAAGCGATGGCTTCGACAATTGCACCATGTTCGCGGATTGCATCGCGCGCCCTGTCGACGGACAACGAGAACGAAGGCGCAAAAACCTGCGATGTCATCCGCAGAAGTGGCACGAAGGCGATCAGCGACGCGTTGCCCGCCGTGTTCATCACCGCCATATGAAAATCGACATTTGACTGGGTGTAGGCTTTCGGGTCCCATGGATCGACGACCGTGCCCTGCCCCGCAACATGCGCACGCAGTTTTGCAATATCCGCATCGCTCGCCCGCTCAGCGGCAAAGCGCGCGGCCACACCGTCCAGCACTTCGCGCACGGCATAGGCATCGATCAGGCGGGTGAGATCGGCGGAAGCGACACGCACCCCCCGACCTGGCAGGTGAATGACGAGCCCGTCACGCTCCAGAACGCGCAAGGCTTCACGCAAGGGCGTCCGGCTGATGCCGAACTCAGCCGCTATATGTTCCTGCCTGAGTATCGCGCCCGGCGCATAGTCACCAGCATAGATTCGCTCACGAAGTGCCTCTGCCACTTCGTCCAGCAAACGGGTCTGACTGCGCCATTCAAAAGCCGCCAATAGAAAAGCCTCCCAACTTTTCTGGACACAATATCCTGGATACAAAATCAGTCAATCTGAAAACGGATGTGCTTTTCAGAAACTAAACAGAATGAAAGACCGGAAATTTCGTGAAAGGCACTCGAAACGATACAATCAATCAGAGCAAGCAATTGTCGAGGGAGAGCACAGGTCGGCGGCCTGTCTGAAACCTTCTCAGTCTCCGACAATCTCCGCCAGCATTTCGGCAAGCTGACGGATCTGGTCGGGGCCGTTGTCCATGTGCCGGATGACGATTTCCATCGGCTCGACGGACGGCAATCCTGCTGCGGCAGGCACCACCTGATGACCGGGAAGCGCAACACGCGTCGGCAGCAGGCTGACACCCAGCCCCTCGGCGACCGCACTTTGAATACTCACCAGACTGGAGCTGGTGAAAACCACGTGCCAGCGCCTGCCCACCCGATCGAGAGCCTCCATCATGTCGCTGCGATAAAGCCCGTTGGGTGGGAACACGACGAGCGGCAGCGGATCAACATGGGAAATAGAAAAATCGGCGCTATCGAGCCAGGACAGCGGCTCCGGCCAGTGCATGGTCCCAACCGTTTCGCCACGTTTTTGTTTCACCATGACAAGGTCAAACTCACCGGTTTCGAAACCTTTCTGCAAATCGCGGCTGAGACCGCTCGTCACCTCAAGTTTCGTATTGGGATGTGTGCGCATGAAACGCGCCAACGCAGGCGTAACCAGCCGTGAGGCAAAATCTTCCGGCAGGCCGAGGCGGAACACGGCAGCAAGTGCTGTGCCAGTCATCGCAGCTGCCGCCTCATCATGCAGATGCAGGATACGGCGCGCATAGCCCAGCAGCTTTTCGCCTGCATCCGTCGGGCGCACATCATGCCGGGCACGTTCCAGAAGCGCCTGTCCAACAGCTTCCTCCAGCCGTATGATCTTCTGGCTTATGGTCGATTGGGTCGAGTGCAGCTGCAAGGCCGCAGCCGTAAAACTACGGCTGTCGACAACAGCCACAAAGGCCCGCAAAAGATCGAGATTGAAAGAAGTATTCATAAACCCACTGGATATCAGTTCAACATTTAATTTCCAAATATGACACCTTGCTTGTATGAACGCAACAAGCAGGAGAACCAGCCGATGCGTCAAACAATATTCAGCTTGAGTGCCTTGGCATTGATTGCAGGGACGATAGTTATGACCGAACCGACATTGCCGGGCCACCACGCCGCAGCCCAAGCCGAAACTTCTCTTCTTCAGGCCGCAACATCTGGCGATCTGGCTGCGGTCAATGCAGCCATCAAAGCCGGAGCGGACCTCGAAGCGCGCGGCAAGAATGGCGAGACGGCGCTTCTGGCGGCCACCCATGCCAATCATGTCGATGTCGCCCGTGCACTCATTGATGCTGGCGCTGACGTCAATGCCAAGGATGCCATCAAGGACAGCCCCTATCTTTATGCTGGCGCGCGCGGACACCTCGAAATCCTCAAGATGACGCTTGCGCACGGTGCGGACCTGAAGAGCACCAATCGCTATGGCGGAACTGCACTCATTCCCGCTTCCGAACGGGGGCATGTCGAAACGGTGCGCACGCTGATCGCGGCTGGCGTCAAGGTCGATCACGTCAACAATCTTGGCTGGACGGCGCTCCTCGAAGCCATCATGCTCGGCGACGGTGGCCAGCACCACGTCGATATCGTGAAGCTTCTCATCGACGCCGGTGCCGACGTCAATCTGGCAGATAAGGACGGCATCACGCCGCTTCAGCATGCCCGCAGCCGCGGCTATGCGCCCATGGTGACCATGCTGGAAAAGGCTGGCGCGAAATGAGCAACGACAGCACATATCTCGATCAGGCCATAAGGCTCGCCTTCTACAATGTCGAACAAGGCGGACGCCCGTTCGGCGCCGTGGTCGTCAAGGGCGGCAAGGTCATCGCCACAGGCGTCAATCGCATGCAGGCCGATTGCGATCCGACCGCCCATGCCGAATTGCTGGCACTGCGCGCGGCGGGCAAGACGTTGCAATCGCCACGGCTCGACGGCTGTGAAGTCTATGCCAGCGGCCAGCCCTGCCCCATGTGCTTTGCCGCGATGCGCATGGCCGGTATTGAAAAAATCCGCTTCGCCTATTCCAATGAGCAGGCCGAAACCTTCGGCCTTTCAACCGCAAAAATCGCCGTTGAACTCGCCAAGCCTCTCGACGCACAGAACGGCATCAGTTTCGAACATTCCCCGCCGGAAAACGATCCTGAACTCTACCAAGTATGGGAAAGCAAGAAGAAGACTGGCACCTGAAACATGCAGACTACCATCCATCCGGCGACCGGCAGCAAGAACACAGCAAGCCTCGCCCTCATCGCGCTCGTCGTCTTGATCGGCCTCAACCTGCGTCCGTTCCTGACCGCGCCGGGGCCGGTGCTTTCGGATATCGCGGCCGATACCGGCATGGGTTTCGGTGGGCTGTCCCTGCTCACCTTCCTGCCAATGATGCTGATGGGGCTTGGCGCTTTCGCGGCTCCGCGTATCCAGTCGCTGTTCGGCACCCGGCGCAGCATGTTCGCAGCACTTGCCATTCTTGCGGCAGGCTCCCTCCTGCGCGGCTTCGTGCCGGATGGCGTTTCGCTGGTGCTAACCGCCGTTCTGTGCGGTGCTGGCGTTGCAATGATTCAGGCCTTGATGCCCGGCCTCATCAAAGCCAATTTCCCGTCGAGCATTGCCACCGTAACAGGGCTCTATTCTGCCATGATCATGGGGGGCGGAGCTCTCGGCGCGCGGCTGACACCATGGCTTGCGGGCAGCCAGCATAACTGGCGCTTCGCCCTTGCCGTCCTTGCAATCCCCGCCGTCCTGGCTTTGCTGACGGCACTGCCCATTCTCCGCGAGACGTCATCGTCGGGCAAAAAATCCGGAATAACCGGGCACCTGCTGCGGCGCCCCCGCACCTGGGTGCTGATGGCTGCCTTCGGTCTCGTCAATGCGGGCTACTCGTCCATGGTCGCCTGGCTCGCGCCCTATTATCAATCGCTGGGTCTTGCTGCCTCCACCACCGGCAATCTCGTCGCGGCGATGGCTGTTGCACAGGCGCTAGCGGCTTTCGGACTGCCGCTCGTCGCGCGCCACAGTACCGACCGCCGCCCGTGGCTGCTGTTGACATTGGCTATGCAGGCAATTGGCTTCGCAGGCCTTGCCTTGGCACCCCAGCTTTCGCCTTTCTTCTGGTCTGCGATCTGCGGCGCAGGTCTCGGCGGCAGCTTCGCACTCGCCATGATTACATCACTCGATCACCTGCCCAAACCGGAAGAAGCAGGCGCACTGGCTGCCATGATGCAGGGCGGTGGCTTTCTGACCGCGGCTCTCGGTCCCGTCGCGACCGCTTTCCTGCATGGCCTGACCGGTTCGTTTGCTTCCGGCTGGATCATGCACCTCGTTCTGGTCGCGAGCATCTGCCCGCTCTATCTGAGCTTCAATCCGCACAAGTATGCGCATGTCATGAAACTGCCGGTTCAGGCGGAAAGTGGCACACAATAGCGTTACTCGGCCAGTTTATGGCCCGAAAACAGTTTTCGTCCGGCAATTTTCGGCTAGATAACTTGCCGACCTTCCCAATAGGGTTAAGGTTACAGGAAACCTGTTTTTATTTGTGGCATTTGAAGCGGTTCCGGCGAACGTGGAAGCGCCAGCCATATTAATCCGAATACTGGTCATAATATGAAGCACGAAACCGCGATCCATCAAGGCACGTCCGCCGCTCCGGACGGTTTGCCTAAGCCGAGAATCTATTGGGCATGGGCAACCCTGATGGTGGGCCTGACGCTTGCCGTCATCGATGGCACCATCGCAAATGTCGCCCTCCCGACGATTGCCACCGATTTTTCGGCTGGTCCTGCAGCCTCGATCTGGATCGTCAACGGCTATCAGCTTGCAATTGTGGTCACCCTGCTTCCGCTTGCAGCACTTGGCGAAATCTATGGCTACAGGCGTGTCTATCTTGGCGGCGTGGCATTGTTCACCGTCGCTTCCGTCGCCTGCGTTTTCTCACGCTCACTGGAAGCGCTCACTTTCGCCCGCATCATACAGGGACTGGGTGCAGCAGGCCTGATGAGCGTCAACACCGCCCTTTTGCGCTATACGGTGCCGCAGGCAAAATTCGGTACAGCCATCGGCCTCAATGCACTCTTCGTCGCCGTTTCATCGACCATCGGGCCGACGCTTGCCGGTGTCATGCTCTCGTCCCTGAGCTGGCCGTGGCTTTTCGTCATCAATATTCCACTCGGCATTGCTGCCGTCGTGATGGGCCTCAAAAGCCTGCCCGAGAATGAGCGCTCCGCACGCAAATTCGACGTGGTCAGCGCCATCCTGTCAGCGCTCACCTTCGGTCTTCTGATCACAACCATCGACAGTGCAGGCAACGAAATCGGTTCCTTCGTCGTGCTGTTGCAGGCGGTGGGCTGCGTAACCGCGGCTGTTCTCCTCACACGGCGGTCGCTACGCATGGCCGATCCGCTGCTGCCGCTCGACCTCTTGCGCATTCCCGTCTTTACGCTTTCCATCTGTACTTCGATCATGTCGTTTCTGGCGCAGATGATGGCATTCATCTCGCTGCCGTTCCTCTTTCAGGTCGTCTTTGGCTTCAGGCCGATCGAGGTTGGTTTCCTGATGATGCCCTGGCCCATTGCGCTTGCCATGGTCGCGCCGCTTTCGGGCAAACTGTCCGACAAACACTCACCGGCGATTCTGGGCCTGTTTGGGCTCATCATATTCGCCATCGGCCTTGCTCTGGTGGGCATGTTGCCGGAACATCCATCGATACCGGATATATGCTGGCGCATGGCAATTTGCGGAATTGGTTTCGGCCTCTTTCAGGCACCGAACAATCGCATGATGATTACCTCGACGCCGCGCTCACGCAGCGGGGCCGCCAGCGGCATGCTGGGCACGGCGCGCCTTCTCGGCCAATCGCTGGGGGCGGCTTTCGTCGCCTTTCTGCTGTCGCAATGGGGCGTGGAAGGAACACCCTATATTCTCTTCTTCGCATCCGGCTTCGCACTGTTTGCCTCGCTGATCAGCGTCACACGCCTCGGGCGTTGACTTCATCCACAGCTTTGGAGGGAACCGGAAAATATCTTGCACAAAGAAGCAAATTTCCCTGTTGCAATCTCCGGAGCGTTGGTCCATATAGCGCCTGCCTGACGGAAATGAACGGTTTCCGGAATGACTGGCGCGAGCGGGTGTAGCTCAGGGGTAGAGCACAACCTTGCCAAGGTTGGGGTCGAGGGTTCGAATCCCTTCGCCCGCTCCAGTTTTTCTCCAGATCAGGTTTTACGAAGGCTGCCGACAGGCGGCCTTTCGTGTTTCAGGGCAGTATTTCTGGAAATGGACTATTGCTAGAGCAGCTTGAACGGCAGGCCTGAAACGAGCACCTTTATATAGCGTTTCTTCTGAAAATAGCCGTTGAGTGAAATACGCGGAATCGCTGCGGCTGGCATAACACCTGTTTGCTGCAGCACACCGGGCTGGGTGGTCACCCCGACATCGAACCCGCCTTCTGAAACCGCCCTGATCTCGCGTTCGCCAACGGCCGCCTTCCATCCATATGGATAGGCAAAGGATCGCGGCCTATAACCAGCATAGCGTTCTACTGATTCGGTCGAGTCAGCGATTTCCTTGGCCAGTCTTTCGTCATCGACACGACATAAATTGACATGAGTGACCGTGTGGGCGCCAAGATGCACAAGCGGGTCCACCGCAAGAGCACGCAATTCCGATGGGTTCATCACCGATTCATCGACAAGCGAAATTGCGTCGATCCCGACCGTTTGTGCAGCTGCGTCTATGCGAGCTACTGCCTCATCTTCATCGAAACACTGCATGAACTGCACAAGCTGGGCAAAGGCCGCTGATTTCTGGGCCGGAGTTGCTGCGCGCACATCGAGAACACCGCCGCCAAAGTCGAACTGGAAACTGTCGGCCTCCGTCACCAGAGCCGCAATGGTCCGCCACCACATGGATCGCTTGCGTTCCACGAAACCCGTCGTGATGAAAATCGTGTAGGGAATGCTGTATCTGGCAAACACAGGGGCCGCGAAGTCTGCATTGTTCCGATAACCATCGTCCAGCGTGAAGGCGACATATTTCCGGGTGCTGCCTTGTTCGGAAAGCAGCCTCGGCAAGTCATGCAAATGCACCGGCACAAGGCCCGCTTCCAATGCCGCTTCTATCGCCATTTCAAGCGTTTGCGGCGTAATCGAAAGAATGGCGTTGGGGTCTGACCGATCTGTCGCATCTTCCGGTTTGACGTGATGCATCGTGAAGACGACACCGCGCCCACCGGCAGAAGGGAAAAGCACCGACGCACCGGAAAAGGCAATAGCCTCCAGCCCCGCACGGATCAGCGGATATTTCAAACTGCCCTTAATAGACCGCAGCGACATCTTCTCGAATATACTTCCCCAGAAGGCCAGACTTGGCGCGGGATCGTGCGCCAGCCGTGAACCCTACTCGCCTATAGCAATTTCATCTCGCCACGTGAATTGCTTTCGCCGCATCTTATTCCTAGAGCGTTTCCGTTTTTCTCTGAATCGAATGCGCTTCCCAAATCAGTTTTGTTCTGATTCACTGATGCTGGCTGGATGGAGGCCAGCGTTGGATGACCGCACCGATATCGAATGATCTTCGAGAGCGCGTTATTGCCGCCGTGCTGAGTGGCGAAAGCGTTCGTTCAGTGGCGACGCGGTTTGAAATTGCCGCATCTTCAGTCGTAAAATGGTCCCAGCGCCATCGTGCGACCGGATCGGTTCATCCCGGCAAGATGGGCGGCCACCGCAAGCGGATACTCGAACCGCATCGTGATATCATTGTGCAACGGCTCGCCGAGAACCCACACCTGACACTCCATGGCCTGAAGGCGGCGTTGACCGAGCGGGGTATTTCCGTCTCGCACAATACGATCTGGGAATTCATTCGCAGTGAAGGGCTGCGCTTCAAAAAAAACACTATTCGCCCTTGAGCAAGCTCGTGCCGACGTCGCTCGCAAAAGACAGCGCTGGAAGACCCTGCAAAATCACCTTGATCCCGAACGGCTGGTCTTCATTGATGAGACCTGGATCAAGACCAACATGTCGCCGATCAGAGGCTGGGGTCCAAAAGGCAAGCGACTGCGGGCATTTGCACCGCATGGCCACTGGCGCACGCTGACATTCCTGGGCGCTTTGAGAAACGATCAGCTTACAGCACCCTGTGTCTTCGACGGACCGATGAACGGCCAGTGTTTCCGCGCCTATGTCGAGCAGCAGTTGGTCCCGGTGCTCAAGCCAGGCGACATTGTCGTCATGGACAATCTCGGCAGCCATAAGTCGGCAACCATCCG
Organism: Brucella cytisi; assembly: GCF_038433355.1. Taxonomy (NCBI): domain Bacteria; kingdom Pseudomonadati; phylum Pseudomonadota; class Alphaproteobacteria; order Hyphomicrobiales; family Brucellaceae; genus Brucella; species Brucella cytisi. The sequence continues at coordinate 81,296 of NZ_JBCAUP010000027.1, forward strand.
TCAATTGATCAAAGCCGC
>NZ_JBCAUP010000028.1:0-76061 GCF_038433355.1 Brucella cytisi
GCGGCTTTGATCAATTGACGGATGGTTGCCGACTTATGGCTGCCGAGATTGTCCATGACGACAATGTCGCCTGGCTTGAGCACCGGGACCAACTGCTGCTCGACATAGGCGCGGAAACACTGGCCGTTCATCGGTCCGTCGAAGACACAGGGTGCTGTAAGCTGATCGTTTCTCAAAGCGCCCAGGAATGTCAGCGTGCGCCAGTGGCCATGCGGTGCAAATGCCCGCAGTCGCTTGCCTTTTGGACCCCAGCCTCTGATCGGCGACATGTTGGTCTTGATCCAGGTCTCATCAATGAAGACCAGCCGTTCGGGATCAAGGTGATTTTGCAGGGTCTTCCAGCGCTGTCTTTTGCGAGCGACGTCGGCACGAGCTTGCTCAAGGGCGAATAGTGTTTTTTTTGAAGCGCAGCCCTTCACTGCGAATGAATTCCCAGATCGTATTGTGCGAGACGGAAATACCCCGCTCGGTCAACGCCGCCTTCAGGCCATGGAGTGTCAGGTGTGGGTTCTCGGCGAGCCGTTGCACAATGATATCACGATGCGGTTCGAGTATCCGCTTGCGGTGGCCGCCCATCTTGCCGGGATGAACCGATCCGGTCGCACGATGGCGCTGGGACCATTTTACGACTGAAGATGCGGCAATTTCAAACCGCGTCGCCACTGAACGAACGCTTTCGCCACTCAGCACGGCGGCAATAACGCGCTCTCGAAGATCATTCGATATCGGTGCGGTCATCCAACGCTGGCCTCCATCCAGCCAGCATCAGTGAATCAGAACAAAACTGATTTGGGAAGCGCATTCGATTCAGAGAAAAACGGAAACGCTCTAGCCCGCTTGCCCCGAATGTGAACACGCCACACAGCAGCAAGGTAAAGGCGAGCAGATACCACCGCAACCATTCTGAAGCGTCCAGGGCCCAGCCGATCGCCGTTGCCACGGAAACGAACCCAACGACCAGAATGTTGCGCCGATGTGCCCTGTCTATGAATGCCAGGAGAGCGGATTGCTCCAGCTTGAGCTGGGCGAGTTGTCTACGCAGTTCATCAACATCCTGCGTTAACCGAGCCCGCTCAGCCGCAAGAATTTCCTTATCAAACAAGACAGTCGTCCAATCGTGTTTCCTTCTCGTGACCCGTTGATTGCAGCAGCGTGTCGGCCTGCCGAGCGGCGAATATGGCCTCCAAACGGGATCATATCCGCCCGCTTTGGAAGTATTCAAACCTCTTTGGCATTGTTATTCACAAGTTGACCGCCACTGAACTTTAATCCGGCTGCCATTAGAGCCCCGGCAATTGCCACCCCGGAACTGGTTAATGAAAGTCTGTAAAACGTTTTGATATGCATTTGACGCCCTCGGCGAGCTGATCTTAAGGACACTACCATTCTCCGCAGAAACCATTCGCGGTATTATGATCGCCCGGTACATGTTGTCGTTGGCTTTGCAGCAATGGTTGTTAAGTTCCATTTTGCGAGCCATGGAAAAGTTACGGATATTTTCTGTATATAGGCGATTTCAGGAACGCAAATTCAGGAGTTCCCGTATAGTGTGAAAATATGTACTTTCTCGCACAAGCTTCGGCAGAACTGGCGAATTCCACACAGTCTTGCCTCCTTTCGCTCTCAATTGGTTCAGTCGAGCCGAAGCTGAAATTGCGGCCAATTTAAAGAACAAGTCCAAACGGTCCAGAAGAATGCGAGCATGGGAAGGCGAGAGCCGGTTTCTTCTGAACACAAAATTGATGGTAGGTGGCCACACGATGACCGGGTTCGGAAATTGCGTATATTTCTCCTCAGAAGGCTCACATGCGTAAGCTGGCGCTGATCGCCGCAGCTTTTGGGGCGGCATTGTTAGTCATTGCCATTACATTTTGGCAGGTTATCATTCGACCGGTCGACGAGTTCCTGGCACCTGCGACTGCCGAAAATGCGCGCAAGGACATGGTGTCGGCCGAGACCGATGCCGTGATTCTCATGCCGTTCGTGACCGGTGACGTGCCGCGGCTTGTCCGCGGTGGTTCACTTCAGAAATGGTCTCGAAACCTGTGGTTCACTAGTAATGCAGACGCAGGAAACGTCATCGGCGCAACCCTTTTCGCACTCGGTGGTATGCCACTGACAAAAGATATAGGAACAGCGTTCAAGGCGGGTGTCCCGCTTGAAAAATTCTCTTGTATCACCGCTGGCTGCATAAACTGGCCGGAGCAGAAAACTTCGATGTGGGGATTGTTGTCCATGCGTGACCTCGGTGCTGAACTGGGGCCAGAAGTCCGGCTCGAACACGCGAGCTTCACCGAATACAACGCCTATCGCGCGGCGCATGAAGCCATCTCCAATGATCCGTTGCAGTGGTTCGCTGAGCCAGGAGACAATGTACCAAAACCGGACTCGGACGGAACACGGCAGGTCGTTATAACCCTGCCAACACGTTTGATGCCCATCAAACCTTCAACCGTGATGCCTGCGAAAAATCCTGCTTTTGAAGACAAGCTTCAAAGCTTTGCATCAAGGCTGACCGATGGGCTCGATGCGGGTAATCAGACGATCAATGGCACGGACAGTATGCCGATCTGGGTAACCAAAAACGGGGACTACCTACGCGGTGCCGATGGAAGCACGGTTGCGTTACCGGAACTAGCGGCAACCAGTCCTGCATTGCGCCTGACGGTGAAGGCAGAAGATGTTGCGATCGTCAGGGAACGGTTCGAAGCAGCCGGAATCCCGCCAGCCGACCTCTCACAAATTGCGCCGGCTGTTGCTGACGCTTACGCCAGGTGGCGGATCACAGCATCATGCCTTCCGGAATGCGGCGGAGTTGTCCCTTCCGGCAACCCCTTCCATGAAGCTGCCGAAATGAGTGTTTCGGCAGCGCCCTCCTGGTCTATTTCATTCTGGCACGTCCCGCCTGAATGAGCGATCCGGGCAATAAGTTTACCGTAACTGTTGCTATTGTTTAGTCGGTTACCGGTTGTTTTCTTGCACGTGAAGTAGCGCCCGAATCATAGGCCGATACGGCTCGTCATAGATAAACTGATTGCTGAACTGGGTGTTGACCGAAGAGCTTGCCCATGAGATCGCCGGCTGTTTCAGCGGACGCCCGACGCTCCAAGGGCTGGGTCCTGACATCGGCATGGCGGTCGTCTGGTGAGCGCGCGTCTTTGGCGTACCCCGGGGATCGATCCCGTGCCCCCGACCACAAATGCCAATTTGCCATCGATAGACGTCGTCAGCCCTGCGTTCGCATGACTTTACTTCGTCCGCTCGCTTTTCTGGCGGGCGAGCCCCAACCAGCGTGACGGCATATAGCGTATTGGCTCGGCGAGCTTCGTCGCTCTGCCTTGCGGTCCGGCGCATAAACGCAGGCGGCGCCCGGTGGGTCGCTCCCTCGCCATGGTCGGTCATTTCGGGTGCAAGTTCGAACTGTCGCTCTTGTCTTGCCACGGACGGAGTGGAGCACCGCACCGTGATCTCGCTGGCAAAGAGCTGGACACCCGTATTTACCTCCTTTGCGGAATTGGCCGAGTTGCCGGCCCTCAGTTTGTTCCCTTTGCGATTCTAATGTGTTCACAACGATGTTGACGTGATTGTATGGCCGCCGAGGTTAATGCGGACGTCTAGGTATTACCTGATTGGCACGATTTCAAGCGCCAAAGTGATTTGGCAACTGTTTGCATGACGGGTAAAACCAAGCGCAATCCGTGAAAATCAAAACGCGATGCAAGGACGAGGCCGTTTGACGCTTCACTGACACCTTCGCGAGCGTCAGCACTATGGAGCCATCCATAATCCCGGACATATGCTCCCATATTTTTGTTTCTGGGGATTGGGCCTTGCCACTGTCGACTTCATCAATTCTAAATGCGGTAAAGAGCGAGCATTCTCCCATGGGACGCGGCGAGGAGTGACCCTACTTCCGCCACTCCACCATTGGCTTGGGTGTCGCCCGTTCCCATTTCAAAGGAGTATAATCTGCGCCCGTTTTCCGCCGAGAGATGATGAAAATGGCCCCTTTCATCGAGCACTATAATGGTAGAATCAAATGTGGCCGGACGTCCGAGCAGTTTCACAGGCAGTGAATTGGACCACCTTTCGTCAAACCGCAGTGCAGAACGAAGCAGAGAGCGTTTTTTTGTTAGGCTAACACACTGAATTGTACCGCTATCGTCAAAAAATACGAAGCCGTCAGATACGGACGACAAGCCGTTATTGATCGCAGCATCCTGTTGGATGGGGAATTGCGCAACCAACTTTCCAGCTTTCATCTCGAACGCGCGCAACGATCCACGAGCTCCGACGATGACCAGATCATCTATGATCATCGATGCCAAAAGATAAGTTTCGCTTCTGATCGCCCACAACTCTTCGCCAGTGTCGGCTGAGAGGGCAATCAGATGGTTAATCGGTTTATCATCAAACGACGCACCAGCTTCTGTCGTAACGTGAACAACAACATCGGTTGTGGCACCGATATCGAAGCGATGCCCCGGCTTATCGAACTGCCAATTAATCGCTCCCGTAGAGCTATCCAGGCAGAACGTGCGAAAAGCCCGACCATGCATTTCAACAAGAATTAAACGATTTGGCCCGGCAAGGCAGGGACGTCGAAGTGCAAACCCTACATAGGCACTCCACAACTCGCTGCCATTTTTATCATGAGCGTAAGCCTTACCGCCAAGACTGCTTACATATATTGTACCACTGGCCCCAACCACTGGTTCGTTAATGCAATCAGGGAAGTCTACTCGCCAAATCTCATGTCCCGCCTCTGCATCGAAGGCAATCAAGGTACTTTTGTCAGGATTACGACCGAAATAGAACACCTGATATATGCGACCGTCAGCGAACACAGGCGCACGCGCGTTTACATTACGCTCTTTTGCAAGTCGAAATCGCCAAACTTCCTGTGGGACCATAATCATAAATCTCCTGTATTCTGACTACACCGGAACCGGATATTCGAGCAGATAACCAAGAGATCGATATCTGGAGAAGTTATCCCAAGTGCATCATGCCGTTGATGAGGCTACCTGATTATGCTGCCTCCTGCAAAAGGGAGGCGAACACTTCAGCGGGTGTTTTAAATCCAAGACACTTGCGCGGGGTTGCGTTGAGATCATGGGCGAGGGCAGTCAACTGGGCCGGGTTGACCTGCGTCAGATCCGTGTTGCTGGGTAAGTAACGTCGGATGCGCTTGTTGATGTTCTCAATAGCACCTTTTTGCCATGGCGAGTTTGGATCACAAAACCAGCTTCTGGCCCCCATTCCATCCTCCAAAGCCCTATAACCCATAAACTCGGAACCACGGTCAAAGGTAAAACTTCGGCGCGCATGATATGGTAGCGCTGCAAAGGCTTGAATGATTTTGTTCATAATAGGCTTTGAGTGTCGACTGCTGTTTTTAAGAATGACGCAATAACGACTTTTGCGTTCAACAAGCGTCATGACATTGGCTTCTCCAAGGTCACGTTCAAAGATAATCAAATCGCCTTCCCAGTTCCCAAATTGCAGGCGATTACCAACAAAATCAGGGCGTTGATGAATGCGAAACGCGTCTGGAATGCGGGAACTGCGTGATCTTCTGGTGCCGCGTGGGCAGCGTTTTGTTCGCATCTCGGCCAGGTGTTCATACAGCTTCAGAGCGTATTCTTCCTTTGAATAGATGAAGCGATAGATTGTTTCTGCACACAGACGTATCGCGCTCAGACCATGGCTAACCAGTCGGCCGCAGATCTGTTCCGGCGACCAATGGGCTTCCAATTGTTCAATGTGTGAGTTCATGCCGAAGCGCGACTTTTGCGGTTTGAGTTTACGCAAAACGATGTCTGTTTGTGATTAATTTTTTGCCGAAAGACTTCTGCAGGTGTTTTGTAGCCCAAACATTTGCGCGGCGTATTGTTGAGGCGATGACAGATGAAGGCGAGGTCTCGATCACTGAGGGTGAGCGGATCAAGATCTCGGGGAAGCCATCGTCTTGTGCGTCTGTTGGTGTTTTCAACCGTTCCTTTCTGCCAGGGGGACTGGGGATCACAGAACCATGTTTGCGACCCTATCCCATTCTGCAGATAGGACCATTCTGTAAACTCAGTACCACGATCAAACGTAATCGATCGGCGGGCCATTTGGGGCAGGGGCTGGAGTGCCCTAATCACACCTTCCATCACCGGCTTTGATTGACGATCATTGTTGCGCAACAAAACCGTGAAGCGGCTCACCCGCTCGACCAGAGACGTCACATTGGCGTTGCCAAACCTCTTGCGAAACTGGATAGTGTCGCACTCCCAATGGCCGAACTGCTTGCGCTTGGCAACCATGTCTGGACGATAAAGGATGCTCAGTTCTGGTGGAAAGCGGCGTCCATGATGACGCCGGGCATGACGTGGGCGTCGTTTGGCACGACGTTCCGGCAGATATTTCCAAAGCTCTTCTTTTCGACCGTCGGTGGAATAGACAAACTGATAGATCGTTTCATGACTGACAGAGATTGGATGGCGTTCCAATCGCATTCTCCCTGCAATCTGTTGCGGCGACCATCCATCGCTGATGTGATCGATCACTGACTGCCGGAGCTCATCATACCGGATCAACTTGCGTTGCTTCGAACGCCGCTCGCGGGATTTCTGCTCGGCAATAGTACTATAATAGCCGTTTAAATCCTTGATCTCATCATCGTGAAACTGATTGCGCTTGAGTTCTCGAAATATGGTCGAGCGATGCCTTCCAAGCTTCTCTGCAATAACATCAACGGAAAGCTTTGCAGTGCGCCAGCGTGCTATTCTGCGGCGTTCATCCAGATCAATATGCGCGTAGGTACGTTCCATGACGAGGTCCTTGCATTGAATAACCCATTGTTATCATTTGCAAGTCGCACTTCAAGCTAGAACCCACCCCTGCTATATACGCGGATCGCATAAGCTTAATTATGGAACTAAACCATATCCAATGAAACTATCACCGTACCATGTTTCAGTGCAATCGATCGGTCAGTTTATCGACATGTGTTCCGCCATTGATGCATCGGTCGGCTGGGCAAACCTGTTGCGAGTGCGCCATGAAGTGGATCAGGATCCACTGATTGTTGCCGCTGACCGATACGCGACATTGCGAAAGTTTGTGCCGGCCCTGATCGAGGCGCTTGAGTTCAAGGCCGGAAGACGCAGTGCGAACCGTTTCGGCTGTCCGGGTGCTTCGAGAGGTTCATCGAACCGGAAAGCGCGAGTTATCTGCCGACGCATCAATTCAATCAGCCATAAAATCAGCCATCTCAACATTATAGAAGGTTTTTGTCCGTGGACCGGTGAGGATAGGGTCGATACGGCTTACGCATTCCTGATAATGCGTCGTCTTGCGGTGTTCATCCAGCGCTTCCGGCGACTTGAATACCTCGTAGATGATAAAGCTGTGGTCGTCATCTGGACTGCGCAGGACGTCAAAGCGAAGGTTGCCTGGTTCTCGGCGCGTGCCCTCGTAGTTGATACGAAACGCCTCCAGAAACTCTGCGGCGTATCCCTCTTTCACATTAATGCTGACCATTTGGATAAGCATACTCTATCTCCGTTGTTGATAATGCGCATGCACGGTTAGATAACAAACATCAAAGACCTGGCGCCTTCCATAGCGCCGTGGTGACACCTTCATCCACAAGCTGCCGCTGCAAGGCATAGGCACGTGCCCAACGTCCACCTGCCTCGTCGTAGATGGCCTTGTGATCAAAGTTCGGTTCGAAGCTCCTGTCCCATTGAACCCAGCTCCCCGCCAATTCGACGAAATCACGGCGAAGACCAACACCAATAGCAGCAGCAGCGGCACAGCCGAGCGCGGTCGCCTCCTTCACTATGGGAGTAACAACAGGCAGGCCGGTGGCGTTTGAGAGTATCTGTGACCAGTGAGCGGACTTGGACGCACCGGCAGCAAAAACGATCTTGTCTGGCGTCTTTCCGGAAAGCTTGAAGATTGCTTCAAGGTTGCGTGCGGCCACAATCGCAGCATTTTCCTGCAGTGCGCGAAAGATGGCCGCCTTCCCGGATTTTTCCGGATCGATTGAGAGATTGAGCAGCGAGGGCGCGGCGTGGTACCAGTTTCCATAATGCATTACGTCGGAGAAGACCGGGATGATACCGTAGGCACCCACGGGGATGGCTGCGGCTTTTTCTTCCAGCAGCCGATAGGCGTCTCCGCCCTGCCCCGCTGCGGCCAATTCCTCAGCTCCGAAACTGTCGCGAAACCAGCGCATGACGATGCCGACAAAGAAACTGATCGCTTCAACCTGATTGAGGCCGGTTACGACATGCGGGTTGATGCGCAAATCCATTGACGGGTCGGAAACCGAGGGGCCAACATTGACCACCTGCTGCCAGAAGGTACCACCGAGCACGGCGCAATCTCCTTCATTGACAACACCTATGGCCGCGGCCCCGATTTGGCAATCGCCGCCACCCATGACGACGGGCGTGCCTGCGGCAAGGCCTGTTTCTCGCGCCGCTTTGTCTGTGACATGACCAATAACAGTACCGGGCTCAACGCTTTCGGGAAAAATATCATCGCGCATGCCGGCCTGACGCATAGCCTGCGGTATCCAGGCCCGATCCGCCAGGCTATAGAGCCCGGTCGTGCCCGCGTTTGACGGATCGCTGGCGATGACACCGGAAAGTCGTGCCAGCACCCAATCGGACAGCATACTGATCCTGTGCATGCGCCTGTAGACTTCAGGTAAGTTGCGTTTCAGCCAGAGCAGGCGCGGCAGAGCGCCGAGAGCAAAGCTCTGACCCGTGGCTGCGTAAAGTTCTCGCTCGAGATCGGCAAAGTCGCGCTTGAGGTCGCGTACTTCACGATTAGCGCGGCTATCGACATTTGCGCAGGCCCAGATTTCCTTCCCACTCCGGTCATAAACGACAATCGCCTCTCGCATACTTGTGGCACTGACTGCACGAATGTCCGATGGAGAAATACCGGTTTCCGTAATCGCCTTACGGATGGCACGCGATAGAAGCGACCAGTTACCGTTGACATCGAAATCCATCGAGCCGGGGAAGCGGGGATCGACCTCATGCCACCATTCCTGCTGAGCGCTGGTAATCTGGTTGCCGTTTTCATCGAAAATGACTGCGCGGCCACTGCCCGTGCCGGCATCGACTGCCAGCAGATAGGAAATACTCATGTCGTCTTAATCCTTGATCTCGATCAGGTCATTGGCTGTCGTTTCATCCGTGATGAGAATACCGACGAACTTACCACGCAAAGCCGCATGGATGGCCTGGACCTTTTGCGCGCCCCCCGCGGCCGCCACGACCTTTTCCGCCTTTGAAAGGGCCGCGAGCTTTACGCCTATGACCCGTTCGTGCAGCGTCAGATCAAGCGTTTCACCGTGCTCGTTGTAGAACTGGCAGAGGATGTCGCCGACAGCGCCTTTGCGCCGCAGCGGTTCCACTTCGTCGGGACTAACATAGCCCGCACGAACAACGGTGGAATTCGCCGAGAGCTCGCCGATGCCAACGAGTTGATAGGTCGCGTTAAGCGCCATATCAAGCAGGTTGGTAACAGCAGGCTCGGAGGAAAGCTTACTTGCAACATCAGTATCGCGAACGACGAGCGGCGCCGGCACCAGATGAACGCCGCTGCCCCAATTTGCCGTACGCATACCGTCCACATAGGTGCTTACACCACCCGTCAGACTGACAAGACTGATGTTGCGCTCGTTTGCAAGGTGCCCGAGACGCTGGATTGCATTCGATACGGTGCTACCCCATCCCACGGCCAATAGATCGTTCGGCTGCAGGCGCTGCATTAGAAACTGTGCTGCGGCCTGACCAAGCCGATCGCTTGCATCCTGATCGGGCAATTGCGGCACCACATAAGCTTCCAGAAGACCATAACGCGCCTTGATTTGACGCTCGAGTGCCAGGCACCCCTGGTAACGCGAGTTGATCCGTACTTGTATGATGCCTGAACGCCGACCACTTTCCAGTAGACGCGACACCTTGATGCGCGACATGTTCAGCTTTTCGCCGATTTCGCTCTGCGTCATTCCGTCGTTGTAATAATACCAGGCGATACGTGTGAGGATTTCCTCATCTGTATCGGCGTAGCTCCATTCTCCATTATCCGACGCCATACACGCGGCTCCTTCGGTCATCGTGTGATCATTTTATTATCAATTAAACTTTTGATACGTCAACGCCAAAGGGGACGAAAATTTCCTGCACAACCGGTGTCTTAAGCATAGCCAATATATCGCCGTTTTGAACGGTACTTATACATTATTTCACTACTACTCGTCACTGAACGTATTGACGCTCAAATACGGATGTGATCACATGATTGTCAATAACTACAATTGAACAGGTGCGGTATGACTGATAGCCCTGCGACCGGGAGGGTCGCGAAGCTGACGGACATCTGGAAATCCTACGGTGCCATTCCGGTGCTGCAGGGGGTTTCTCTCGCCTTACAAGCTGGAGAAGTGCACGCGCTTCTTGGCGGCAACGGCGCTGGCAAATCGAGCCTCATGAAAATTATGTCCGGTGTCATCAGCGCCAATTCCGGCGCCATCGAGATCAACGGAAAACCGCTGTCGCATGCCTCGCCGGCATTAGCTCAGGAACTCGGTCTCTACCTGGTGCCGCAAGAGGCCCATATCCTGCCAAACCAGAGTGTCCTGGAAAACATCTGTCTCGGCCTTGCCGCGTCGCCACGTTCGCTGCGGCCCCGCGTCGAACAGCTTGTTGGCGAGCTTGCCGTTTCGCTCGATCTCAACGCCCAGGCAGCATCACTGGAAATAGCAGAGCGCCAGATCGTCGAAATCCTGCGGGGTCTTGTGCGCGATGCGCATGTTTTGATCCTGGATGAACCAACCTCCGCACTCACACCATTTGAGACCGGCGCGCTTTTTGAGCGTATGCGCAAACTGCAAGCTCAAGGCGTCGGGATTTTTTTCATCTCGCACAAGCTGCGTGAGATCCGGGAAATCTGCGGCACGATCAGCGTACTGCGCGATGGTGTAATTGTACTGTCCGGCGCACTCGACAGCTATAGCGATGCCGAGATCATCGAAGTGATGAGCCGTGTGCAAATAGCTAAAAACTCCACCCAGCGCACGAGCCGCAAAGCCTCGCAGCTCGAACAGCCGCGCCTTAGCGTCTCCGGGCTAAGCGGAGAAGGCTTCCGGGACATCAACCTCGACGTCCGCGCCGGTGAGATTCTGGGGCTGGCGGGCGTCGTCGGCGCCGGTCGCACCGAATTCGCTGAAACGCTCTTTGGCCTGCGGCGGCAGACTGCGGGTCGGGTCGTGCTGGAAGGGACCGAACTCAAGAAGCGCTCCCCGCGCTACTGCATCGATTTCGGTCTTGTCTATCTTCCCGAGGACCGGCAACAACACGGCCTCTTCCTTGAGGCACCGCTATACTGGAATGTCTCTTCCTATCTGGTGCACCGTCTACCCTTCTTTCTGCGACCGGGGACGGAGCGAAAGACGTTCGAGGAATTCCGCTCCAGTATGGGCATCAAGTGCTCTGGCGCCAGTCAGGAAGCCCACAGACTTTCCGGTGGCAACCAGCAAAAGATACTGCTCGCCAAGTGTCTTTCGGCACGGCCTAAGGTGTTGATTCTTGATGAGCCCACCCGCGGTGTCGACGTTGCAGCCCGCAACGATATTTATGAGCTCATCCGCCAGCTCGCTGCCGATGGGGTCGCCATTGTTCTCATCTCATCTGATTTCGATGAGCTCGTCGAGCTCGCGGATCGCGTGCAAGTCATGGCCTTTGGCCAGTCCGCCGGCGAACTGGAAAAACAGATATCCGTCGATGCAATTGCCCACCTCGCCTTCGGCGCCACGGAGAGCCATTATGCTTGATCTCTTCGCGCGCAACCGTGTTGCGACCCTGCTGGTTGTCTTGGCTGGCGCCTATATCGCCATCGGTGCAGTCGCTCCCGGTTATCTTTCCGGCGCAACAGCCTCCGTCGTAATCTCCAACAGCCTTGTGCTGATGCTGATCTCGCTTGGTACAATGATCGTCATCTTGACGCGCAGCATCGATGTTTCAAGCGGCTCGGTCCTCGGTCTTAGTGCCGCAGTCCTTGGCTTGTCGCTCAATGCCGGTGTCAGTCTGCCGCTCGCCATAACCTTCTGTCTTTTAACCGGTGCAACCGCCGGTGCCTTTAATGGGCTTATGGTTGCTTATCTCGGCATTCCGTCGATCGTCGCCACCCTCGGCACGCTAGGCCTTTTTCGCGGCATCATGCTGGTTTTGACCGGTGGACAATGGATCGAGGATTTGCCGCAGGAACTGAAAGCGCTGGCCGCCAATCTGGGCTTTGGATTTTCTGCACTGACCATTGTCGTTCTCGGACTTTTCGCACTTGCCTGGCGCGTGCTGCGCGCAACGCGCTTCGGTCGATATTTCTACGCTGTCGGCGACAACAGCGCTGCAGCACACCATCTTGGCGTGCCGGTAAAACTCGTGCGGTTTTCGGCCTTTGTCGCGACCGGCCTCTGTGCTGCGCTCGCCGGCCTCGTCTTTGCAGCCCAGATCGGCTTCATCCCAAATCAGGCCGGCAACGGCATCGAGCTCAAAGCAATCGCCGTCAACGTCCTTGGTGGCGTCAGCCTGCTCGGCGGAACCGGGTCTGTCACCGGCGTCTTTGTTGCTGTCATCTTTATCACCTCCATCGACAGCGCCCTCGTCTTCCTCAAGATTCCTGCCTACTGGAACGACTTTATTGCGGGTGCGATCCTGCTAACGGTGCTGCTTCTTGATGGCCGCATCCGCCAGATCATTGATCGGCGTATTCGTGCCCGTCGCTACGCAGTGCATGAGCGAACATCTACCAGTAACATTCCCACAGGCCCTGCCCGCACCATGGAGGCAAGCCAATGAAAAAGATAATCTTCCGCTGGGAGACCGCGCTTCTGGCCATGCTGGTCGCCGAACTCCTGATCTTCGGTCTCGTTAATCCGCGCTTTCTCAACATCACGAACCTCATCTATGGCACATCTGATTTCGTACAGATCGGCATTGTTGCCCTGCCGCTGACCCTCGTCATCATCGCTGGCGGTATTGATGTTTCCTTTGCCTCCGTGATCGGCCTTTCGGCCATCGTTTTCGGAGTTGCCACTTTCTATGGCGTAGCTTTGCCGCTTTCGCTTCTGCTGGCCCTGATAACCGGTGCGCTTTGTGGACTGCTGAACGCTACCGTCATTCATCTCTCAAAAATACAACCACTGGTCGTTACGCTTGGCAGCCTTTATTTGTTTCAGGGAACGGCAACGGTCGCGTCCGGTCTCGTGGGCGCCGGAGGTTATGAGGGGATCGGCAATTTCCCAGAAGCTTTTAACGCCTTCGGATACGCGAAATTTTTCGGGCTGCCAGCGCCGCTTGCACTCTTCCTCGGCCTTTCCGCCATCCTCATCGTCCTTCTACACTTTACCCGCTTCGGTCGCGCCGTATACCTTTCCGGTCAGTCAGAAAGCGCTGCTCGTTTCTCCGGCATTCCTGTCGGTCGGGTGCAAACCGCTACCTATGTTATAACGGGGATCGCTGCCGCCATTGCTGGCCTCGTCATGTCAGCCTATTTCGGCTCGGCCCGCGTAGATCTCGGTTCGGCAACCCTTCTGCCGGCAGTCACCGCTGCAGTGCTCGGCGGCGCCTCCATTTATGGCGGCCAGGGCTCCATTCTTGGCACTTTGCTTGCCACTTTCGTGATCGGTTACCTGCAGCAAGGCTTACAGGCCACCGGTGTCCCCAGCCAAATTTCCAGCGCACTTTCGGGAGGGTTGCTGGTTATCGCGGTCGCATTGCGCCATGGGAGCGCAATATTGGCCGATGTCGTTGCCGTCACCCGACAACAAAGAAACAACCGGGTAACGATCACCTCAGGAGGAGAATGATAATGATTAAGACAATCATGAAATCGAGTGCAATGGCCGCATCGCTTCTCGCCAGCACGATGCTGGTTGGAGCGGCGCAAGCAGAAAACCAGATAGCCTTCATCCCCAAGCTAGTGGGCGTTGGCTTCTTCACGTCAGGCGGTGCCGGTGCGGTCAAAGCTGGTGAGGAGATCGGTGCAAAGGTGACCTATGATGGTCCAACGGAGCCCAGTGTTTCCAGTCAGGTGCAGTTCATTAACAACTTCGTCAACCAAGGTTATAACGCGATCGTCGTTTCCTCAGTTTCCCCCGATGGACTTTGCCCGGCACTCAAGCGTGCCATGGACCGGGGTGTCCTGGTCATGACGTGGGACAGCGACGTCAACCCGGAATGCCGCAGCTATTACATTAACCAGGGCACGCCGGAACAGCTCGGCGGTCTATTGGTCGATATGGCCTCTGAAGGTGTGAAAAAGGATAAGGCGAAGGTTGCTTTCTTCTATTCCAGCCCGACCGTGACCGACCAAAACGCGTGGGCTGAAGCCGCAAAGGCCAAAATCACCAAGGAACATCCGGGCTGGGAAATCGTCACCACGCAGTACGGTTACAATGATGCCCAGAAGTCACTGCAGACAGCCGAAAGCATACTGCAGACTTATCCGGACCTCGACGCGATTATTGCCCCAGACGCCAATGCGCTACCTGCAGCTGCACAGGCGGCTGAAAACCTCAAACGCGCGGAGGGCGTCACCATCGTTGGCTTCTCAACGCCAAACGTCATGCGGCCTTATATCGAGCGTGGCACGATCCAGCGCTTTGGTCTGTGGGATGTGACACAGCAGGGCAAAATCTCCATCTTTATCGCTGATCACATCCTCAAAAACGGCCCGATGAAGGTGGGCGACAAGCTCGACATCCCTGGAATCGGTACTGTCGAAGTCTCCGCCAACAAGGTGCAGGGGTATAGTTACGAAGCTGACGGCAATGGTATCATTCTGTTGCCTGAGCGCACTGTATTCACCAAAGACAACATCGGAAAATTCGATTTCTGATCAGGCCGAACGGTGGGCAGCCGCTACTGCCCACCGAAATCGCCTTAAGGACAGGACAATTGCATGAAAAGCCGTTGGAACGATGATGACGCTGCCCGTTACGTTAAGGCCGCGCTCGCTTCCGGACACGGCGAAGAACTGCGATTGCGGATTTACTCATCCCGCATCATCGGCGGCGACCCGGGATTTGTCCTTCACGGCGGCGGTAACACCTCGGTCAAGGTGAAGGCCTATGATGGCGAAGAGCTTATGCATATCAAGGGCAGCGGCTGGGATTTGGATTCGATCGAGGCGCCCGGACTGCCAGCTGTGCGCCTTGCACCGCTGCTCGCCGCACGAATCAAAGGCGAGAGGCTTCCCGATCCGGACATGGTGGCGCTGCTGCGCGCAAATCTGATGGAACAAGATGCCCCCCAATCCTTCCGTCGAAGCTCTCCTGCACGCTTTCCTGCCGTTCGCTTATGTCGATCACAGCCACGCCACGGCAATTCTAGCCCTGGCCGACCAGACCACTGGCGGAGTGTTCCCTGGCAATCACACCATCGGTGAAGAAGTGTTCGGCGCGCTCGGTGTTGTCGTTCGCGTCAAGTCGACCGATGACATGGTGCGTCTGGCCAAAAGTTTTGAATGCCAACAGCCGGTAACCCTGCATATGGACAAGAACGATGCCGCTTCAGCCTGGTTTATGCGAAAAACGGTAAGTTCAATATGCAAGAACAAACTGGAAAGACGTTACAACCCACTGCCCATCTCACCATCTGTTTGCCAGTTACGACGCCCTGTCGCCTGGAATGGACATGAACCGCTTGCCATTGGCGATGTGCTGATTGCCAGTCAGAACACTTTCCAATATCTCCGTCCTATTGCCTGAATTTGAAAATGAACAAATCCAGGTGGATGTGCGCTATAGTTTTGCGTTCGACTACCCCTTCACACCAGAAGAAATCATCACCGCTTCTGTCACTTTCTTCTGAAAGATAAGATAGGCAATTGCGACCGGCATGGCGCCGAGCAATGCGACCGACATAAGCCGCGCATAGTATACGCCGAAAGCGTCATTGACTTGGGTGATTCCGACCGGAATGGTCATCTTATTTTCCGTCGTTACCGCCAAGAAAGGCCAGAGGAATTGGTTCCAGGCCATAATGAAGGTTATGATTGCAAGAGCTGTGGTGATACCCCAATTGAGCGGGAGATAGATCTTGAAGAGAAGAGTGAAATCCCCACCGCCATCGAGCACCACGGCCTCGCGCATTTCCTTTGGTACAGCATCGAAAAACTGTTTGTAGACTATGATAACTACAGGGACGATCAGTTGTGGCAAAATGATGCCAGCCCACGTGTTAATCAGGCCGAGGTCATTCATCAGAATAAACTGGGTGACGACCAGAGCCTGGGTTGGCACCATGAAACTCGCAAGAACGATACCGTAAAGAAGTCGTCGACCCGGGAAGCGGAGCTGCGAGATCGCGTAGGCACACATCATGCCGGAAACAATAACCGTCACGGTGATGATGAGCGAAGTAGCGATCGAATTAATGTACCAGCTGATTATGTTCGAGTTCCAGAGAATATCGGCATAAGCCGATAAATTGAACTCGTCGGGTAATATGCCTGCTCCAGTTGAGACTACTCGTTCCTCGGTCCGGACAGAAGTGATGAAAGCCCAGTAGAGCGGGAATATCCACAATGCTGCGGCAAAGAACGTGCCAATTGTTAAGACACCGTTTTCCAGTTTTCTCATCGAGTTCATTTACGACCTCTTGCGCGCAGAAGCTGGAATTGGAGGACGGACAATACTGCAATGATGACGAACAGGACCAAGGCTATCGCCGAAGCGTAACCACCATGATTAAGCTGGAAGGCTTCACGATAAACCATTAGCAGCAGCACATAAGATGAATTGAAAGGTCCACCACTGCTCAGGAGATAGACCTGGTCGAATATCTTGAGCTGTAAAATGAGCTGCAGGGTCAGCACCAGCGCCGTGACAGGCCAAAGCAGAGGCCAAGTGACCTTGGTAAAGAGCTGGCGACGTGTGGCTCCATCGAGCTGAGCAGCCTCGTAGTAATCTTTCGGGATATTTCGCAGGCCTGCAATAAAAAGAAGGACATTAAAGCCGTTCGTCCACCAGATCGTCACCATGGCAACCATCGGCATGACCCAGTATGGATTCTTGAAGACCGGCACAGGCTTTCCATAGAAGAAGCTAATGACAGGCTGTAACACGCCGAATTGGAAATCCAGCATCCACGTCCAGATCTGCGTGACGACCGAAACCGGCAGGATGTAGGGTAGAAAAAAGATGGCGAGCGCCAGCGCCTGCAAGGATCCGCGCAGTCGAGTAATCATCAAGGAAATCCCCAACGCAAGCGCGGTTGTAGGAATTACGGTCAGGAGAATGAAATAGCCGTTGTTCTTTAACGATGTAAGGAACAACTTATCGGTGAGAAGACGCTTGAAATTGTCGAACCCCACCCATTCGCCCGGCCCGATAAGCGGCGAGTTTGTCAAACTGAGTTCGACAAGTCTAATGGCAGGATAAAGAAAAACGAGCGCAAAGATGAACACGAACGGTGCCACAAGCGTGGCGGCCACAGCCACTTCTTTGCGTCGGTTGGTAAGCATTGCCACGTCAAATTCTCCCAAAAAAATGATGTGCTGTGTCCGCACCGGCACGGTGCGGACACAGCAGGACTCATTTCAGCGCGCTCTCGAGATCGGCTTTCACCTGCTCGGCAGCCTCCATGGGCTCGGCGTATCCGTGAATAGCCGGTGAGATGACGTTGATCGCAGCATCATAAGCAGGCGAAGCCACGCCTGCGATCGGCGAGCGGGGATCGTAGGATGCATCGTTCGCAAGAGACGAATAAGTGGCGTTTGGCTCCATCTTCTTGAAATCATCGCTTTCGGCGACCGGCTTATAGGCCGGGATGTGACCCGCATCGGCCCAAGAAATGGCATTTTTCTCCATCCAGCCGATCACGGTCATGACGGCCCTACGCTTTTCCGGCGACATGCCCGTGTTCTTCGGAATAGCGAAAGCGTGGGAATCCGCCCAGGTTGTCCTGGTACCCATCAGGTTCGGAACCTGCACCGCGCCCCACTCGAACCCGAGCGTGCCTTTCTTGGCGAGGTCGACCATGGTGGGCACTTCCCAGACACCATTCAACATGAAGGCAGACTTACCCGAGGTAAACAGAGCAACAGAAGCTTCATACGCGGCCTGCTCCGGTTGCCAACCCTCCTTCCCCCAATTTGTCATCACTTCAATTGCCTTCGAAGCCTTGTCGAGACTATCGCCGGGCAGGACCTGCTTCTCCTTGATCAGCTCTCCTCCCTGCTGACGAAGTAGCGTGTAAAAAACACGATAGGTACCTCCGTCATCCCCTGTAGCGTAAGTTACGGGGGCCTCGGCACCCTTTTCCTTAGTCAATGCGAGTGCTTCTTCGAAATCCTTCAGACTTTCTATGCCGGTCAGCTTGCCGTCAGCATCAAGAAAGCGAGAACCTTCAAGATATTTCTTGTTATAATAAAGTACGATTGAATGGATGTCGAAGGGTACCGCATAGAGCTTATCATCGCCCGTTGCTGCGTTTATCGCGGCATCAAAAAAATCACTCCGCGCCACTCCCGCATTCTTCAGATCCTCCTCGCTTATCTCGTCAAGAACACCTTCTTCCAACCCAAGGGGCAAGCGGGAAAGATGATAAGTCATGATATCTGGCCCCTGGTTTACTGCGACGGCCGTGCGAACTTTGGTGTAATAGGGAATCCCCCACTCCAGCGTCGTGCCAGAAATCTTGATATCTGGATGCTCCTCATTAAAGCGATTGATCAGCGCTTTCATCCGCACGCCGTCGCCGCCACTTAAGAAGTCCCACCAGGTTATGTTCTGCTGCGCGATGGCGGGCATGGTCATCAATGCCATTGCTCCTGCTGCAAAAAGACTTCTGTATCGCATAGGATCTCCTCCTCCAAAGGTCCGATCGCCATTTCCCGATGGCGGTGAGTTACAGTTCTTGTATGTCTGAAAGTTAGCGAAGTCGGCTGCCATCCTCCGCAAAGATGAGAACATGTTTGGGATCAGCCGAGAGTGAGATAGACTTTCCCTTCAGGCTCTCCCGCCGGCCACGTGTTTCCACCACGATTTCCCTGTCATTCCCGAGACGGGCATGGAGGTAGGATACCCCTCCCAGGTCCTCCTCCATCTGAACCGTTGCCTCAAACCCGCCTTCGGTCGTGTTGAGATGTTCGGGCCTGAGTCCCAACTTCACGGCCGTGCCTGCGGCAACATCGGTGACAACCTTGGCCAGAAGCTCCTTGCCCAGACCATCCAGCACGATCCGTAAGACGTCACCTTCGCGTCCTGTCACATGTCCATCAAGGAAATTCATCGCGGGTGAGCCGATGAAACCACCGACGAACTGGTTATCTGGATTGTCGTAGAGTTCCAACGGTCGACCCGCTTGCTGCAGCCTGCCTTGCTTCAATACAAAAATTCGGTCAGCCAGTGTCATGGCCTCAACCTGATCATGGGTGACATAAATCATAGTCGCGCCGATCTGCTTGTGCAGCTTGGCAAGCTCGAGACGCATTTGGACCCGCAGTTCCGCATCGAGATTGGACAAGGGTTCATCGAATAAAAAGACCTTGGGTTGGCGAACGATGGCGCGCCCTATTGCAACTCGCTGACGCTGCCCCCCCGAAAGCTCCGACGGTCGCTTTTTCAGTTGTTCTTCCAGATGCAAAATACGCGCCGCTTCGAACACCATCTCATCGATCTTTGCTTTCGGCGTTTTCTTCAGCTTGAGCGAGAAAGCCATGTTCTCGTAAACCGTCAAATGCGGATAGAGCGCGTAGGACTGGAATACCATAGCGACTTCTCGCCGTGCAGGTTCGACTTGCGTGACGTCCCGGCCCTCAATGGAAATTGTACCCGAACTTGTGTTCTCCAGCCCCGCAATCATCCTCAGGAGTGTCGATTTTCCGCAACCTGAAGGTCCGACGAACACGGCAAAATCGCCCGTCGGTATGTCCATGCTGACATCATGAATAATACCAACGGGACCGAAGCTCTTGCTGACATTCCGTATCGTTATACCCATTGTGTCGCCTCAACCAATCTTGAGGCGCAACACGTGATAAGACAGTGCCTTCAGAGACCCCTTCAGCTTTCCATCCTCAACGCCAATGCCTGATCCAGCTTTTGGCACCACATGATCAGGTTTGTCTGGACCGTTGGTCTCTTGCAGGCCATAACCTTCCATAGCATGGTGCTCCACCAATACCGGATCGGCAAAGCCAGTCAGTCCAATATCGAGTTCGGCAGTTTCCGTGAGATGGCGGTTTACGATGAAAAGTGTCAACAGCCCCTCCTCGCGATTGTGCACGGCGGCAACATCGAGATAAGAAACATCGTCTGCAACGCTACAATCATATGTCGGCGCATCAACCGCTACACTTAGCGCATCACCGCGACCATAGATTGATGCAAACCGGTAGGGATGATAGATGGTCTGGCGCCAGGCTGGACCGTTCTTTTCTGCCCTGATCGGTGCGATCACGTTCACGAGTTGCGCGATACAGGCAATGCGAACGCGATCGGAGCGACGGATGAATTCATTCAATAGGCCGGCAACAAAGAGAGCGTCCTCGAAATTATAGGTCTCTTCCAGCAAAGCCGGCGCTTCCGGCCAATCCCAGGTGCGCCAGCGGTGACTGTCTTCCTCGCGGATATGATACCAGACATTCCACTCGTCGAAGCAGATATGGACATCGTTCTTGGCCCGCTTCTTGGCTTTCACATAATCGATGGCGCCAGCTATTGTCTGGATGTAGCGACCAGTCTCCTCGATCTTGCCAAAGTAGTTGAGTGTATCTTTGCTCTTGTTGCCGAAATATTTGTGCAGCGAGATGTAATCGACATTCTCATAGCACTCCTCAAGCACCTCCCGCTCCCACTCTGGGTAGGTTTCCATCCCATCGTTGGAACTTCCACAAACGATAGTCTCAATTGACTTGTCAAAACTCTTGAAGGCTTTGGCTGTTTCGTTGGCGAGCCGTCCATATTCAACCGCCACCTTGTGACCTATTTGCCATGGGCCGTCCATTTCGTTGCCCAGGCACCACATCTTAACGCCATAACCATCATTTCCCGCATGAGAGCGGCGCAGGTCGCTCCATGCTGTCCCTCCTGGAAAGTTGACGTATTCCAGAAAGTTGCGCGCATCATCGAGACTACGCGAGCCAAGATTGACTGCCAGCATCATTTCGATGCCGGCCAGTTTCGACCAATCAGCGAATTCGTTGATCCCTATCTGATTGGTCTCTTTGGAACGCCATGCCAGATCAAGACGCACAGGTCTCTGATCACGGGGGCCGATGCCATCTTCCCAACGATAAGCTGAAACAAAGTTCCCGCCTGGATAGCGGATTGCTGGAATCTTCAGATCCTGCACAAATTTCAGCACATCCTTACGAAATCCGTGCTCATCGGCCTGTGGATGGCCGGGTTCATAGATACCTCCATAAATCGCGCGGCCCATATGCTCGATGAAAGCGGAATAAAGCCGCTCATCGATGGTGCTGATCTTGAAATCCCGATGAACGGCGACACGTGCCTTCATTCTAGTTCCTCCCAAAGCAATCAACAAAACGATATAAATCGTATTTTTTGATATACTCACGAAAGAAACACGTTGATGTCAATGGGGAAATTGAAAGCCGCCGTCGCGGGGCCACGTGACACCACGGCAAAAAATAGTACTTATTGCCTTGTTTTCAGACGTAAAAGCAGATCCTGATCGTAATTTCCAAAGCCCTTGCCGAAAATATTCAAACCGCCGGGATGCTTACTCTCAGCCTTGACTTCGATCCTGATGCGAATCGATCGGTGATCGTCGAGTGAAAGATCGGTAGTTGTCACTTCAGATATTCGCAAACCATCCACAAAAGTGCCCGCATTAGTCACAGCCCAGGTTTTCAGCATGCCGTATTGCGAGCCTTTCAACTTCCACCAATCAGGTGTGTAAGTGCCACGCCGATCTCCGAAATCCCCTGGTGATGTCCAGACACCCGTCTCACATCCATTGACCGAAAGAACTATATCCGATGGCCAATTGGCGAGCGTTCCAGGCACCTCGGAACTGACTTCCATGACCACCTCGACAGCTTCTATCCTGTCGCCACGCAACTTTGCGTTATTGGGGAACTGATATTCGACGAACCCGCTGGTAAACCACAACAAACTGGTCTTCATCCGTTCCGGATCCATGAATGTTTCAGGCACGTCGAGCAAGCCGATAATTCCTTCGGTCGAACAGATTCCACATGGAGCAGTAACCGAATTGTTTGTATAAAGTCCGAGTGGCATTGATACTTCGATGAGATTGGATGACAGTTCCTGCGCCTGGGGCTGAAAACTGACGATCAGCTCGTCATAAACAGTAAAGCAGATCTTTTGATTACCTTTACGAGCCCTCTGTACCTCGATCCGTACCAGGCCCGCCTTTTGCAGTATTTGCAGATGTGTCGAGACCGAGGACTGCGGAAGACCGGCAGCCTGCGCCAGATCGTTTATGTTGATACCCGGATGCCGGGACAAAACGTTTAAAAGTTTCAAACGCGGCAGCGATGCAACGCCTTTGAGCGCCGCAAGGTCTTTCTCCGGGTCGATGACAAGAAATTTCTGGTTCATGGACCGAATGTAAACATCGCCGCTAAAAATGTATATCGGAAATTTGGATATATAAGAATAGCGGATTTATCTCTTTTTTGGCGGCTGGTATACAGCCCGAACTGCTCTATCATTTGATCAGCAGATTTCATACGCGCCACCAATCAATTGCCATCGAATTTCCGGGCTCCGCTTGTCACCCACAGCGATACGGCGATCCATCGCCTTGAAGGGATAGGAACTAGTGACTGGAATTATGAAGGCTATCTGCCTGAAATCACAGAAAAACGAATTTAAGATCAATGTTGATTTAGGCCCGGAAACAGACGGTTCTATCCAGCGTAAAAGATTTGGAAGCGACTGTTATTGCCTGGTGACGCATTTGCGTGGATTCCAAATCAGGAATGTTTACATCATGTATGCAATCAAGACCATGCTGCATCGAAATCTGAAACGATCAAAGCAAAGATTAAAACGGATCCCAGACCCAATCTTCAAATGCATGACGTACCTGAATTACAAAAACTGTGCCGTCTGCTTCAATTTGATAAATAATGAGGTGGGCTTTAAAAGAAAGCATCCGCACAGATGGAGCAATTTCTTCAGGTGCACGCGCCATTTGTGGGTTCTTGGCAATTAATCCAGAGTGTTAAACAACTCTGCATGATAGCGTTTCGCCTGCACAGATCTAAACCTTGCTATACCCTGCTCGGCGATAGCAATGATATTGTCTTCCACAAGAACAGAGAGTTTAAATTCCATCAGTTGCGTTTAAGAGATTTTTCGGCGCTTGTGATTGCCGTAGCGAAGAGTTCATCCTGTGAACGACTTCCTGGGCCACTTTGTAAGCCCTCGTCAACAAAGCGCTGCATCGCTGTGATCTTATCGCTGCGCATTTGATCTTTACGGATCAAATCGCGCACATAGTCACTCGCATTCGAATAGCGTCCCGTTTTGGCCTGAGTCTCAACCCATTCTTTCATAGGATGAGGGAGCCATACGTTCATCGTTACCATCAAATTCTACCTTCACTGCAATTAAAAATTGCAGATTGGCAAAGTTTGTCAATGTTATTTTCACTAGCTACCTATCCATTTAACGTTCCAGGCCAGACCGTTGATCATGATAACCAGTCAAGAATCCACGTTCGCGCAATTCTGAAGTCCGGCATGGGGACCGTAACTGTCGGTCCGTTTTCGATGATTGCGGAAACAATTGACGCCATGCAATTCGAATGACAACTGTGACCATTTCCGACCTTCGTGGTTGACGTTTGCAGAACTGCAGTTTCGACTGCTGTATGTTTTGAGTGCTGATAAACTGACCGAAGCACGCAACGGCAACGCTGTCATGGCCAGATGCAGTTTTGATTCCTTTGTCTCAGACATCGGCGCTCTAAGAGTTGGTCATCTGACGACCATTGCTATTGTGGAGACGCGAACCTGAGGTTTGGATCCAAATCAATGTATGTACGTCGTCTACAGATCAACAATATCCGGTCGATCGACCAATTGGACCTCAAGCATAACGCCGAACAGGCTGCAGGTAGGCACGTAATTCTCGGCGCGAACTGTTCGGGCAATTCGAGCGTCGTTCGCTCGCTGACGCTGGCACTCAGCGGCGCCAGGGAATCTGTTGCGCTTCGCGTTTTGGAATGCTTGGCAGCGGGGCGGTACCCAAAGTACATCGATCCGTCTGCAGTTCCCGGGCGATGCTTGCGACATCGTCAACAAGCGCGGTCTCGGGACACGAGGTCCGGCATTTCCCCTTGTCGTGGATCCAGGAATGCAAGTCTTTCCTCATAAACAGAATATTCTGGCGGCTTGAACGCCGGACTGGCGAGGGTCGATGGACACGCCTTCGTCATCGCAGCAATTCACTGCTTAAACCGTGGCCTTCGGATCCTGTCCAGATCTTCGGGATAATCGATATCCATGGCCTCGATTTGTGTTAGTTCAATCTGCGCGTCGGAGCTCATCAAGGAGAGCAGGCCCCGGGCACCACTATCGCCTTGTGCCATTATCGCTGCCTTACTGTAATCGGACGCCATAATCATGACAGGTGGCAGGCGCACCGAAGCCAACGCCGAGCAACATGAGTGATTTTTTTCCATTAGTTTGCGTAGATGCCTAGGGGAAGCATTCGGCATGTCGCCGAGGCAGATTAAAAGTTTGTCCGCGCCTATATAACGCGCGTGGTCGACCGCACGATGAAACGACGCAGCCATCGATAGACCAGGCTGCAAGAACAAGGGGGGCAATTCTATCGGCAAGACAGCTGCTACCTCCGGCGAAGAGACCACGGCAGCGCAGACGTCACAGCCGGCTGATAATAAAGTTTGTGCTGCTATTGCGACAAGGGGCTTTTGCCTGCAACGAGCTAAAAGCTTGTCGTCGGGTCCGAAGCGGTGCGATGCTCCGGCCGCCAGCATTACACCCAGTGTCTGCATGATTAATCAGTCCTCACCCTTTCTGCCAGCGAGAGAATCGACCGCCCGGTTTCGGCCTGAGTGATTTCGGCCAGCACTGAGATCGCTAGCGCCTGTGGATCACGTGTCGAGGCGATGACGCCGATCGGACCGCGCACGCGCCTTCGATCCGGCTCGGAAACGCCAAGTGCTTCAAGTCGTTCCAGGCGGGTGCGGTGTGCCTTGATACTTCCCTGAGCACCAATATAGAAAGCCTCACTTCCAAGTACGTGGCGCAAAATCTCCGGTTCGTGGTCGTGGTCGTGATAGAAAAGTGTCACGGCCGTGTTCGCATCGACCGGCACGGCATGAAGATCGGAAAGCCGCGTAAGGGAATGGCTTACGATTCCCATGTTACCGGCAGAGCACAGCGTCGTCTGGTCATGGCTGATAAGAATGTGGTCGCGGCCCAGATTTGCCGTCATCTGCGCAAAAATCAGGGCCTCCGGTCCCGCTCCCAAGATCACGAACCGTGTCGGCGGACAGAACGGCATCACCAAACTTCCACTCTCCCCGGCGGGCGCGTCGAACTGGTCTAGCGCAAGCCGGCCCTCCGGCGAAATGCGGAGATTTACCGGCACGCGCGATCTGCGCCGCTCGGCCAGTCTTTCCAGAACGGTACGGTCTCGCAGCGGAAAAAGCATGATCTCGATTGCTCCGCCGCAGGGTAAGCGTATGTCGAAATAAGGACTATCTGCGCCATAGCGAAGTCGCTTCGGCCGGCCGGTCATGCGCACATCGCGGGCGTGCAAGGCAACATCCGCCTCGACGCAGCCGGACGTTAGCGCACCGACCCAGCGATCATCCGGGGCGATGACCATCGCCGCGCCCGGATTGCGGTAGGCGGGGCCGATTGTCGCCGTCAATAGAGCGATGACTATTCCCTCGCCCATATCGGGCGCGGCCTGCCAGGGATCAATCAGTGCAGGATGCATTCCACTCTCAGCCTCCGTGCCGAATGAGCTTAAGAGCGTCCGCGACATCGGCGGGCGTCACATTGGCCTCGTGTCCACCCCAGCGCTGACGCAAATAATTTACCAGATCAGCCATCTGCCGGTCGTCCAGTTGATCGGCGAAGGCAGGCATGGTTTGCATGCGCTCTCCCCGCGCCAGGTTACGCTCGTGTACACCTTCGTGAATGACGCGAACGAGAGTGACAGGATTCTCATACATGGCAGTCGTATTGACGTTGAGCGGCACGGAAGAGTGCGGCTGGCCCTCGCCGGAAACACCGTGGCATCCGGCGCAAAGCCCGACATAGAGCTGCCCGCCCGCCGGATCCGGCGTGCCGACCGGCTCCTTGACGCGTGGACCCTGCATCGACTGGTCCTGCGTAAGATAGGCCGAAATTGCCTGTAAATCCGCATCGTCGAGATGTGCGGTGGAATGTTCGAGAACGGGGAACATGCGGAACGTCATGACACCTTGCGGAGACAGGCCATGGCTGAAGAACCGGACGAGATCCGGTTTTGTCCAGCCGCGCTCGGCCAGGGCTGTTGTCGTCAGGTCCGGCGCATAGGCGCCCTCGATCACGTTGCCCTTGAGATATTTGTCCTGTTGCAGCGCATAGGTGAGGCCGCGCGGCGTGTGGCATTCGCCGCAGTGGCCCAGCACATCCACTAGGTATTTGCCTCGGGCAAAAGGTTCCTTCGCCGCTTCGGTCGCATCGAAAGGCTTTGCCGCCGGGCGCTCAAGCGCGTTCCACAGCGCGATCGCCGGACGGATATTGAAGGGGAAGACCATCGAATTGGGCCGGTTGCGCTTCTCCACGGCCGGCTGCGTCAATAACCACGCGAAAAGCGCATCGCTGTCGGCGCGCGTAATCTGGTGATAGCTTGCATAGGGCATCGCCGGATAGAGATTGCGGCGGCCAGGTGCAATCCCATAGGCCACGGCGCGGTAGAAATCGTCCGAGGTCCATGTGCCGATGCCGTATTCCTTCGAGGCACTGATATTTGTGCCATAGATCGTCCCCATGGGCGTGACCATGGACATGCCGCCCGCCAGGTCCGATCCTCCGGCGGGGTCGGAATGACAGGCCCCACAGTCGGCCTCACGCGCGACTTTCTGTCCCCGAGCAACCAGAGCGGCATGCGCTTCGGCGCTCAGATGCGCGAAATCCACCGTCGACGGCGGGATGGATGAGGAACTGCTGCCAATCCAGTACATGCCGCCGACGACGGCCACACCGATGATGCACAGTAACGCGAAGACACGCAGATACTTAGCCATTGTCCATCACTTTCCTGCTGCGCGTTACCGTGGTGAGACCGGGCGTGTTCAAGACGACCTCACGAACCGCTTCGTAATAACGGACATAACCCGTGCAGCGGCAGATATGCGGGTCAAGTGCCGCAAGGATTGCACCTTCCACATCGTCGGCAGGTACTGGATTCTGCTTCAGCTTCTCGATCAGCACCGTCGCCGAATTGACGAAACCGGGAGTGCAATAGCCGCATTGAAACGAAAAATGCTTCAAAAACGCTTCCTGTATGGGAGACAGGACCTGCTGTCCGCTGGAATCTGTTTCGGCGATGCCTTCGACCGTGCGGATGGTCTTGCCATTGAGCCACGCAACGCCGGTGATGCAGGCCGGAACCGTCGAGGAACCTTTCTCAGCGTCGTCGACGATGATCGTACAGGCGCGGCATACCCCTTGCCCGCAGCCGAGACGGGTTCCTGTGAGATTGAGATATTCCTGCAGGAACTCGATCATCATCAAGTCTTCCGGCAAATCAGCCGGGCCGACCTTCTTGCCGTTGATGGTGGCTGAAAAGCTGATTCTGGCTTCCATCACAGCGCCTCCTTGATTCTGGCCGCGCTGATCGGCAGCCGATAGAAACGTTTACCCGTCGCATGCGCGATGGCATTGGCGCATGCGCCGACGATCGGGATCATCACCACTTCCGCCATGCCCTTAGGCGCATCCGTGCGTGAAGCCGGCGGCAGAACATGGCCCGTCTGCGTCCAGACCGCGACTTCGGAAGCGCGTGGCAGATGATAGCGGCTGAGACCCCATTCGCCGTTGCCGGGACCGTCGGCTCCCGTCGGCAGGTCTTCATAAAGTGCATGGCCAATTCCCATGGCGATGCCACCCTGAAGCTGACCAGAGACCAGTTCCGGCACGATCTGCGTACCGCATTCGAGCCAGGTCTTGTGTGACAGTAGCTTTACCCCACCGGTGCCGGTGGATACAGTAAGCTCGACAAGGGTGGCGCAGGGCGCATAGTAAATCGCGCCGGCGGCTGCGCGTTTTACAGGCGGATAACTGACCCGCGTGCGCGGCTGAAAGGCATAGCCGCCAGCCGTCATCGCAGCCATTCTGGCCGCATTGGCACCGTCGCCCCATTTGACCGACAGCGCGTCGATCGGCATCGTGATCGGCTTGCCGTCGACTACGAAATCGGCCTCGGCCCAGGACCGCCGGTTGAAAGTATGGACGCAGATGCCCGTGATCAGTCCGCGTTCATGCGCCCTGGCCGCCAGCCGCTCCATGGAAAGCGGCTCAAGCGATCCAGCAACCAGTTTGCCCTCGCGCCATTCTACGTCTTCGAACTTGACTGGCACCGGCAAAAGTTGCCCGCCGTCGGGTCCACCCCAAATCGACAGGGCTGCTTCCCACAGGCCCAGTTGCAGCAGTAGCTTCGCGGCCTGCTGCGTTGCGTGGGTGAAATAATAGGCCGAATTTGAAGCCGAACGTGGTGATGTGAAGCTTGGCACCCAATACGGGTCCTGCGCCAGTCTGTCTTCATCCTCCTGCGGGGTCGAATAGGGTTCCTCCCTGGTGTGGACCGGCATTTGCGGCCAGTCCTGAACCGCGAATTCGACCTCGTCCACGGGACGTCCGAGGAAGGGTTCGGCAACGAGCATCTGCGCCGTCGTTGATCCGGCACCGATTTCCGATGTGACGTGTCTCATTCTCAGACGTCCCTGCGCCGTCACCTCGATCTGCACGACCGCGGCCTCTGCAGCCGTGCCGAAGCTCTTCTGCACCGAGGCGAAGCCGATCCCGTACAACATCCCGGGATTGGTGGCTTCATAGTCGGCCTTCCGCCTTGCACGTTCCGTCCATAAGGGATCGCGCGCGGCAAGATCGAGGATTTCGCCCATTCGCAGATTGCCGGCCGGAGTGGCGCCCTGCGTGTTCTTCATTCCGGCCTGCAACACATTGCGCCGACGCAACTCGATCGCATCAATGCCGATACCGTCCGCCACTTCATCGACCAGCATTTCCGTCGTCGCCATGGACTGAAGTGTACCATAACCGCGCACCGAGCCGGACGTTACGCCAATGCTCGGCAGCACTTCGACGGACAGGTCACTTTGCGGGAAATAATAGGCTGACTGGGCGGATGCGACGGCAAGCGTGCCGATGGATGGGCTGAAATTCATGACACCGCCGCCATCACCGACCATATGGCACGTCAGGGTGCGAAATTTACCCTCATCGTCCACCGCAATCGCTGTTTCAATATCGAAGGGATGGCGTTTCAGGCCGAACTGGAAGTGCCGCCAGCGGTCAAGTGCCAGCCGTACGGGTCGGCCCTGCGAATAGAGTGCCGCGAGCGCCACATAGAAGGGAAACGGATGATGTTCCTTCTGGCCGTAGCCGACCGTGTAACCAGCCATGAAGTCGAGCTTGTGCAGCGGTAGCCTGCTTTCCTTGATCATGCTCATCGTCAGCTGCGCAACTGCATAGGGTGCCTGCGTCGCACCGACCATGCGCAGCGTGCCGCTGTCGCGCTCATACCAGGCCAGTCCGTTATCCAGTTCAAGCGCCGCGGGCTCAATGGACTGGCTGTAGAACTTTCGTGCGAATACCTGTGTTCTCTTGCCCGGATTGCGCATTTCGCCATTGATGCGGGCGGATTCGCGCATCGCGGTACCGAATTGCGGATCGTCTTCTTGCGGCCATACGATGCCGGAAGCATCCGCTTTCGCCCTGACCATGGTGTTCTTCATCGAGGAATAACGGTCTTCTGCGTACGGATCGCCACCATCTACGCGGACGTGGCGCGCAGCCACATAGGCCGCGCGGGCAGCCGGCAACGCCTTGGCTCCGAAACGGAAAATATCCGTATTGAACTGCAACAGTTTCGCGGCAACGCGGAAGCGCTCATAATCGTGCCAGATGCCTATCGCCACCGGCTGCCCGAGCATGGGAGAGACGTTGCCGGGTTTGAGGAAAAACTCGCCATAGAATCCGGGTTCGGGCATGACCATATTGTCGGACGCAATCGTGTCGGCGTCGATCAGCACGTCGGGCCTGTATTGGCCGAGCACGGACAGATCCAGCCCCTCGTAGATCCGTTCCGCGCGCGGGATATGGATCGTCAGGGCATAGGACTGATGATCGGGCCAACCGGGCAGATCGTGCGCGCGGCTATCGATCGCGAAGACTTTCTGCCCCGTCACTTTCGCCATGCCGTCGCGGCGATATCGCAGCGACCCGCCAGCGATCCAGCCGCCATCGGAGCCGACCGGCGATGGCATCATGTCCGCCCGCGCGTCGCCGAGCGGGCGAACTACAGCGGTGACACCAAGCGCTGCCGCAGCTTTCAAAAAATTTCGACGTGTCAGATCGAGCCTTGCCACGATCCCTCCTTTGTTACGCCTGATTTATGGAGCCGGGGAATGAAGCTCCGCCCTTCGCCGTTTCTTTGGCGACCGCAAGCCGACCCGGTCAGAGTTCCCCCTGATTATCACGTTGGATAACGTTTGCAAATCGTTTTGCATCGTATGTGACGCCGTGATATTCATATCGAAACTGGAGTTTGCGATGAGGAAACCTACAATCGGCGACCTGGCCAGGGCAGCGGGCGTATCGGTAACGACAGTATCCCACGCCTTTAGTGGAAAGCGTCATGTCGAGCCCGGAACTCGTCAGCGGATTGAAGAAATTGCCCGACAGATCGGCTATCGCCCCAATATCAGGGCACGACTGCTGCGCACGGGCACAGCAAACTCCATAGCTCTCATATCAAGTATGCCATTCGCGGTGGCTGCCGGTCCGTCGCGACTGGGCTTTCTGATGGAAATCGCGGCGGCTGCAGCCATGCCTGCCTTGCTGAACGGCCTCGCGCTTTCGATCGTTCCCCCAATGGAGTCGGAGGGTGCCCTTGATGCCCTTGAGGTGGACGGTGTTATAATTGTCGAGCCGACCGTTAATGACCCGGTGTTGGAATATTTTGACGATCGTAACATTCCGATCGTCTCGATCGGACGTGTCCCGGATCGAGATGATATCACATTTGTCGACTTGCAAAGTGAGCGCACGGCCAAACTGCTGCTGGACCACCTCGCCACAGAGGGTGGCAGAACAGGGCTGATAACAGGCACCGCGCGACGCAATTCGTATTACGAGACAGAGCGAGCCTATTTGCAGTATGTGGCCCGCCATGGTTATCAACCAGTGGCGATCAGGCTCGAAGAAAGCGGTGGAGAGCAGGCAGCGAGGGAAGCCGTCGACATACTTCTGCGCGATACGCCCGACCTGACCGCCCTGTGCGTTCCCGTTGACGCTTTTGCCTCCGGCGCTCTTATTGCCGCAAAAGCTGTTGGACGCCTGGTGCCGGATGACCTGAGGATCGCAACTCGATATGATGGCTTGCGCGCCAAACTGGCTTCGCCTGCACTTACTGCAGTCGATCTTCATCTCGATGAGGTTGCCACGGCTGCAGTCGAGTTGCTGATCGCCAGATTGCAGAACCGCGAACCCCCTAAGCCCTATTCTCTGCTACCGGAATTGGTAATCCGCGCTTCGACGCAGCCTTTGATGAGAAGCCGACCGGCTTTCCGATGACTTCCTCTCCATGATAACCGAATAGGCGCTCGGCACCACTGTTCCAGCTTCTAATAATGCCATTCAGATCCTTGCTAACGATGGCGTCGTCTGAACCGTCGACAATTGCAGCGAGCCAATCCCGTAGATCGAGATCGGATTCGTCGAGTTGGGGTTGCGAAGCACTGGCATGATGGAGCCTTGCTGACATATCAGGAGACGCAAAGCGAAGGCTCTTCTTCAAGCACGGTTCGGCAATCAACCATCGCCTTCAAAGTGTCCCCGGACGGCACCTTGCTGTGGCACCACTTGCATGAGACATTTTCCCATGAATGAACCATACGCAATGTCAGGAAGTGCCGACATCCGGCTCTCCTGAGCGGTCTCCAATGTTCTTTAACCAATCTCCCATCATGTTGCGGACGATCTGATGCAGTCACCGGAAGCCGCTCAAAGCTGATCGTCAGCATCTGATGTGAAAGCACCGCGATGTCTGGATGGTGCCCGTTTGGCAATTGTCCATTCCCGGATGATTTTTCAGAGCGGGTCGGGTGTAGTCATGTCTGTGGCCTTTAAGGCGGCGGTTACAATGCCGCTGATTTCATTGGTCAAAGGACATTTCGAATGGCAAGTATCGTAGTATTATCGTTAAGGCGATGCTTCCCACGCCACATATAGATCGCACGAAAATGCCCTA
Source organism: Brucella cytisi (assembly GCF_038433355.1). Classification (NCBI taxonomy): domain Bacteria; kingdom Pseudomonadati; phylum Pseudomonadota; class Alphaproteobacteria; order Hyphomicrobiales; family Brucellaceae; genus Brucella; species Brucella cytisi. The sequence goes on from NZ_JBCAUP010000028.1 coordinate 32,534, forward strand.
TTGTAGCGCGACTTATATCTGTGCTCATTAACGTTCAGGAACTCTTCTGCCATAGGGCCAGTCCAAGTTTATCCACGATCAACAGCCTCGCGACGGGGCTCACCTCGAGAGAGTATTAGAATGCACAAAGATTTACACGAGGCGAACCGCCTCTCGTGGAATGCGGCGACAGTCGCCCACAACAGCCATAAGGGTGATCAGGCAGCTTTCTTTCGCGGTGGTGGTTCGACATTGTTCCCTGAAGAGCGCGATCTTCTTGGCGAAGTTGGCGGATTGAGCCTGCTCCATCTGCAGTGCAATTCCGGCCAAGACAGCTTGAGCCTCGCACTGCTGGATGCCGATGTGACCGGTGTCGACATTTCCGATGAAGCGATAGCGTTTGCCCGGCGTCTTTCAGACGAGAGCGGCATTCAGGCGCAATTTGAGCGCGATGATTTGTTTACATGGTTCGACCAAGCGGCTTGCAATCGCCGGCTATTTGACCGGGTTTTTACATCTTACGGAGCGATCAGCTGGCTTTCGGATCTCGACATCTGGGCGCGCGGCATTGCCAGTGTTCTGCAACCAGGCGGTCGATTCACATTCTTGGAATTCCACCCATTCGCCATGGTGTTCGATGAGCAGTGGCAGCCGCGCTACGACTATTTCAATAAGGCTCCCGTCGAGGATGGCGGCGTTGGCGACTACGTGGCCGATTCCGGACACGGATTGACTCCTGGCGATAGTACGGCAGGAGTTGTGGGTTTTAGAAACCCGCATCCCTCGTACGAGTTCAGTTGGGGGGTAGGTGACGTAATTTCTGCGCTCATCCGTGCAGGGCTAACCCTGGAAAGAATGGTTGAGTTCCCTTACGCTAACGGCTGGCGGGGTTTTAACGACATGCGCGACATCGGCGGCCGACGCATGATCCCGCCTGCTAAGATGCCGTCCATTCCGCTCATGTACGGTCTGGTCGCGGTTAAGCACTAAGCTCGACTTCGTACAAATTGAGCATTAATTTGAGGGGGTTGTTTGGGCGTCATGGGGATCTGTTGCAAAAATTTCGGTGGGGCAAAGCTTGGCCGACCGCTGGACGCGACTATGCTGCAGGCGCAGCGTAACCTTAACCTGTGCGCAGATGCCTGTTGAACTATGATGTAGTGATTACGCGGATTACAGGCCAGCGATATCGCGCCAGATAGTATTGGCAGTTTGGCGCAGCTAGCGGTGAATGGCAGAGGTGAAGCGGTCGCGAGGAAAATGATGAAGGTTGTAGATTGGGTCGTGAATGGATGCGAAACGCTGCAAGTGCCGTGCTGATTTGAAGCGCTTCATGCACCGCTCTTTCCATCTTATGGGTTGATGAGAATTCTCGGCCCGATTGTTCAAACCTTTATGCTGGCAATGATCACAGTCCGTAAGGCTGATCTCCCGATTGGCAGCACCATAAGATCCCAGTTTATCCGTGACCATGAAGCGGGGAACTGCGCCCTGACCTGACAAGAGTTTACGGATAAAGCGTCTGGCGGCCTTAGTATCACGGCGTTTCTGGACTAGCACTTCCAGCACAAAGCCATCCTGATCAACGGCGCGCCACAGAAAGTGCCGTTCGCCGTTGATCGTCACGGCAGCCTCATCAAGGTGCCATTTGTGACCAAGGCGCGGTGAGCGGCGACGGATTGTATTGGCATAGTCTCGTCCGAACTTTTCAGCCCATCGGCGCACTGTGTTATGGGTGACGAGAATCCCTCGGTATGCCAGCATGTCTTCGACCATGCGAAAGCTTAGCGGAAACCGGAAATACAGCCACACCGCTTCTGCAATAACTCAGGTGGAAAGCGATGGCGATAATAAAGCGGGGAGCGATTGTCGAGCATGCCCTCTTATCCACCGCTGAGACGTACAGCAAAGTTAAGGTTACGATGACCCCATGCCCGCTTTCAATCAACGCGCATGGGACGCCGGGTTATTTGGTATGGTAGACGGGCTGCAAGGCATAGACCGGTGTATCGATTCCCTCCATACGGGCCTTGAGCTGTAGCGACAGATATTGCGAGTAATGCCGCGACTGATGCAAGTTACCGCCATGGAACCAGAGCGCCTCCTGCTGGGTGGGCTTCCACATATTCCGCTGTTCGCCTTCCCATGGCCCTGGATCTTTCGGCGTTTCCGAGCCCAGACCCCAGACCTTGCCAACCTTGTCCGCGGTTTGCTGGTCGATGATATCCGCGACCCAGCCATTCATCGAGCCGTAGCCCGTCGCATAGACAATCAGATTGGCGGGCAGCTCTGTCCCGTTGGCAAGCCGGACCGAATTGTCGGTAATCTCGTCGATCTGACCTGAAGCAAGCTTGATCTTGCCGTCGATGATGAGCTGCGAAGCGCCGATATCGATGTAATAGCCGGAACCGCGCCGCAGATATTTGAGGAACAGCCCCGAACCGTCCGAGCCGAAATCCAGCTGGAAACCGGCCTTTTCAAGCGCGGCATAGAAATCAGCATCGATCTCGCGGATCTTGTCATAGATGGGCTTCTGAAACTCATGCATGATGCGATAGGGCAGCGAGGCGAAGATCAGATCGGCCTTGGCGGTGGTGACGCCATTCTGCACTGCCTCTTCCGAGTAAAGCGCGCCGAGGCCGTGTTTCATCAGCGGCTCCGAGCGTACAATATGTGTCGATGATCGCTGTACCATGGTCACATCCACGCCTGCTTCGCAAAGCGCAGCGCAAATATCATGCGCCGAATTGTTCGACCCGATAACAACGACCTTCTTGCCCTTGTAGCCATCGGGTCCGGGATGGCGGGATGAATGCTGCTGTTCGCCCTTGAAGCAATCCTGTCCTTTGACGTTCGGGATATTCGGCTTACCCGACATTCCGGTTGCAAAGACTAACTGCTTTGGACGAAGGATTACCTCATCTCCATCCCGGTCAACGACGACAGACCATTCCTTCTTTTGTTCGTTCCATTGTGCAGACTTGACCGTGGAACGTGTCCAGTAATTCAACTCCATTACTTTCGTATAAAATTCCAGCCAATCGCCAATCTTGTCCTTTGGCGCAAAAACCGGCCAGTTCTTCGGGAAGTCGATATAGGGCAGATGATCGTACCAGACCGGATCATGCAGGCAGAGCGACTTGTAGCGCTTGCGCCATGAATCGCCCGGGCGCTCATTGCGCTCGACGATGATCGTCGGCACGTCAAGCTGGCGCAGGCGTGCGCCAAGCGCAATACCGCCCTGCCCGCCGCCAATCACCAGCACATAGGGCTGCTTGTCATAGCCAAGCGTGCGGGCTTCCTCCTCGCGCTCTTCCTTCCATGTCTTGGCGCCAATATCCTGACCGTGCTTCGCACCTAGCGGGCGGGTAAAGCCGGACTTTTCCTCGTGACCCTTCAGCTCCGACATGACGGTGAGAAGGGTCCATATCTTGCCACCCTTCAGGCGAATGAGACCGTAACCACGCGCGACTTCGGTCTCAAAAGAGATCCAGCTTTCGGTGAGGCCATCGGCTTCCGTCGCTGTCTCCCCGGCTGCAACTAGCCATTTTGTCGGCTTCACAAGCTGTAATTGCGACTGCAGCATGTCGCGCACCTGATCATGACCCTCCACAGTCTTGATGTTCCAAGTGAACGCGACCAGATCGCGCCAGTAGCAATCATCGGCAAACATCGAAACCGCTTCATCGATCCGGCCCGCTTCAAGTGCTGCGCCAAACTTGTCGAGAAAGGCCTGCACGCGGACATTTGGTGTTTTCTCTAGCATTGCAATTTCCTCCCATAGATGTTGACGCCGTGCTCTCCCAAGCCCGGCAGTGAAATGCGTTACCTTTTGAGATCGATCAGAATTTTGAGCTGCGTACCCGCCGGGTCGAGCAAACGGTCGAAACCTTCGGCAACAGCGTTCTCCAACGCGATTGTCCTGGTAACGATCTTTTTTGCCGGAATCTGGCCGCTCGCAATCAGCCTTGCGACGCGCGGCCAGTAATGGGTGGGATAGGCCCACGAGCCGCGAATATCGATATCCTTGAACGTGACATCGAACCAGTTGAGCGGGTTTTCATGTGGGTGAAGGCCGGTCTGTACCACAACGCCCTGTTTGCGGACGGCATCGGTACAGTTCTTCAACGCATGTTCATTGCCAACGCATTCGATGGCCACATCACAGCCGACATTGCCTTCCGTCTCGGCACGGACTACATCGCCAACATTTTCAGACTTCGGGTTGATGGTGCGAATATCAACCAGCTTTTCGCGCGCAAGCTGCAAGCGTGTCTCGTTGAGATCAGAAAGGAATATCTGCGACGCGCCCGCAGCCCGCGCAGCCATCGCCACCAGAATGCCGATGGGACCGGCGCCCGTGACAAGCACGCTGTTGCCAGCCGTCACGTCGCCACGGTCGCAGGCGTAAACCGCAACTGCTGTCGGTTCGATCAGCGCCGCCTCTTCATCGCTGAGATCGTCGGGGATGGGCTGGACATTATAGCTGTTGAGCAAAGCCTGTTCGGCCATGCCACCCGAATGCCAGGACAGCCCCGCCAAAGCCAGACTGGTGCTTAAGTGATAAAGCCCGCGATCGGCAAAATAGTCGCCTGCCCTTGGCATGATGAGCGGTTGGACCGACACGCGGTCGCCGACTTTCACGCGGCGAACATCAGCCCCTACGGCTTTGACCACGCCGCCAAATTCATGGCCCAAAATCTGAGGACCACTTGCCTTGGTGAAGGGATGCGGTTCAGCCGGAATGAAAATCGGACCATAGGCATATTCGTGCAGATCGGTACCGCAGATGCCGCAAAAGCGGTTTTCAATCAGAACCTGATCTGCGCCAGGATCGACTGGTGCCGGCACGTCTTCAACGCGCAGATCCCTGGCAGCATAAAAGCGCAACGCACGCATATATTTCTCCTCCATTTGCCTCACTGGAGGAAAAGCAAGCCGCATGCCAGTTGCGGCTTATGTTCTAAGCCTTTGTTTGGTCTTCATTATATTTGGGGCAAGAATTTATCCTGAACCAATGCAACAGGATTTATGCAACAGCTGTTGCAACAGTTGCGCCGTCAGCGTATCTGCTTCAAACGACGATGGATTGTCGACCGATTGACGCCAAGTTTTCGCGCCAGCGCGGAAATATTGTTGCCACACGCATCAAGCTCACGGCGCAAGGCTTGCTGGTCAGTACGGCCATTTCCCGCCGCAGTTTCAGCCTGAAAATGTTCGGGCAGACAGTCGGTGGTGATTGTTGCATCTGTTGCAATTGCGGCTGCAACGCGCAACGTATTGTTGAGTTCGCGCAAATTTCCCGGCCAGCCGTAGGGCAACAGCGCTTTTCTCGCGGCACGATCAAGTGTGATGGTCTCGCCTTCTTCTTCTCCGATGCGGCGCAAAAGATGATCGACCAGATTGTCGAAATCCTGTCTCTGTCGCAACGACGGCAGGGTCAGTGTTGCGGCATTGAGCCGATAGAGCAGATCTTCGCGAAAACGCCCTTCGGCTGCCAGCGCGGCCAGATCGCGATGCGATGCCGACAGAAGCCGGAATCTGACCGGTTTCGGCTTCAAAGCACCGACAGGCTGGATTTCGCTTTCCGAAAGAACCCGCAGCAAGCGGCTTTGCAGCGCTAGCGGCATGTCGCCGATCTCGTCCAGAAACAACGTACCGCCATTGGCCGCCTCGATAAGTCCGGTCTTTCCCTTCTGCATCGCGCCGGTGAAAGCGCCGGGAACATAGCCGAACAATTCGGATTCGATCAGTTGTTCCGGTATTGCCGCGCAATTGACGGCGATGAAGGGGCCGGGTTTGGCGTTGCTGTCGTGAATGGCGCGCGCCAGATATTCCTTGCCGCTGCCGGTTTCGCCTTTGATGAGAATGGGGATATGCCGGTCCGCCAGTTTGGCCGCACGGGCCTGAAGCGCCTCCATGGCGGGGTCACCGAAACTCAACTGACGCAAGGCAGCCGGCAACCGCACGGATATGCTGGTCGCAGGTGCGCGGAAACTGCTGACGGGCGCAATGGCGCTTGCGAACAGTGCCAGACCATTGCGCGCCCGGAGCAGGCGCTCGCCATTGGGCCGTCCGCGCATTAGCGCCGGAAGCTGATCAATATCAATATCGAAGACGCTGGAGATCGGTTTCCCGATGAAGTCCCTGGTGGAGATCGTGCTCAGGTTCATGCCGCGGGCGACAGCACCAAAACCGCCATGCGTCATGCCAGTGATCGTGCCGCTGCCGTCAATCGTAATCGCTGCATCGGGATCGACATCGAGAAAATCCGGCAACCGTGCCAGACGCAAAACCCAGTCCTCGCGGGCCCTGGTCATCAGATTGGCAAGCTCGATCCGCCGCGCTGTTGAAGCGACCAGATGAAGTGCCAGCTGCTGGCTTGCTTTCGAAGTCGGTGAGCGCAGTTGCGAAATATCGAGCACCGCCGACAGATCGCCAAACGTATCAAAAATGGGCGCTGCCGTGCAGGTCAAACCGATATGGCAGGCGTCGAAATGGTCATCCTGATGGATGATGACAGGTTGGCTCGAAACCATGCAGGCCCCGACGGCGCATGTTCCCGCACGATCTTCCGACCATTCCGATCCGAGATAGAGGCCAGCCTTGCGCAGCTGATTGTCGAATGTGGGGTCGCCCATGAATTCCACCGTGACGCCACGCGCATCCGACAACAGCAGGACATAGCTTTGATCGGCGACTTGTCTGAACAGCGCTTCGAGACCGGTGCGCCCGATGCGAATGAGTTCTTCCGACTGCTCGCGATGCTCCCGCAGCAATGTGTCAGGCACGATATAGGCTTCCTGCGTCTGAGCAGGATTAAGCCGATAATCATTGAGGCACCGCAACCAGGATTGAATCACAGGCAGATCACGACCTGTCGTCCCGCCCATGGCGACGCGTTCAATCTCCCTGATGTGCGACAGTGTCGACACCATGAGCTTCCTCCTCTGCCTAGAAGCTGGCATAAAAGGCGTGTGGACTCAAGTACGCCGATCGTCTCCAGCAGAGGTTACGTCGCAAAATTTCGTCTTGAAAAAATGCAGCCAACACTCCTGAGCCTCGATGGAGCTCGACGTTCTTCGATCGCTTTGCAGGCGAATGTTGCACTCCGGATATCAGTTGTTCGAGAGGGTGTCTTCGCCGACCGTTTTCATGAACATACCAAGCCCGGCGACACAGAGGGTTAGAACCACATAGGCGACAATCCAGTTCAATTTGTCCGGGCGTGCTACGGCTGAAGCCAAAAGCACCGGAAGGAAGAGTTTGGCAAAGCCGATATGGCCGTTTCCGCATTCTATCAAGAGGCGGGCACAGGGGTTCTGTGAGCCACGTTCTAATCCTTTGCGTTGTGAACATCCGAACCGGATTGGACCTGCAACGCTGACACAGCTCGGGCAATCAATGAGCGAAACTGTTCCGCCACATCGGTATTTGCTGGACTGTAGACCATCATGTTGAGATCGGAGCGGCCTTCGACCGCGAAGGTCGAGAATTCCAGATCGATCCGTCCGAGGATCGGGTGGTAAAGACTCTTTACGCCTTCGCGCGTGGTCGTGATTTCATTGTCATCCCACATCGCCTTGAATTCGGGGCTGCTGGCCGAAAGTTCTTCGACCAGTTGCCGAATTTCCACGCCCGCCCCGGCGCGTGCGGCGTCGGCCCGGAACGCGCCGACGACATAACGCGCGACGGTGCGCCAGTCGTCTTGCGCGGCGCGCATGCGCTCATCGGAGAACATCATGCGAAGAACGTTGCGCTTCTCTTTTGGCAGTTTGGCATAGTCCGTCAGTATCACGGCAGCTGCCTTGTTCCACGCCACCACGTCCCATGTTGCCGTCCTGATGATGGCAGGGCTGAAGGGCATGGCGTCCAGTACGTGCTGCAGCCGGGGCGTGATGCCATCGTGCTGGCGGTAACGCGGCTCGGGAGGATGTCCGAAAGCGAGAATATGGAGATGATCACGCTCGGGCTCGGTCAGCATCAGCCCCTTTGCGATGCGATCGAGCACGTGGCCGGAAGGCGACCCACCCCGCCCCTGCTCCAGCCACGTGTACCAGGTAGGGCTTATATTGGCGAGCAGCGCGACCTCCTCGCGCCGCAAGCCCGGCGTTCGGCGGCGCCCCGGCTGAAACCCGAATGACGCCGGTTCAAGGCGCATGCGGCGATCACGCAGGAATGTGCCGAGAGCATTTTCGGTGACGCTGTCGCTCATGCGATCCTGTTGGCAATTATACTAGGATAAAGTCACTACTTTAACAGGACAATTTTCCATGAGATTATCCGGCACGTCAATACATGGAGATTTCATATGCGTGTTTTTCTGACAGGTGCCACCGGGTTCATCGGGTCCAGGGTCCTCCGCGATTTGCTGGTCGCAGGCCATGAGGTGATCGGCCTCACCCGTTCCGATGCCGGAGCGAAAGCACTGGCAAGCGCCGGTGCATCCGCTCATTTCGGGACTCTTGAGGATTCCGCAGGCCTGGCTAAAGGAGCCGAGAATGCCGACGCCGTCGTCCACACGGCGTTTGACCATGACTTCTCGAATTTCGCGGCAAATTGCGAGAAGGATCACCGCGTTATCGGCGCGCTCGGGTCTGTTCTGAAGGGATCCGACCGGCCGCTGCTTATCACATCAGGCGTCGGCATCGGTGATCCGGGCAATGGCGAACCGGCTCGAGAGGATGTGTTCGACGCCGGTCATTTCAACCCGCGCATAGCCTCGGAACTGGCCGGGCAGGAACAACTCGCGGCGGGTGTCAATCTTGGTGTCGTACGACTTCCGCAAGTACATGACACCCTCAAACAGGGGCTCATTTCGCCATATATCGCAATGGCGCGCGAAAAAGGTGTTGTCGCCTATGTTGGTGAGGGCGCCAATCGCTGGGCCGCAGGTCATGTGAACGATGTGGCAAGGCTTTACGTGCTGGCGCTCGCGCGCGCCGAACCTGGCGCGCGCTACCATGCTGTTGCCGAAGAAGGCGTTGTCGCGCGCGAGATCGCCGAGGTTGTCGCCAGCGGACTTGGGCTTCCCGCCGCCTCCCTCTCGAAAGAAGAAGCGCAAGCCCATTTCGGTTGGTTCGCCATGTTCGCCACGACCGACATGACGGCTTCGAGCACGCTGACGCGGCAGAAGCTGGGTTGGCAGCCGACTGGTCCCAGCTTGCTCACTGACCTCAAAAACATGGACTATTCGGTGATGCAGGTCTGAATTCGGAAATACTGACTACGACCGGAGTACAAAGACGGACCGCGCACGAGCGATGAACCTGGAGCGTGGCAAGATCTGCCAGAATGTCAGACCGCCGGGCCGCTTCATCACCAGGCATATGCGGGTCGGCCTCATAGCCATGGCTACGACGGTGTCTCGCAGTTCAATCGCGAATATGCGCGCAGGTTCGAACGTTCGCCCAAAAAAGGATGCTTTGGCGATGCGGGACGAACGATCACAGCCGCCAGCTGCCATGATCTGACGGCAATTGGGCTGGCAGCTCCCGGATCACCCAGGCGTGGACTGAAGCAAGCAGGCGACGAGGATCCTGCTGGCTTCACACCGGGGACACCATTCACCATGGGCATCCTCAGGCCACAAGCGGCCTCCGTTTGGCGCAGGATCGAGGCCGCAGGTGGGACGTCGCGTTTCCTCCGCCCCAGGGCCATACCCTGGAAAATCGCAAGCGAACCATCAGCGCCTCTCTGGGATCTCATCGGCAGCCTTACCGACATCTTCCACCCCAAGACTACGCAAACGACTTCAGTTCATGCGGGTATGACCTGGAATGATCGAAATCCACTCTATCTTCGTGAAATCCACGTCAGGAAGGACTCGGGTTTCCCGCTATCCGTCCGCGCCTTTTCGATCAACGGCCTGAGGGTGCTTTTGACGAATTCTTCCATTGTGGTGCGAAGCGCCGGACGATCAGCCATGAGCTTTACACGCCCGTCGTTGAGAGCGGCCGCGGTGTTTCTGTCATAGACCCACCGATCAAGCGTTCCGGTCCTCTCCCGGAATTCCGTTTCGATCTTCCTGTCGTCTGGATCGACGAAGCGATAGTTCACTTCCCTGCTGAGAGCTCGACCGACCATCGTGGCGATCTCCGACATCGTGTAATCGACGCCGAGTTGCTTCACGGATCGGTGCTGGTCGGTCGGCGTGTCGAACTCCTTCGCCGCAAAATTCGCGATGTCCTCAATGGCAACCCAGGGAGTTTTGACGTTGGGCTTAAGCGTCCAGCCGATCGAGTGGTAGTGCCCTATCGCGTCGACCCACCTCGACAGGTCCTGCATGAACCACCCAGCTTGCAGGTGCACCAGTTTGATGTTGCGCAGCCGGTTGAGGACCTGGTCAAGGATATGGAAGCCCTGGAAATGGCAGGTATTTCCACTGACCTCGGATCCCATTCCGGTCAGGTTCACGGCCAGTTTCACAGAGGAATCCCGAAGTGCATCGAAAAACCGAAGCGCTACCGTAGGATAGTGCCCATGGAAGTCCTCCGATCCCCAAAGGGTTTTGACCATCAGGAACGCAGCGTCGGCGTCTTCGAAGAACGTGTTAAGATCACCGGTACCGGTGTCGAAGCTGCCAATGAATGGTTCTGCTCCTTTCGCGACAAGTGCATCGAGGGCGGGCCCTCCTCTCGAAAGAGCTTTGACGGAATGGCCTTTGGCCAAAACGTTTTCGGTAAGTCTGGCGCCGATCCTGCCGGTCGCACCAACCACGGCAATACGGATGGTTTATCTCCTGGAGTTGTTAGGCCAGGATCCTAGAGGATTGCGTTGCGAACAAAATTGGAGATAATGCCATATGATCTCTAAATTGGGTCAATTTTCGAATGAGCGACCTCCCTGCAGTACTGCTATCGATCTAAGCCTCCCGCATGGGCCAGCGATGGCGATCAGTGTGGACTTCGCCGAACATGAAGCCGAGGGACACGAGCATCAGCACCGACAGGGTCAACTGGTCCTGGCGCTGCACGGTGCAGTTACCTGCAGAGCGGAAAAGGAAGTCTGGATCGTTCCGCCAAACTGTGGAGTCTGGATCCCAGGCGGCGTTCCTCACAGCAACCAGGTCACGTCCAACGCTCGTATAACATACCTGTTTGTAGAACCACACGCGGCCATGCTTCCGGCTGAATGCTGCACTCTTTCGGTATCGCCGATGCTTCGGGAAATGATCCTCCAGCTAGCGGAAATATCACAGGATGACAGGGACGACGCTCATGTTGGTCGCCTCATGCGGGTCATGCTGGATGAACTCGCGCTTATGCCGCGGGAGAGGCTGGAGCTACCTGTATCCAACCATCCAAAGATTGCCTCGATCACTGCAGCCCTTTTGGCGGCCCCTGGCGACCGCCGAACCCTCGACCAATGGGCTGAGCATGTCGCCATCAGTGAGCGAACTTTAAAGAGGCTTATGTGTTTGGTTGCGGAACATCATTGGGATGAGGTAGGATGGGCTATTGCTGAAAATGCCTGGCGTTTCAAAACCATGATTAATGAGGCCCTGTGATGATGCAAATCCATCCTCAAGCGCGAACGACCCCTGCGGTGCGGGCAGAAATTGCCCGATCAACGGAGCCGACAAGTGTCATCGCCAGGCGCTATGGCATCAGCGATGAAACAGTGCGCAAATGGCGCAAACGGGGAGAGCATGCTGTCGAGGATCGCTCGAGCCGTCCAAAGCGTTTGCCATGGCGCGTAACGGAGGAAGAGCGCGCCATCATCTGCGCGGTGCGACGCGCGACCGGCTTTCCACTGGATGACCTGACTTTCGTCCTTCGCCACTTTCTGCCGCATCTCAACCGCGACAACATCTATCGTGTCCTGAAGGCTGAAGGTCTGAACAGGCGTCCAGCAAAACCATCAACCCTTCCGACCAAAGGACAGGGCCGCTTTCGCGAATATGATCTGGGCTACGTCCATATCGACGTCAAACATTTACCGAAGCTGCGGACCGCAGATGGAGAGATACGCAAGCGCTATCTTTATGTTGCAATCGATCGCTGTTCGCGCTTCGTACATCTGGCCGTTTACAATGCTGAAAATGCAGCCAATGCGGTTGCCTTCCTGAGCCAGACACGAAAGGCGTTTCCCTTCCGCATCACGCATGTGCTCACCGATCGCGGATCATGCTTCACCGCCGATGCCTTCGAAGAAGCCTGCGCAAAACTCAAAGTCATCCGCCGTACGACAAAGCCATATACGCCCCAGACTAACGGCATGGTGGAACGCTTTAACGGTCGTGTCGCGAGCGAGGTTCTCGGGATTAATGTTGCCGATCATCTTGATCTTGAGACCCTGCTCGTCGGCTTCAACCATGCCTATAATCGACGAAGACAGCGGGTTCTTTCGGGAGTGTCGCCCGTCGACAAAGTAAAGCAACATATTGAGAAGAACGCTCGCCTCGCCAACCCTGTTTACAAACCCGCAATTGACGACGAACTCATGGCCAAAGTAGATGATGTGCTTTATTATGCCAATGAGGTCTCACAACCAGACAGCGGTCGCGTTGCGGGAGGTTGGTCGTGTTGAGCGCACTCTCTTTATAACAGAATGGATTCTCGATACCGATATGCAACGCCGTGCGCAGATCGGCCTCAACAAAGGTGAGGCTCATCACGCCCTGAAAACGCCCTGCGCATTGGACGCCAAGGGGAAATCCGCGATCGAACCACGGAAGGTCAGCATTACCGGATCGCCGGGCTGAATTTGCTTACGGCAATCATCATCTACTGGAATACCGCACATCTCGAGCGTGCCATCGAAAATCGACGGAATGAAGGGCTCGACGTTCCACCGGAGCTGCTGGCGCATACCTCCCCGCTCGGGTGGGCGCATATCCTTCTGACCGGAGAATATCTTTGGCCCATTGGTGAAAAAGCTTAGGGTGTCATTCCGCCCTCAGCCGGAACTGACCCCTTTTTTGATGCCTCCATAAGCCACGGAGGAGGCGGTGATTACGAGCCTTCTGCCGATTGCGACGATAACGGCTTGTGGGATTGCCGCGTTTTTTGATTCGTTGTGTGGCAGATTTCACAACACAGATTGATACGCACTGGGCACGCAGCCCGGTGCACAAACAGGCTCAATACCCGCCGCCCTTCGGCGCAAACTTAAGGTTAATTGGTATTATTTTGCTGTCCCACAGCACCGGAGCGCCTGACTCAGCTTGACCGCATAAGGCGACAAGCGGACAGTCACCTGATATCCAGCCAAGAAACCAACTGTCGTTAAAGCATTCGCTACGCTTTGAAAAGGTATGAACCGCTGCCCCCGCAATGGGCGATCCGCTGATAGTTAAATAAGAACAAGATGCTCTTCCGCACACAAGGCGGAAGAGGCTCTATGTCTTGCCACCTGATATAGTTGGCGCCAAGGCCATTGTTCTCGTCATTACTGAAAGTAGCATGACCAGGAGATCAATCCCTCTTAAGGACTGAATTAAATCCGTACCTTGGTGCCCGATTGCGCAACACGGCTACTACGTCTGCGAATACCTTGTTTCTCACCTCTGAATAAGACTGCTTGGAATAATGTGCAGCATGTGGAGAAAGAAGGAGGTTTTCCACGCTCAGAAGCGGGTTGTCCATCCCTACCGGTTCCTGAACCAGCGTATCAATGCCGGCGCCAGACAGATGTGCCGATTGGAGTGCTTCAGCCAACGCTACTTCATCCACAAGGCCGCCGCGGGAAACGTTGACTAGGATCGCACCCTTCTTCATTCGTGCAAGCACGTCTCGTGAGATGATATTCTGTGTTTCAGGCGTGGCGGGAACATGAAGCGAAACAATATCGGATTGAGTTATCACTTCCTCGAACGTGGCTGCGTCCACACCGGTCGCAGCAATGCGCTCCGCAGCCATATAGGGATCGTAAGCGATGATCCTATACCCGAATGCTGAGGCCTTGCGTGCCGTCATACGACCGATTTGACCAAAACCGATCAAACCGAGCGTTTGATGCGATGGCCGAACAATCCCCTCGCCGTCAACCATAGCCTGCCATCGCCCTTCACGCACTGCGGTGTCGTAGCGCTTCAGCCGACGAGCGAGAGCCAACATCATTGCCACGGCGTGAGTGCTGACCTCGTCCAGATTGGAGTCTGGCACATAAGTGACCTGCACTCCTGCCCGTGTACAGGCCTCGACATCAATGGAATCGAGTCCTACACCAAAACGACCGATAACTTTGAGTTTTGGTAGCGCCTTCAAAACACGCTCAGTCACCGGTTCCCGCAAGATCATCAACGCATCTGCGTCGTGGCATTCCTCAATCAGCTCGTCTTCATTGAGAAGTGTTTTTTCTATGAAGGCCGCATCGAGCTCTGCAAGATAGGCATGTTGTTCCGGCTCAACGGCGAGAACGCCATCACACTTGACGATCTTCATGCAGATTTCCTTTCCGTTTCAGTGAGCGCGGCTCGCGCTTGCGATATGCCTCCAGCCATTGCAGCGCCGAGAAACATCGTATCGCTTGCGAGCAGGTAGAACGAGATTCCTTTCCCGTACCAAGCGGCTATGTCGCTTGTATCCGGGCGGAAAATGCCTACGGCTTTGTTCGCAGAAATTGCTGTTCTTGTGATCTTTTCAATCGCAGCAACAAGCTTTTCGCGACCATTTGGTCCCATCGCATCGATGGAAACGGACAGGTCTCCGGGGCCAATGAAAATCACATCGACGCCATCAACTTCTGAGATCTCTTCGATATTGGCCAGACCTTCAGCCGTTTCGACCTGGATCGCCAAAGCGATGCCATCGTTTGCTGCGGTTAGATAGTCTGGAATACGATAGCCATAAGCCGCGGCGCGACCAGGTCCAACCCCTCGAGCGCCGATCGGCGGATAGCGCGTTGCCTGAACTGCGGCCCGTGCCTGGTGAGCCGTTGATACGCGCGGCACAAGAACACCTTGCGCACCGGCATCAAGCACAGCCGCAATCGCTTCCGGTGCATGGCCCGGTACCCGGACCATAGCCGGCACAGCGTGAACATCGCAAGCCCGGATCAGATCCTCAATACGCTCGCGACTGATCTGCGAATGTTCCCAGTCTATGCAGACGAAATCAAGCCCGGTGGCAGCCGTCACTTCGACCGCGACAGGATGGGGGATAGCGGAAAACGTTCCCATCAGCGGTGAGCGTGCCTTGCAGCGAGCACGAAAACTTTCCATGAATCCATTCCTTTTAAATGCGTTAGAAGACTGAAATTTCTTTCCTTCCACGCAGTTTTAGCGGGCAGCAACAAGTAGCGCCTCACGCCGCCGTGCAAGACGGATGTTCACGAAACTCATGAGCCCTCCCGACAGAAGAAAAGCAGCCGCGACGAAAAGCGCATATTCATAATTACCGGTCGTATCGCGAATGATCCCGAACAGGTAGGGACCGGTGAATCCACCGAGATTTCCAAGTGAGTTCGCCAGTGCCATCGCGGCCGCCGCGGCAGCGCCTGATACAGCAGGCCGCGGCAGCGCCCAATAGGCGCTCCCGCCAGCATAAATGCCCGCCGCAACACAACAGAACGCGAACATCGAAATCAGCGGATTTGTCGTCAGAGCGCCGATCACAAATCCCAGCGCCCCAAGAGCACAGGGGATGAGCACGTAAAACAGGCGATCATCCGTATATTTCGTGTAACGGCTCCAGAAATAGATCGCGAGCGCGGCTGCTATATAGGGGACAGCCACCACCCAGCCCACCATCGAAGTCTGAACACCCAGTTCACGAACGATTTGTGGAAGCCACATGTTAAGTGCATAGCCAGTTGTCAGGATAAGAAAATACTGGAACGCGAGCGCAAGTGTAGGCAAATCCATCAACGCAGACAGTGGCGAGGCATGCTTTGCGGCAGAATTGCCTTCCGCCTGCAACTGCGCGCGCAATACGCTTTTCTGGTCATTGTTGAGAAATTTCGCGTCTTCGATGCGATCAGGCAGTTTGAGAAAGACGATAACGCCGAGGATGATGGCAGGTATACCCTCGATTACAAACATCAAGCGCCAGTCAAAGGCTTCGATCAACGCTGTGGAAAGCGGTGCACCGACCGCATTTGCAACAGGGCCGAAGGCGAAAAAGATTGCTGTTGCCCTGCCAATTTCGCGTTTCGTGTACCACTGGTTCATATAATAGACGACACCGGGAACAAAACCGGCCTCTGCAAGCCCCAGTAGGAAACGGATCGCATAGAAGGAATAGGGGCCTTGCACCAAAGCCATGCACATGGACAGAATGCCCCACGTGACCATGATACGCGCTATCCATCGGCGCGCGCCGACCTTCTGCAAAATCAGATTGCTCGGAATCTCGAATACGAAGTAGCCGAGAAAGAAAATACCTGCGCCAAAACCGTAAGCGGCCGCGGAAAGACCTATTTCCGCATTCATTGTCAGCGACGCGAACCCGACGTTAACGCGGTCCAAAATTGACACGAAAAAGCTAATCCCGAGCAGCGGCATTATGTTGCGTGTCACTTGTCGAGCGATATGTTCATCCATAATTTCTCCTCCATGGGAATCAATTTTCCCCTAAGTTCCCGATATTAAAGTGTCGGCACTTTTTGTTTTTTTGTCGACACATATAGAAAAGATGGAGCCATGTCTAATAAATTTACGCCCTCAGACGAGCACAACGATCAGCAAGGACGTACTGGTGACATGGTGCAGATCTTGGTCGCCAGTTTGCGAGGAAAAATTCTAAGCGGGGAACTGCCAGCCGGGCAGAGGATACGCGAATCGAGCATAGCATCAGAGCTCAGCGTCAGTCGTGCAACGCTACGTGAGGCCCTCAGGCTAATCGAGAGGGGTGGATTGATCGAGAAATCACCCAACCGTTCCTATATCGTTGTGAGCTTCAATGAACGAGATATTTTTGAACTGGCCACCTTGCGTACGGCTCTTGAGGTCATGGGAGCCCGTTTAGCGCTTCAAAGAAGTTATACATCTTCCGCTTTAGCGGCGACCATACCTGCTATCGCATTGGCTGCAGAGAACCGCGATCTCAAGGCGCTGGCGGCGGCGGACCGTCGCTTTCATGAGATATTGATCGAATGCGCTGATCACAGGCGTCTTCTGGAATCGTATCATGCATTACAGGATCAGATTGAACTGGCCATGCTGAATGTCCAGAAACATGAACTGAATATTGCGGGAATAGCAGACCGGCACGCACGGTTAGTTGCACTTGCCACAAACCCGGACAAATTTGTTGAAGAGCTCTCTCGACACATCCGCGAGGGCATGGGCGTTAGCGATATATCGGTATTGATTTGATTCACACGGTATCATTTCATACAAATCTCGGGGGTGGTGAACTGATTGCCAGTCAATAACGTGTCTTCGTAGCCATCCAGTGCGCAATCCCATGATGTTAACGTGGCACCGCCTCTTAAAGAGTGCTGTACAGATACTGCGCGGTAAACAGATCGAGATGCCCGCCGCCAACATTTTTGTAGACGGTGATCTGGCGGTCGTCGCTGCGGCCTGGATGTTTTGCCTGACATAGCTCAATCAGATCAGCTTCGATCTGCTCACGGTTGATCAGACCGGTGGCGAGCGGAATTCCGAGTTCACCCGAACCATCACAGCAATGGCGCGTATCGACAAATACCCGTTCGGCGCGGCGGAACACGTCATCGTCGGCTTCTCGCATGTCTGGCATATAGGCGCCGATCAGATCAACATGAGCGCCCTCTTTCAGGAGTTTTCCCTTCACCAGCGGACTGGTCGACATGGTGACACACGATATCACGTCCGCCTTCGAGACTGTGTTATCGAGATCCTCCACGGCAACGATGTTGACGCCAGCAATGTCAATTCGGCTGGCAAGTTTTTCCGCTCTGTCGAAGTTGCGGTTCCAGACAAAGACTTGACCGATCGACGGTCGGCTGGCGCAATGAGCCTGCACCACATGGGGCGCTAGCCCCCCGGCACCAACCACCAGCAAGGTACGGGCGTCCTTGCGCGCCAGCAGGCTGGCGCCAAGTGCCGAATCTGCCGCCGTCTTCTTGAAGGTTTCAATGGCGCCGTCGCAGACCATCAGTGCTTCGCCGGTCTGACCGCTGAATAGTGTTACCGTGCCCTGGATCGAAGGTTGGGCCACAGGAAGTTTGACATTCGCAGGGAAAACCCCGACCAGCTTGACGGCAACGGCCTCGCCTTCGAGCCACGCTACCAGGGATACGAACTGGTTGTCAGCACTTTGCCGGTCCCGCAGTACGGTAGTGTCGCATTGCGGTCGTTTGCCGCTCGCGTGCGCTTGACGCAAGGCTTCGATCAATCCCGGATAATCGAGCGCGGCATCGGTTTGATGTGCATTGAGAGTTATCATCATTCGTTCCTGTCAGGCCACGCGCGTCAGAAAACTTTTGGTACGCGGATGTTGTGGATTGCCCATCACCTTTTTAGGCGGGCCGGATTCAACAATCACGCCACCATCCATGAAAATCAGATGGTCGGCGACTTCGCGAGCGAAGTTCATTTCATGCGTGACGACAATCATGGTCACGCCATCTTCGGCCAACTGGCGCATCACCGCCAGAACCTCACCGACCAGTTCCGGATCAAGAGCTGATGTGGGTTCATCAAAAAGCATCAGCCGAGGCTGCATCGCCAATGAACGGGCAATCGCCACGCGTTGCTGCTGCCCACCGGAGAGCTGGTCGGGATAATAATTGGCGCGCTCGGTAAGGCCGACTTTTTCCAGCAGCTTCATCGCCGCAGCGGTGGCCGACTGGCGGCCTATCTTGCGTACGATCATAGGCGCCTCGATGATGTTTTCCACCACGGTCTTATGGGGGAAGAGATGGAAGCCCTGGAACACCATGCCCATTTTCTGGCGCTGGCGCGCCAGTTCGTTGAAGGACATCGTATAAAGCCGCTCACCCTGCCAACGCATGCCGATCGGCTCGCCTTCCAGCAACACGGCTCCGGAATCCGGCACTTCGAGATAGTTCAGGCAGCGCAGCAATGTGCTTTTGCCGGAACCGGATGGGCCGACAATGCAGGTCACGTCCCCCTTTTCCACCGTCATGTCGATGCCGTCGAGCACCCGGTGATTGCCAAAAGATTTGGTCAGTCTTTCCACCTGCAGCAGTGGCAAGCTCGCGGACGTTTCATTCATTTTTGATATCCAAGCGCAAATTTGAAGGGCAGCAGTCTGGACAGGAATGACGCGGAACGGGTGATCTGCCGGGATTTCAGACGGTTCTCGATATGGTGTTCGATGATAGTCAGGGCGGTTGACAGGATGAGGTACCAGATCGTAGCCACGATCAGCAGCGGAATGGTCTGATATGTGCGCGAATAAATCATTTGCGCCGAATAGAGCAAATCGGGCAAGGCAAGCACGCTGACCAGCGACGTGAATTTCAGCATTGAAATGGTGTCATTGCCGATCGGCGGAATGATAATGCGGATTGCCTGCGGCAGCACGATGCGCTTCATGATCTGAAACCGCGTCATGCCAAGTGTCGCGGCGGCCTCGGTCTGGCCCGGATTGATCGCCTGGATGCCAGCGCGGATGGTTTCGGCGGCATAGGCGCTTTCTGTAAAGGACAGGCCAAGCAGTGCTGCACTCATCGGCGTGATCAGCGTGTTCATGTCCCAAGACCACAAGGTCGGCCCGAACGGAATGCCAATGGTCAGATTGGGAACCAGAAGCGCCAGATTGTACCAGAAAATCAGCTGGACCAAAGGCGGAACGCCGCGAAAGAACCATATCCACAGCCAGCTTGCCCATTGCAGCACCGGATTGGCCGAAAGGCGCATCACGGCCAGTATGATGCCGATTGCAAAACCGAAGATCATTGCGGCAAAAGTCAGGAACAGCGTGCGCGCCAAGCCAGCGAGAATGTCGGGATGAAACATGTAGCGCACAACAATGTTCCATTGCAGGTTCTCATTGGTCGCCAGCATATTGACAAAACTCAATGCGATCAGAATGAGCACGGCGCCGGTGATCCATCGAGACGGATGGCGCACGGGTATCGGTTTGACACTATGTATATCCGGCCGGTGCGCGACCGTCTTTGCTGTTCTTGCCATGATTTACTCCAGACTACCGTATCGTGTTTAGCGAAATTCGTATTCGAACTCACCAAACCGGCCGGCCCGTGATCCGGGCTGGCCCTTGCGTAATGGACCGCGGCTGTATTCGCACCGCCGCCGGCTGACGGGCGTTCTCCTTCAATCGGCCCTGACTATTTTGGCTCCGGATTGTCCTTAGTAACCAGAACCGCCTTTTCCAGGGTGCCGGCGCCATCAACGCCCCACTTTGCCATGATTTCCTTGTAGGAGCCGTCATCGATCATGGACTGGATGGCATCACGGAAAACTGACCCGAGCGCATCGCCCTTGCGTACGCCAATGCCGTTGAAGACCGGATTGCTGACCAGTTCAGATACGCTGAAGCGCCCGGTAATCTTGGCCATATAGTGCATTTTTGCCGATCCGGCCGCCACCATCTCAACACGCCCCGAGGACACAGCCAGTTCGGCGGCGTTCTGGGTGGTGAATTGCTGCAGGTTAATCGGCTTCCCACCGGCGGATTCGCACAATTCCGCGCTCTTTTCCTTCAGATATTGGTAGTCCCAGGCACCGGTCATCACTGCAACGCTATGGCCGCACAGATCTTTTTCCGACTTGATGGAAAAGTCCTTGCCTTTCAAGAAGGCATAGGCGGTGCCTTCCTTGCGCTGAGGAATGAAATCAAGCGAATCAAGCCGTTCCGGCGTCACACCGAAGGAAGAAAATCCGGCGTCAAAACGCTTGCTGGCCAGGCCCGGAATGATGGCGTCGAAACTGGTTGCGGTAAATTCGAATGGCACGCCAATGCGTTCCGACATGGCTTTGGCCATGTCGATGCTCCAGCCTTTCAGGACGCCGTCTTCGACAAACTCATCCGGCGGCCAGTCATTGAAGGCGGCAATCTTGACGCCCTTCCTGTAATTCTCCGGCACAGCGTCCTGTAGTGCCTTAATCGGAGCGGCATGCAGCGAGGTGATGCTGGCGGCCGTGGCCAGCGCTACCATCATGCGCCGGGATGCGGTTTTGCGACGATTGGTCATTTATCTCCCCTTTGATTGGAACTTTATCCCCGTGCGAGGCTCGTCTTCTACTTGCGTTGCTGATAATGATATGCGAACGTTCTCACAATATAGCCATTGATTGATCGCATCCGTCAAGTTGAAAGTTGAGATCAGGCCCATCATCGCCTATGAAACGGTACAGGTATTGAGCAGCGTGAAACTGCTTGGAAGGAACGCGCAGACATGAGTGAACGACGCGCCGACAAGACGACCATTGCCGATGTGGCGCGCCTGGCCGGCGTCAGCACCGCGACCGCCGGACGTGTATTGGGCGGCTATGGCTATACCAGCGAAGAAATCCGCGACAAGGTGAAGAAATCCGCTGATATGCTGGGCTATCGCCCCAATCTGCTGGCACGCAGTCTTATCACCGGGCGCAGCAAGACCATAGGCGTTGTCGCGGGCGACATGCAAAGCCCGTTTTACGCCAGTATTCTGCGCGGTATTTCCGATGTGGTTCGTGCGCGCGGCTTTGGCTTGATCGTCACCAACAGCGATGAATCGATCGATCGTGAGCTGGAGGCAGTGGATCTTCTGCGCGAAAAGCAGGCCGACGGCATCATCATTGCGCCCTGTGATATTCTCAAGGCGCAGCACTTGCACGATGTCGTTGCCAGCGGCTGTCCAGTGGTTCAGATCGATCGCCGCGTGAAGGGATTGAAGGCGGATTCGGTGACCGTCAATGGCCGCCAGGCCGCCCACGCCGCAGTGACCCAAATGATTCTCGACGGCCATAGTCGGATTGGCGTACTGGCGGAACTCGAGCATGGCCGCTACAAGAATCTCAACGCATTTCTTCACGACCGCCAGCACAAGAAAATCGATATTTCATCGCTTTATCCGAGCTGGCAACGTCTGCTCGGCTATATCGAAGCGCATGAGGAAGCCGGGATCGCCTTTGATCCGAGCCTCGTTGCCCAGGTGGGCAGCTATTCGATCGATATTGCCCGCCAGCACGCCATCGCGTTGTTGACCCGGGAAACCCCGCCTTCAGCGCTGTTTACCACCGATGGATTGATGTCAGCCGGCGCCATGCTGGCAATCAGCGAACTCGATATTTCCATTCCGCAGCAACTGTCCGTGGTCTGCTTCGACGATCTGGACTGGATGTCGTTCTTTACCCCTAAACTGACGGCAATCCGGCAGCCGCTGCTCGAGGTTGGCGAAGCCGCGGCGCGTCTAGTCCTGGAGCGACTCGATAGCGCCGATCGAGCGCAGCAGGATATTGTGCTGCATGCCGAATGGCAGCCCCGCTGTTCGCTCGCCCGCCATCGCGGTTGATCTGGCCGGTCTTAACCTCAAAAAGACATGTGCGGTGGGCTCAATCCTGCAACTCGGCTATAGGCTCGCCGAGATCAATCGGCGCGGCATGGCCTGTACCGCCATATTGGCCGCATGTCGCCGCAGCAACGCGTGACGCCGCCTGTAGCAATGTTGCGGGCGCCTCGCCTTTCACCAGGCCATAAAGGGTGCGGGCGATGAAACTGTCACCAGCGCCTAACGTGTCAACCGCCACAATCGGCGTTGCTTCGGCATGGAAAACCCCTTGCGCACCGGCAAGAACTGCGCCCTTGGTGCCGCGGGTGACCAACACCCAATCCGCGCCGCTCTCGCGCAGGCAGGCAATGGTCGCCGTAACCTCGTCCGGCGAAAGCTCACCGCCCGAAACAGCGGCCAGAAAGCATTTCGGGCCGATACGTCGATAGTGTTCCACGTCGCGACGGGTGGAGAAATCATAGGACAGGCGTTGCGGCGCAATGGCATCCAGCCAGCCGTCAAGGCCGCTCGACTGACCAATATGGACGGCATCGAACCGGCGCGCAAACTGAATATCGGCAGCGCTCGGCTCAAACATCGACACTCCGAGATCAAAGCGGATGAAATAGCGATCATTATTGCCGCGATGACCAATAATGCAATAGGCCGTCTTGCCTGTGGCCTCCATGCGCAGATGCGAAGTATCGACGCCCTCGTCGCGCAGTGCCGCCTGAATGACCCTCCCGGCCGCATCCGCGGCAACCACGCCGATATAGGCCGCCTCGGCCCCAAAACGGTTCATATGAATAGCGACATTGACACAGTTACCGCCCGGAAACATTTCCCGACGCGAAATGTAACAATCGACGACATTATCGCCCATCGCCGCGATTTTGATCATTCTTATTTTCCCAATTGACAAGATGTGAGAACGTTCGCACACTGAAGTAGAACTGTCAACGTATCGCGGGGTTAGTACCGGGAAATGTTGCACTGGACCGGAACGGCTGCCGATCGGCGCAGCCAGGCTCTTCAAGACGCTGAAAAGAGGAACAGAATGCCAAAACAACTTCCTACCGATATTGCCGAAACCTTGAATGCGCTTGCGCAGCGGGATTTTTCACATGTTTTTCTGGTTGCATGCGGTGGATCGCTGTCAATCATGCATCCGGGCAAATATTTTCTGGACCGCCATTCGGGACAGCTGACATCTGACGTCTATAATGGCGACGAGTTCGTCACACGTGACCCACGTCGCCTCAACAGTGACGCCGTTGTCATTCTCTGCTCTCAGACAGGCACCACGAAGGAAACTGTGCGTGCAGCAAAACATGCCAGCCGCCGGGGTGCCCACGTGATCTCCCTGACGCTAGATCCGCAATCTCCGCTCGCTACCGCCGCCGACCACGTGCTGCAATACCAGGCCTCCTACACCACTGGCATTCCGATCGATGGCGCCGACAGCAATTACAGCGTGCTTTACATGTTGCTGGCAGGCATTGTTGATTTGTGCGAAAAGACCAGCCTTCTGCCAAAATTGCTGGAAAGCCTGCCGGCACTGCAACCGGCCATCGAACGCGGGCAGCAGCATTTTGATGAAACCTTTACCAGATATGCCGAGCGTTATGGACGCGAGAAAGTCATCTATACTATGGCCAGCGGTCCAGTTTATGGCGCGGCCTATTCATTCTCCATCTGTGTGTTGATGGAAATGCTGTGGATCAATTCGCAAGCTATCCATGCCAATGAATTCTTCCATGGCCCATTCGAAGTTGTCGACAAGAATGCCAGTTTCGTCATCATGATTGGGCTCGATGAAACGCGAGCGCTGGCTCAGCGGAGCCGCGATTTCCTGTACCGGTTCGGCGAGCCCGACAATATGCTGGTGCTGGATGCAGCGAACCTCGATCTCGCTGGAATAGATGACACTTTCAAGGGATATTTCGTGCCGTTGATTTTCTTCGATGCTCTTTGGAAATTTGCCTATAAACTGGCGGCGAAACGTGAACATGTCATGCTAGACGGTCGCCGCTACATGAAAAAGATCACCGACTACTAACAGCACCCCGGCTCAATCTTCGTTGCAGTTGGGCCGGGGCTACTACCGTTCCCGACATTGCCATGGCTGCTCGCTATACGGTGAATGGCCTCGATAATGCGGAGCTCGCCGTCTACGATCTTTTCCGACCGACCGACAATCAATTGCGTTTACCGGAGATCACGGCGTTACCCTTGAAGAACCGCACTATGTACCGCTGTGCCGAAATCACCGCCCAAAGTTGATACTCAAAACTCTAGATTACTCGAACCGGAACCGCTGTTCCATTGGCGGAGAAGATATGCATCTCCTTCGTCGAGGCTGTAAATGATAGTGTATCTGATAGCCTAAAATCCGCTTCTTCAGGCGTCTTGATCAAATATTTGGTGTCGGAACCGGCCATATCGATATAAAGGATTTGCGCCTCGCCCAGATGCTCTACAAGATCCACGGTTCCCGAAAAGACAGGTCCTTCGGTTTCCCTTGGGGCGATCCTGGTATTCTCGGGTCGAATTCCAACGCTAATTCTATCATTGAGAGCGAAAGCTCCGTCACCGGCTTCAATGGCAATTTTCGTCCCACAGTCAAGATGACAGGTATAATTATTCCCCGAGGCTTTCGATATGGTACCCGCGAGTATATTCATAGCAGGAGAACCAATAAACTGGGCGACGAAAAGATTGGCTGGCTTTTTGTAAAGCTCCACCGGTGTCCCAATCTGTTCGATATTGCCATCCTTGAAAACAACGATCCGATCAGCCAGTGTCATGGCTTCCACCTGATCGTGTGTCACATATATCATCGTTACATCGGGCATGCTTTGCTTGAGTTTTGCTAGCTCGATGCGTGTAGCCACCCGCAGAGCGGCATCCAGATTGGACAAAGGCTCGTCAAACAGAAAAACACGCGGATTTCTGACAATAGCACGTCCAATTGCAACACGTTGTCTCTGCCCACCCGAAAGGGCCTTTGGCAAGCGTTGCAGATAACCATCAAGCTTGAGTATTTCGCCGGCTTTCCTCACCCGTTTGTCTATTTCTGACTTTGCCACGCCGGCGATCCGAAGTCCGAAAGCCATATTCTCATAAACTGTCATATGAGGATAAAGCGCGTATGACTGAAAGACCATGGAAATACCCCGTTTCGACGGAGCTACATTGTTCATTCGCTCACCAGCGATGACGAGGTCACCCGAAGTTATCGTCTCAAGACCTGCAATGGAACGCAAAAGAGTTGACTTTCCACAACCGGACGGCCCGACGAAAACAACGAATTCCCCAGAAGCGATATCAAGGTCAATGCCGTGGAGTACTTCCAGGTTGGAGTAGGATTTACGTATATTCTTCAGCGACAGGTCGGCCATCATTCCCATTCCTTGTATTCTTATTTCGCGTTAATTGCGTTGCTCATGGAGCCAGACTTGCCAGATACCTTGTGATGGGACCCGGGGCACGATTGAGGATTTCGATGTCGTTCTTTCTTCGAATAGCCGCGCGGACAATTTTCGCACCCAGATAACGCACAGGTTCGGGCGGAAGCTTGGTGCGGTTTTTGATCCCCACCAAACCACAACTGCTCCATTTATCCACGCGTCCCAGAATCAGGCTTGCAAGGATTCGACCTGCGACAGGCGTCTGGGCAATGCCGGTCCCATTGAAACCCAGAGCATAGAAAATATTCGAATGGTGTCTCAAATGATCGAACACCGGCAGATGCTGCGCCGTACAGTCAATAGGACCGCTCCAGTCATGAAGGATCGGCACGTCCTTTAGCTGAGGATATACGCGGTGCAGTTCACGTATATTGTCTGCACCGCCGTCGCCGCTGCGATTAAAACGTTCGTCAATCCGATCATTATAGGCAATTCCACCCGTTCCCCGTCCAAATACGACCTGATCCGACGTCGTGCGCTGATAATAGAGCACGTGATGCTGCGCATCGCAGATCGAAGCACCGTCAGTCCATCCGATACGCTTGAGTATATCTCCAGCAGGCGCTGTCGCGATGAGCTGACTGCTCACCACATAAAGATAGGGATGAAGCTCAGGGATCGCGGAAGCCCAAGCATTGACCGTTAAAGCAACTTTGGTGGCAATCAATGTCCCGTCTGGTGTTTTAAGTTCGGGCCGCTCGCCTGGAACGATCTCCACGACAGGGCTTTTTTCATGAATGACAATCCCCTTCGAAAGCGCAAGCTTGCGAAGGCCAAGAGCAAGCTTGGCGGGTTGGACAGTCCCTGCCCGCTCCTCGACAATACCGACATATGACGCGTTGGAGCCAGTGCGCCGTTCAATGTCGTGCGCATTCAGTGTCCGGAACGGGTTGAGCCCGGATTTCTGACAGATATCCAGTGCTTTCGCCCATGCACCTTCCTGTGCGACAGAACTTGCGGTCCACAGCCAGCCATCAAGACGCAGATCCATGTCAATGGTTCCGCAATCTTGCAGCGCTTTCAGCTCATCAATCGCATCGCAGGTTGCCTGACAAAGCATGCGCGCATCTTCGTCGCCCACAAGATCGCGCAACATATCGATTTCAGCATACCAGCTGTGGACTTGCCCACCATTACGCCCGGATGCGCCCGAACCGCAAAAATCTGCTTCCAGGATTGTGATACGCGCATTTGGTTCTTGTTCTCGTATCCGCAATGCCGTCCAAAGCCCGGCATATCCCCCACCAACGATTGCAATATCGCATTGCTGCTCACCCGTTAAAGGTGCGGTGACAGGATCTGCACCAATACTTTGCAGCCAGAAGGAACGATCCTGCTTCGCCGCGACAACGGGGAGTCTCATTGTGATAGAGCTCATAGCCAGACCTTCTGCGCTGTTGCAATCACATCGTGATATTTGTCGAGCAGCCATTGCGGGATTGACTGCAAGGGCTGGGGAAAGCCCCCCGGGTGCGTGCAGGTTTCAGACGCACTGACAGCTGCCTTTTGAAGCGCCTCTTCTTCAGAACAACCTTCGAAGAAAAGCGCCACAAGGAATGAGGCGATAAAACTATCACCGGCTCCACAAGTATCGACCACGTTCACGGGTACGGAACCTGCGAAATACAATTGGCGTCCATTGTCATAGAAAGAACCGCGTTTGCCGCAGGTAATAACGACCTGTTGAGCTCCAGCCCGTTTGAATTGTGTAATCAAAGGCTGCACCGGTTCGTTCGGATCGTCTGGTCCTGATGCAAAAACCAACGGGACACCGTCAAGCGTCAGGTCAAAATGCCGGGTAGAGACATCCACACTGAACCTGACACCGTCCTCTACAAGCTGCCGGACCAGTCTTTCACTGGAATTTGTCCCAAGATGGGTCCAGTCAGATGAGAGCAAAGCCTGATATCGCTGTTGGTCTGGAATGTAGTTTTCGCCAACACCCAGAGATTCAAACAGGAAATGCCGTTCACCGTCATTATCGGTCAAAAGCGTTACAGCTGAATTTCCCTGAATAGTTTCAATATCGCTTGGCGCAAGTCCGACATCTTCGATCACACCAAGCATGATCTCTGCTTCCCTGTCGGGTGCCAGTGCGCCCATATAGCGGGCGCCGACCCCAAGCCGTTTCCACTGCACAGCAACATTAAGGGCATTTCCACCAACAGTAACGACCCCCTTGTTCAAATAAGCATCAAGGCAGTTGTCACCCACAGCAACAAGATTGAGATTTGCGTTCTTCATCGTAATTCCGCAGTATCAAAGTGGGGGGAAATCGCATCAAGGCAGCGCCGCCAGACTGCAACCGGATCCAGTGCATATGAGCCGTTGCCAAATGGCTCGAAGGTCAATGTGCCCCCGAATGAATGATGAGCAATTTCAGCAAGGTAGCCGTCAAGTGGCAAATTTCCGTCTCCCCATGCCAGATGTCCGGCCGGTGTTCCATCGACGACATGAACATGGGCCAGACGTTTGCCGAATCTCGAAAAGTAATCACCGACCTGATCTTCGGCCACTGCCATGGCAACCAGATCAAGTACCAGATCGACATTTTCCGCATTCAGGTCTTGCCAGAGACGTTCAAGATCGGCGGCATTATTGACGATGTTGCTTTCAGTACGCTGTAGGGGCTCAAGCAGACATCGAAGCCCCAGATTGGCCGCATGTGCCGTAATTCTCTCCAACGACTGAAGCGAATGGTTCCACGCGCTTTCGCGGCTCTCGCACTCAAAACCCCGTCCGGGTGTCAAGAAGAGGTAGCTGGCACCCAGTTCGGCACTGAAATCGGCTGCTCGCAGAAAGCATTCAACACTCTTTTCACGATAAGCTACGTCGCCTGAGGCTATGTTGACCGGATAAAGAACCTGTTCCGGGGTGAAGCAATGTACGCTGATCCCGTTATCATTCAGAATTGACTGAACACCTGAAAGCCGTGCCCGGTCAGAATGAAACAGATCAAGATGGGGGGCTATTCCCCATAGTTCCATACGTTGAAAGCCCATCAGCCGAAGCTGTTCGACAACCCATTGAAAGGGATAGTGCTGGAACGAAAAGTTGGCACCGATCAACTGTTCACGTTTTAACATTTTCCACCACGCTATTTGCCGATGCCTTCCGCCAGCCCGCGAATAAAGAAACGCTGTGCGGCGAAGAAGACGATCAGGATCGGAAGTGCCGAAAGTGTCATTGCAGCAAAGACAACGGCATAATTGGTTCCGTGTTTTGCCATGATCGATGTAAGGCCGACGGGCAGGGTCTGCACATCCGCACCACTGGTGAAGATCATAGCGAAAAGATATTCATTCCAGGCAAACAGAACGTGCAAGATTACACACGAGACGAGTATCGGCTTGCAAAGAGGTAAGGTCACACGCCAGAAAATCTGACCTTCACTTGCTCCATCCATGACGGCGGCTTCGTCCAGATCGCGCGGAAGACCAAGCATATAAGCGCGAATAAGAAACGTGGTGAACGGGATGCGGAACGCCGTATAGAGAATGATAAGCGCCCAATAGGTGTTGTAGAGACCAAGCTTTTGCATGATCCGCACCAGCGGAATGACCGCAACCGTTGGGCTCAACATCAATCCGCCAAGCACCAGACCGACAAAGAACGGCTTGCCCGGCAGTTTGGATCGCGTCAGGCCATAAGCAGTCCAGGCGCTTACCAGAACCGTACACACAGCCGAAGCCAGCGTGACGATGATGCTCGTTTCAATATAGTTCCTGATGCCCTGGTTCCACGCTGATATATAGTTGTCGAGCGTGAAGCCTGTTGGCAGCGCAAAGGGCTCACCAAATATCTCGGAGTTGGTCTTGAAACCATTCAGAGCCATCCACACCAGCGGATAGATTACAACGATACCAAGACTAATGAGGAAAGTAATCAGACAGACACGCACAAGCGCCTGCACAAAATCCGTGGGTTGCATCTCGCGTGAATGATAGGAGGCGTTGCTCATATTTCCACCCTCCGCTTTCTGGTATACCAGAGCTGTCCAAAGCCGGTCAGCAGCGTGATGATAAAAATCACCGAGGCGATAGCCGCGCCATAACCGAAGTCATTTTCAATGAAGCCCTGTTGATAGAGCCATGTTCCCAACACCTGACTGCTGTTGTTGGGGCCACCGCCTGTCATAACCATAACTTCGTTGAATACCTGAAACGCTCCGGTAATCGTAACGATAACCATGAGACCGGTCATTTCGCGTGTCAGTGGAAAGGTTATGTTCCACAGCCGACGCCACATACCCGCGCCGTCCATCGTCGCCGCATCATAAAGTTCGCGCGGGATCTTCTGGATCGCTATCGCAAATAGAAGGGTTGAATAACCAAAGCCTTGCCACTGGCTCATGGCAATGATTGAGTAGATTGCAGTCTGTTCTTCTCCCAGCCATGCCCGAGACAAGGTGGCAAGTCCAAGATGGTTAAACGCGGAATCCAGCAAGCCGATATCAGGCTGATAGATAAAATAGAACAGCAGCCCCGTCACAGTGATCGAAATTGCTGACGGTATGAAATAGACAGCGCGCCAGAACCTGCGCCATGTTTCATGTTGCAGACCTTCAATGATCGCCGCGAGCACGAATGCACCGAACACCTGGAACACGACCGAAATGACAGCATAAAGCGTGTTGTTCAAGATTGCCGTCCAGATCACCGGATCGTCTTGCAGACGTCGATAATTATCCAGGCCGACAAAGGCAGTTTCGCCAGTAAAAATATCCTGATTTGTCGTGCTGACGATAAAGTTGTCGATGATGGGATAGTAGACAAACCATAGGATTAAAACGAAAGCGATCAGAACCCAACGGAACGACAGCAGCTTCGCCAGCAAACCGGACTTGTCGAATTGCGACCCGTCCGGCAGAGGGAAGCCGTTTTTGACAGCCTCCCCTCTATATTCACGCTTCATGACAGTCATCGGCCAATAACATCCTTATCGGGAAGAGGCTGCAGCCTTTTTTACCTTTTCCATGACCTGTTCCGGTGTCATGGATCCACCAATCAGGGCTTGCAGGCCCGAAAGCCAGACAGATGCAACGCGCGGTGGATTGGCCGTATCAAGCCACGGCATCAGATAAGACGAATCCGCGATAACCTTGAGACCTTCGATGACGGACGGGTTCATGCTTTCAGCCGAATATCCGCCAACAGTCGCGCTTGGCTGTCCATAAGGTGGGGCCGACAAAACCTTCCCGTTTTCGGGTGAGGTAATAAACTTCATGAAGTCCACAGCCAGCGGAATATTCTTCGACGCTGAATTGATCATATAGCCTTCAGGTGCACCTTCGATTGATTTGACATCACCTTTGGCGTCTTTTGCTGCTGGAAGTTTGAAAAATCCAAAGTCTTCCTTCTTCAGTGCGCCATCTGCCGTGCTTTGATCAAACTCGATAATTTCTTGGTAGTACATTGCGGATTTGGCGTTGCTGAACTGCTGCAATGCCGAAGCATAGGATGAGCCGTTTGTACCTGCGCCGTCCGAACAATCGTCGATGAGCTTCTTCAGTTGTGTCAGGCTCGCAACATAGCCTGCATCCGAATATTCGGCCGTCTTCGGATTGAAATCCTTTTCAAGCGTCGCTTGTGGTACATTATAGGCAAGCAACTGACCGGCAAAATGCACAGCTGGCCAGCCTTCCTTGTTACCGAACGAAATCGGCGTCACACCGGACTTGCGCAGAGCTGCACATGCACCGATCAGTTCATCGAAACTCTTCGGTTCCGCCACACCAGCCTTGTCAAAAAGGGCTTTGTTATAGCCCATGAACTTTGCATCCAGATAAAGCGGAATACCGTATAATTTGCCATTATACTGGAATGCGCCGACTGCTGCATGGGCAAGCTGTTTGCCCCATGACGTGTCGGGACCAATAATCTTGGTCAGATCGACAGCACGATTGCCTCGCACAAAGTTCTCGCCCCAGCTCCCAGTCCAGGTGAAGTAGATATCTGGCAGCGAGTTAGACGCAACCAGGGCCTTGGTTTTCCCCTTCACGCTGTCGTCGCTTTCCTGAATAAGCTCGACTTTGACGCCTGGGTGAAGCTTCTCATATTCCTTGGCAGCGTTGACGAAATAGGGGGAAAGCTGTTGAAGGCCGAACTTCGTCAAAATGCTCAACGTGCCAGAATATTCGACGGGAGCATCAGGTTCCGCAACCACGGCGTCACTGGCGAGAGCTGCATTCATGTTGCCAGCCAACAATCCAAACATCAGGAGTGAAGCAAGGCTTGTTGTGCTCAAAAGCGTTTTGCATTTCATCTCGAAGTTCCTCTCTTTTAGCTATTGTTTCTTTATGTCGTCAGAATGCAGGAACCCGATCCGGCGGAACCGGATCGGGGACGGCTCTTAGTACTCGACACGTTTGTAATAGCGCCGCGTGGTCAACGGATGATCGCGCAGCACTTCCAGATGAGCACTCAAACGTTCCAGCATTGTTGCCAGGATGATTGGGGAGATCAGGCTGCGTGTCTTTTGGGAGATGCCTGGAAGGCTGGCAGAAGCGGCGTCCAGAATACGAACCTTATCGGTGTAGCGCTTTGCGAAATTCTCGACCCGATCCGTCAACGGACGGCATGCATCCTCGCCCTTGAATATGAAGAGGCTGACGCCTGGCTCAACCAGTTCGAGCGTGCCGTGGAAGAAATCGGAAGCATGAACCGGACGGGTGCGGATCCATTGCATTTCTTCAAGAATGCACATGCCGTAATAGTGAGCCTCTGGCCACGCAGTGCCAGCGCCGGTAAAGATGTGATATTTCTCGTCCTTTATTTCCTGCGCGAGCGCCGCTGCGCCTTCTTCAAAGTCTTCCTTCACCGAAACCAGCAATTCGGGCAGGCCCTTCAACTCGGAGACGGTTTCATCGTATTCTGGAAATTCACCGCGTTCAGCCAGCAGGGCCAGCACGATCAGGAGGGTCTGCAGGTAAAACGATTCCGAAGATGTGTCATCTTCTGCAAAATTGGTGAAGTTGTAATCGGCATCAAGGCCCAAGGGTGTATCCTTGTGACCAGTGAGTGACAGCGTTTTCACGCCTTTCTTCTTCAAGAACGCAAGAAGTTGCACGCTTTCCTTGGTCGTCCCGGACAGCGACGGAAGGATCACAAGAGCCTTTTCGTCCAACCCGGCGGGCGCCTCCAGAACAACCTGAGCGGAAAATGCTGATGACACCGGGAAAACGGTTGCGTTGCGGGCAATCTCGATTGCGGGCTGCGTCAAAAACTGTACGCCGCCCGTCCCCATGAAGAAAATGCGTTCCAGGCCATCATCGAGCAGCCTGCGCATCAGAGCGCGTACATCCCCTGCAATTGCGACCGCGCCGCCCTGTATTTTCACAAAGCGATCTTTATCGAAGTTGAGCATTACTACCTTCCCGTTTGCGCAGTTGAAACCTCGAGAAAAGCCCGAACCGGTTTTGCGCCTGTAATTCGTTGAGACAATATGAGATCGATCTCACACTTATTTAGCACACAAGATTTTTCTTGTGGCAAGTGGGTTTCAGAAATTTTTTTGTAGGCAGAAAATCAAGCTTCGTCGGCTCATCTACGGCTGACCGAACCCCGGACTATCAGCTTGGTTTCAAAACTTATTTTCTCCGGCGGTCTCTTTTTCCCTGATATTTGTTCAAGCAGAAGCCGGCCAGCAGCACGACCTATTTCCGACACCGGCTGAGCAATGACAGTGATCTGAGGGTCGGTAAAAGTCGCCAGATTGAAATCATCAAAACCGATCAGAGAGACATCGTGGGGAATCGATATTCCCATCGCTCTGAATGCTAAAAGCGCTCCCTGCGTCATCAAACTATCGACGGTAAAAAGTGCCGTTGGAGGCTTTTTTTGACTGAACAGGCGGATGGTGGCATCAACGGCATGCTCAACCGTCGATTGTGCAACGCAGATTAATTTTTCACTGGGTTCGATGCCATGTGCAAGCAACGCAGTCTTATAGCCGTTGAAACGCTCGCGTGATGTGAAGATGCGTGCATCATCCTGCAAAAGCGCAATATCGCGATGCCCCATTTCGATCAAATATTCAATGGCCTTGCGCGCGCCCCCTTCATTGTCGACCACAACACTGTCGCACTCGACGCCCTGCGCTGCGCGATCGATCAGAACCAGGGGTACGTTTTCGTCTATCAGACGTCGCAGATGCGAACTGTCTTCGGCTGACGTCGGCGCAACGATGAAGCCGCGAATGCTCAAAGATTGCAGGCTGGCCAGCAGAGATTTTTCCTGATCCAGCTGTTCCTCACTGCTCGCAATGATGAGATTGTGCCTTTCTTCGCGCGCCAGCACTTCAACATCATGGGCAATTTTTGCAAAAAACGGATTTTGAATGTCACCCAGAACGCAACCGATAATCGGCAACTGCCCGCTGCGCAGAGCCTGGGCCAATCGATTGCCTCTGTATCCCAGTTTCTCCGCAGCAGCCTGAACCCTCTGTGCCGTTTCATCACCAACATAGCCGTAACTGTTGAGCGCGCGAGCAGCCGTGGCGCGCGATACATTCGCCAGTGCCGCTACATCTTTAAGGGTCGCCGATTTCAGAGCCATACCATTTTCACAACTGATGAACCTCAACAGTTGTTATCATCCGCGGGCGCGCAATAGTAGTAGCGTTTATCAATAGATTTGCAGGATGATCGATCGAAGATTATTTGGGCTCTGATCTATTGTGCCGTGAAAGGCCGGCATATCAATACAGCCCTCGTCGCACAGAATGGAACCGGCCCATCAATCATTCTGACACTCTCGAGATGCGCTGATTGCCAGTCAGGAAACGCACCTCTCGATGGAAAGTTGATCGCTCGCCTTGATGGTATCTGAACCTAAGACCATCGACCGCTCGTACGGTTGGAATTTTTTGAGATCCAGATTACAGACGCATGATTTATTGAATTGCATACCGGCAGCGCCGTCGCGAAATGCGCTGCCGGTAAATGGTTATCATCGGATAGGCGCGTCCCACATCACCTTGTCAAGCGTGATTGGCAGGTCACGAACCCGGGTGCCTGTCGCATTATAGACTGCGTTCGCAACGGCCGCGCCTACACCGGTAATACCGATTTCACCAATGCCGCGTGCACCCATCGGCGCCTGTGGATCGGGTGAATTGGAATAGAGGATATCGATCTTGGGAACATCCATCTGCACTGGCACATGATACTCGGCGAGCGAAGCGTTCACGACACGGCCTGTGCGCTCGTCAAAATTGGTTTCCTCCGTAAGTGCCAGACCAATCCCCATAACGATACCGCCCTTGAACTGGCTGGTCGCCATTTTGGCATTGAGGATCTGGCCGGCATCGAAGGACCCGAGAAAACGCGACACGCGGATTTCGCCCGTGAGCGCGCTGACCCTGACCTCACAGAATTGCGCGCCATAGGAATGCATGGAGAAGGCCTCCACTTCCACAGGTGCCGGCGCGTCGGCCTGACAGACCAGTTCATCACGGCCAGCGCGGGCGAGAATGGACTGATAGCTTTCGAAGCGATCAGGATCGTCGCGATGGCCAAGGCCGCCGTCCCGTGGTTCGACCTCGTCAAGCGAAAGCCCAGCGAGTGGTGAATCGTTTCCGGCAAGCTTGATCAGTTCTTCGACGAAAACTTCACTTGCCGCGATCACCGCGCCGCCGATTGATGCCGTCTGGGTCGAACCGCCGGCGATCACGCCACGCGGCAGGCTGCTGTCGCCATATTCAAAGGTGACCTTTTCAAAGCAAACGCCGAGACGGGCGGCGATATGCTGCGCCTGGGCCGTCGCCGTTCCCATGCCCATGTCGTGCACGGCGGTTGAGACGGTGACGTGACCATCCGACGTCAGCCTGATCCTGACAGCACCACCCGGAAAACGATGGTATGGATAGGTCGCGGTGGCGCAGCCCATGCCGATCAACCATTCCCCCTCGCGTTTCTGTCGCGGCATCCGGTTGCGGTTCTTCCAGCCAAATTGATCCGCCCCCGCCTCATAGGCTTCGATCAGGTGGCGCGACGAAAACGGCTTGCCGGTGGTCGGATCCGTTTCCGGCTCGATGCGCCGACGCAGTTCGATCGGATCCAGATCCAGCTTTTCCGCTAGTTCGTCCAGCGCGCATTCGAGCGCGAAGGTCCCGACGGACTCACCGGGTGCCCGCATAAAACTATTGGCAAGCATGTCCAAGTCGGCAACATCCTGCGCCAGTTTGAAGTTTTTTGCGGCATAAAGATGCCGCGCCGGGAAGGTGAATTGTTCCGGACAGGAATTGTGCAGTGTCATGGCCGCCGTGCCAGTATGGATGAGCGCATCCAGCGTACCATCCGCACGTGCGCCGAGTGCCACCCGCTGTTCCGTTACCGTGCGGCCGCCAACGATGCGGAACACGCCTTCGCGCGACAGCATGATCCGCACCGGCCGCTCGGCCAATCTCGCGGCCGCAATGGCAAGGATTTGATGATCCCAGAGGCACTTTCCGCCAAAACCACCACCAACATAGGGCGAGGTCACACGCATCTTGCCGGGCTCCAGACCAAAGATATCGCCAAGCTGCCCGGCGGTCAGGTCGAGCAACTGACTGGCATCGTGCACCCGCAGTTCGTCACCATTCCAGGCGACCGTTGCCGCATGCAGCTCGATGGCATTGTGGTTGTGACGCGGCGTCCGGTAGGTAAGGTCTACCTTGACCTCGGCATTGGCGAGCGCCGTTTCGGCATCGCCGATTTCCAGCACGGGTGGCTGGCCAAGCAGTGTTTCGAGTTGCCGAGGCGTCTTCTTCGCCTCCTCGAACACTGTTACGGCCGGGAGGCTGGCATAGTTCACCTTGATCAGGGAAGCGGCGTAATCCGCCTGTTCCTGCGTTTCGGCCAGAACGAGCGCGATCGGCTGGCCGTTCCAGTGAATCTCGTCATTCTGCATCACCGGCAGGTCACTGGCGCCGGCGGCCGTCGGCGACGACATCATCAGCGACGGCGACTTCATGCGCGGCGCATTGTGATAGGTCATGACGAGGATGACGCCCGCCGCCGCTTCCGCAGCCGCCACGTCGAGTTCGGTGATTTTTCCGCGCGCGATAGTGCTGAAGGCAAGTGCCGCATAACTAATGTTTTCATACGGAAACTCGGCGGCAAACCGCGCCTTGCCCTGCACTTTCAAAGGACCGTCGATCCGCGAGACGGGTTGCCCGAGGGCGCCATGTTTGTGCAGTATGGGGTCGGGCGTCACAGCCGGCTGCCACCGGCTCGGCTTTTTGGTATCGGCTTGAGATTGGACGCTCATGCGTTCTCTCCCTTCAGTTCGTTTAGCACGGCGACAATCGTGCGTTTCGCCAGCTCAATCTTGAATGCGTTTTCACTGAGGGCGACGGCATCAGCGAGTTCGGCATCTGCTGCAGCCCGGAAGCTTTCCACACTCGCCATCTGCCCTTTCAGTGCTGCTTCCGCCTTCACTGCGCGCCATGGCTTATGGGCGACACCGCCGAGTGCAAGGCGCACATCACGCACGATCCCAACATCGTCGATATCGACAGCGGCCGCGACTGATATGAGCGCGAAGGCGTAACTGGCGCGGTCGCGAACCTTTCGATAGGTCGAGCGACGAGCAAAACCGAGCGGCGGGATTTCGATCGCGGTGATCAACTCATCCGGCTGCAGTTCCGTTTCGACCTCCGGCCGATCGCCCGGCAGGCGATGCATATCTGACAGCGGCATGCTGCGGGTGCCGGCCGGCCCCTTCAGGTGAACCACCGCATCGAGCGCGACCAAAGCCACGCACATGTCCGACGGATGGGCGGCGACGCAGGCGTCGGAGGCACCCAGAATGGCATGGTAGCGATTGAACCCTTCAAGCGCATCGCATCCCATCTGCGGTTGGCGTTTGTTGCAGTGCGCCGCGTTATCATAAAAATACCGACAGCGGGTGCGCTGCAGGATATTGCCACCAACCGTTGCAACATTGCGGATTTGCGGGCTGGCGCCCGCCAGAATGGAACGCGACAGCAGCGGGAATTCAGACCGCACCGCCGGATGAGCGGCCAGCGCCGTGTTCCTGGCCGCAGCACCGATTAGTATGCTGCCGTCCGCACGTTGTTCGATCTCGCCGGGCAGGTGCGTGATATCGATCAGCGTTTCCGGCTGTTCGACCGTCTCGCGCATAAGGTCTACAAGATTGGTGCCGCCACCGAGATATTTAGCAGCGGGACTGGCTTTCTTCAGGGCGATGGCGGAAGTGGCATCCGACGCCTGCTGGTAGGAAAAGATGTTCATGCCCGTACCCTTTCCTCGGTCGGAACTGCCTTCTGGTGGGCCAGCGTTTCAGAAATCGCCTCGACGATGCCGTTGTAAGCCCCGCATCGACATAGATTGCCGCTCATGCGTTCGCGAATTTCGCGCTCGTCGATCGGAATATCAGCAGCGGCGAGATCAGCAGTAACGACGCTCGGGATGTTGCGTTTGATTTCACCGGCCATCCCGATGGCGGAACACAGTTGGCCCGGCGTGCAATATCCGCATTGAAAACCATCATGTTCGATGAAGGCCTGCTGAAGCGGATGTAGGTCCCCATTGGCGGCAAGTCCTTCGACCGTCGTGATGCTGCGGCCCTGGTATTGAACCGCCAGCGCCAAACAGGAGTTGATACGTTCTCCATCCACCAGCACCGTGCAGGCGCCGCACGCACCTTGATCGCACCCTTTCTTGGTTCCGGTAAAGCCAAGATAGTTGCGCATGAGATCGAGTAGCGATGTACGGATATCCGCCTCGACCTTGATAGCTTCTCCATTGATGATAAAATGCATAAGGATATCTCCTTTGGCTGAAAAGCATTGGCGATGATGGATCGCAGTGACGAAACGAATGTCTACGGCTGGATGATCCCCTTGAGAGGATTCTTCTGTCCCTGAGGACAGTGGTCCCGACGCATAAGCCGCGCCGGATATGATGGGTGCTCAGCCCGCAGACAGCGCGGCCTGACGACAGGCGGCAATATCGGCAATCACCGAAAGCGCCAGTGACTGGACATCCCGGACCCGGCCGAACAGGCCAATCGGCGCCTTGATCCGGTCGATGACTACCTGCGAATGCCCGAGGTCTCTAAGACGCTGCATCCTTTTTTCATGGGTCCGGCTGCTGCCCAGCGCGCCGAGATAAAACGGGTGGCCATGCAGAGCCGCATCAAGAACAGGTATTTCAAGCTCAAGATCGTGCTGCAGAATTGCCACCGCCGTATCAGCATCAATCAGCGCCTCGTCCGGAGCCTGTCCAGTCGCTGCGTCATAACGGAGAACTTCATAACCCGCTGCTCGCGCCACCTTGGCGGCAATCTCGACTTCCAAAGTTCGGCCAGAAAGGAGGATCCTTACAGCGGGGCGGTAAGAGGTGAGGAACGTTCCATT
Organism: Brucella cytisi; assembly: GCF_038433355.1. Classification (NCBI taxonomy): domain Bacteria; kingdom Pseudomonadati; phylum Pseudomonadota; class Alphaproteobacteria; order Hyphomicrobiales; family Brucellaceae; genus Brucella; species Brucella cytisi. Next base: position 71,680 of record NZ_JBCAUP010000028.1, read on the forward strand.
ATTCCAGCCGGCATCGGCCCTTCCTGAAACGAATGAAAGCGATTGGGTACTCGGACTGTAAGACAGGCCGGTCTTGCGACGACACTGCAGGCCTTTAATCGCCTTCCGAATAGGCCGAATATCCCTCAATACGTGAACTGCGACGGTGACCCCGCCCCCACAAGGCAAAACGATGTCGAAGAAAGGTGACCCTTCGCCCAGCATGACGAACCGATCATACCGTTTCGAGATTGCCTGCAGGGCTTCGGCAGCGACAGCCGCCTCGGTACAGCCACCCGACACATATCCGCAATAGCGCCCATCGTCGGCGACAGCCATATGCGCGCCCAGTGACCGCGAGGAGCCGCCACGAATTTCCACCAGTGTACAGAGCGCCACCTGCAGACCTGCTTCCACAGCCCGGATCGCAAAATCCAGAACTTCGACTGCGGAATCCGTCGGAAAGGCCTCGGCAGGCACGGGCAATATCTCAGCGGCAAACCCATTGGTCGCCGGCCCGAAATTATTTGTCCGGCCAGGGAACTTGCCTAGACACGCGTTGTTATCAGGACTTGGATGCGTCGATACCGTCATAACATGCTCCTGCCAATCGCAGTGATTGTAATTCGAAAATTAAAGACCGCCTGATATGAGCGACCGAAACGGCTTACCTTTGCGAGCCTTCCACGCGGTTTTGGGCATGACATCCACCCTTTCCTGGATTAGAAGTTGGATGGCACTCCACATAAGCGGAGGCGCCTCCGTTTAAACATAGGGGCTGGCGAGTTTTCGTCAAGCCCTGTTCTGGGTTGGAGTTATGGTGGCCAAGCAACAGACTTCGCAACCGCAGGAGCAGCCAAGGTTACGCGCAGATGCGCTGCGTAATCGCTTGAAGCTGATCGAAGTAGCGGCGGGTGCTTTCGCCGAACGTGGCGCGGACGCTTCGCTTGAAGAGATCGCCCGGCAGGCAGGGGTCGGGATCGGAACGCTCTATCGGCATTTTCCGACCCGTGAGCATCTCGTGGAAGCGGTCTATCGGCGCGAACTTGAATTGCTCGCCACCGCCGCCACCGAGCTCATGGCTGAAAAGGCGCCCGACATAGCACTCGAAGAATGGATGCATCGTTTCGTCAGCTACATGGCCGCCAAACGCGGCATGGCGACCAGTCTGAAACTACTGTTTACATCAAACGCCGCCCTTTTCACGGAGGGTTCGACACTCATGAACGCCACATTTGACGAGCTTCTGCGCAAGGCGGTTCAAGCGGGCACGATAAAAAACGACATCGGAACATCTGATGTTCTTTACACGCTGTTCGGCATCTACTCGATCCCGGACACGCCCGATTGGCGGGAACGGGCGCACAGGATCGTTCGCTTGATCATGGACGGACTGCGAATTCGACCGGAAAACGGATGATCGGCGCGGTTGGTGGAGAGGGGATTGGAGAGCGTTGCAATGACCAACAGACAGGAGCTTTCCGATCAATTCGCTAAGCCCGACATTTCGGTCGCGATCATCATCCTTGCCGCTGGCCGGTCGAGCCGGATGTCGCCGGGAGCAGGTCACAAACTGCTTTCGACATTCGATGGCGTTCCATTGGTGAGGCGAATGGCCTTGCGGGCCATTGAAAGCAAGGCAATCGACATCTACGCGGTCACCGGTTTCAGGCATAAGCAGATTGAGGCCTGTCTTGTCGGCCTCGACATGACGATCGCCTTCAACCCGGCCTTTGCTTCAGGCCTGTCAAGTTCGCTGAGCGTGGGTTTGAACATTCCCGGAGTGACGGACCATAACGGCGTACTGATCCTTCTTGCGGACATGCCGTCCATTACCACGCACAATCTGGACCAACTCATCGACGCCTTTGCAACATCAAAGGGCCGCTCTATCGTCCGAGCAGCCCATGCAGGCACCTCCGGTAACCCAGTCATTCTCCCTAACGGCCTTTACGCACAGGCGCTGACACTTACGGGTGATCGCGGCGCGAGGACGTTGATTGAGAACTGTGATTTGGACATCATCGAAGTCGATATCGGTGAGGCTGCGATTGTCGACGTCGATACACAGAGCGACCTTCAAAGGCTGGGTGGTGTTCCGAGTGCGCGATAAAAGGCAATATGTCCCTTGGTTTCGGCCCAATCCCCGACTACACGCATCTGTTCATTCATCGCGTTGTAAGACGACGATATCAAAGACTGGCCTCAACGCCTCGAAAGAATATGGCCTGACGACCCCTGCATTGGGTGACGTGCTGATTGCCAGTCAAGATTCTTGGCGATTGCTCCTCCTCAAGGGCAATTTCAACCGTTGATCCCCAAATTAACGTTCGACGCCTAGCTGGCAGGAATAATCTCTGGCCATTCCTGTGCTCCGTGAAGTACGCGGAGGATGCGAACCGCCGATTGCGTTACAGCATAAGCCGCGACGTATGGAGTACCGTTTATCACCAGTTCCCGCGTTCCGGCAATTCTGCCAACCCAACCACTCGCCGGAAAATCAATTAGGCGACGAGCAGCCGCGACGATCCGTTCGTAGACCATGATTGCAGATGAGGGATTATCCGCCTCAATAAAAGTGAAGATGGCGTCTCGATCTGACAACGCAAATGCTGACCAAGTGAGCTTCACGACTTGAGTGCCGTTGCTTTAAGGCGCGCTGCCGCCCGTCGCCTTTCGAAATGAGCCGTGACTTCATCATCCGGGACGTCCGGTCGTGTGTCGTGAAGCGCTTCAAGAACCTTGCTGCGAAACCAAGCATCGTGCGCTTCGCTGCCTGATATAAGTTCGAGCGGTAATGACCCCGCGTTCGCGGTCCGGGTGAGTAAGATACGAACTACGTCCGACACCGTAAGACCCATACTTTCAAGCACCGCAGAGGCACGATCTCGAACTTCGGCATCAATGCGAGTTTGAACGAGTGCGTTCGAAGCCATAAGTTTGTCCTACTTAAAGCGCGATTGTAATGCATATGAATCACACAGTCCGCAGGATATTTCTGTGCACGCCAAACCGCTGCGTTTTTTGCGTTGGAAGGATACGAACCACTTTCCCTTGTCTTTGAACGGTGTGCTAATGGCCAGTCAGAAAGGCGAGTTGCAAAGTTTGTTGAAATGGCGTCCAGACATCGAGCCGGAAGCGAAAGGTCGCAATAACCGGCGGTTTCCCGCCGGTTTTTGCATCCACTTACATTGCTATCAGGCCAGCGTATAGGCGGTCTTGACCGTTGTGTAGAACTCGGCGGCGTAGCGGCCCTGCTCGCGCGGACCGTAGCTCGAACCCTTGCGCCCGCCGAACGGCACGTGGAAATCGACACCTGCGGTCGGCAGGTTGACCATCACCATGCCCGCTTCCGAATTGCGCTTGAAATGCGTGGCGTATTTCAGGCTCGTCGTGCAGATGCCCGACGACAGTCCGAAGCTGGTATCGTTGGCGGTAGCAAGCGCTTCTTCATAATTCCTGACGCGGATGACCGAAGCGACCGGGCCAAAGATTTCCTCGCGGCTGATACGCATCTGGTTGGTGGCTTCGGTGAAAAGCGCAGGCTGGAGATAGAAGCCCGGCGTTTCGCGGTTCAGACGTTCGCCGCCAAAAGCAAGCTTTGCGCCTTCCTTGCGACCAAGCTCGATATAATCCATGTCCTGCTGAAGCTGGCTTTCATCAACAACCGGGCCGATATGCGTGCCCTGCTTCAGGGCATTGTCGACCACAACGCTTTTCAGCTTTTCGATTGCAGCAGCGACAAACTTGTCGTGGATACCTTCCGTCACGATGATACGCGACGACGCCGTGCAGCGCTGGCCCGTCGAGAAGAAGGACGAATTGACCACGGACTCGACAGCGACATCGAGATCGGCGTCATCCAGGACGACAACCGGGTTCTTGCCGCCCATTTCGAGCTGGAAGCGGCGGTTGTGCTCGATGGATGCCGCCGCAACGCGCTTGCCCGTACCGGTCGAGCCGGTGAAGGTGACGGCCTGAACGTCCGCACTGTCCAGAATGGTCTGACCGACAACCGAACCCTTGCCCATGACGAGATTGAGAACGCCCTTTGGCAATCCCGCACGGTGCAGGATATCGACAATCGCCCAGGAGCAGCCCGGCACGAGATCAGCCGGTTTGAACACAATCGTGTTGCCGTAGCAAAGTGCCGGCGCAATCTTCCAGGCCGGAATAGCGATCGGGAAATTCCATGGCGTAATGATGCCCACGACGCCGACCGGCTCACGGGTGATTTCCACACCGATACCCGGACGCGCAGAAGGCAGAACTTCGCCAGCCAAACGCAGGGCTTCGCCTGCGAAGAAATCAAAAATCTGGCTGGCGCGAATGGTTTCGCCGATGCCTTCAGCCAGCGTCTTGCCTTCTTCGCGCGACAGGAGACGGCCAAGCTCGTCCTTGCG
>NZ_JBCAUP010000029.1:0-71724 GCF_038433355.1 Brucella cytisi
ACAGTTGCTGGCCGACGCACGCAAATCAGCCGCAAAATGGCAAGAATTCCTCGAATGCTTTGTCGATGACGAAGAGATCGTCGCCCGCGTCAAGACATATTCTCCACGGTAACAATCGGGCCGTTACGCTGCTACGGCATCTCAAGCCGGACTTTCGCACGATCGCGGCCTTTCGACGGGTCAACCGTTCGGCCTTCAGGAAGGTGTTTCGCCAGTTCGTCATCCTGTGCCGCCAGCTCGACCTGTTCGGGCGGGAGTTGCTGGCAGTGGACGGCACGCGCATCAAGGCGGTCAATAACAAGGACCGCAACTTCACGCGTGGCGCGCTGTCGAAGTTCATCCGCGAAGCCGACGAGAAGTTGGCCGACTACATGAAGCGCCTTGACGATGGCGATGTCGAAGAGGAACACGTTGATGGCGAGAGCGGTCGCTCTGGGGGCAAACTTGCCGAGAAGATCGCGGCAATCAGGGACAAGCGCGCCCGGCACAAAGCCATGCTGGAGGAATTGGACCGCACCGGCGAAGACCAGATCTCGCTGACCGACCCTGATGCCCGCGCCATGGCCCGCATGACGAAGGTGGGAGTGGGCTACAACGTCCAGCTTGCCGTAGACACCAGACACAAGCTGATCGCCGAGCAGGAAGTGTGCAACTAGGTGCTCGACCTTGGCCTTCTGGCTCCTACGGTCGAAGCAGCCATGGACACGCTTGGCGTGGAACAGATCGAGGCGGTCGCCGATCGGGGCTACTTCAAGATCGAGGACATCGAAGCTTGCGAGGCTGCTGGCATCACTGCTTACGTGCCCAAGCCGCTCCGCGGTCCCGCCGTGGCCCAAGGCTTCTTCCCCAAAGAGGAATTCCGCTACGATCAGAACAAGGACATTTTCCTTTGCCCCGGAGATCAGGTGCTCTCGCCGCGTTATTACGGCAAGTCACGCGATAATGTGAAGATCGACTAAGTCAACCGCGTCGCCTGCAAGGCGTGCCATCTGCGCGAACGCTGCACCAAAAGCTTCCGCCGTGTCTCACGACTGGAGAACGAGGCCGTGCTCGACCGCATGGCATCGCGTCTTGCCGCCCGCCCTGACATTCTGGATCGGCGGCGCGAAAGCGTCGAGCATCCGTTCGGCACCATCAAACAATGGATGAACCAGGGCGCGTTCCTGATGCGGCGGCTGGAAAATGTCCGCGGCGAGTTCAGCCTGACTGCACTCGCCTACAACATCAAAAGGGCCATCACTCTGGTTGGAGTACAGGGCTTAATCGCCGCAGCAAGGGCATGACCAGTAAAATCGGCTCCAGGCGCGCAAAAACAGCCTGAAAGAGACCAGGAGAACCGATATGCCATACAAAACGCTGAAATGTCGAAATGTACGGGAAATCCACGTCGAATGACAGCAAACGTCCGAAAAGACTCAAACCCGTCGAGTTTTAGGACAGTCTCCCGGACTTCTACGACGACGCGGTAAGGTCGAAAACCGCCGGCTGCAACTTTCCAACTTTCATCAGGTATTGCAGCGTGTATGACAGTGATAGGGCATCATCAAGCGCGTCATGCCCTTGCAACGGTGGGTGCACGACACGATAATAGTCAGCAAGCTTGTTGCTCGGCGTCTTCGCCAAATCCTCTATCGGCATTCCCGACGCTAACAAAAGCTTTACGGCATTGTCAAAACGATGGGCGGGAATTGAAGGCTCGATGCCTGCGACGTAGCAACTGATCGCGACCATGTTCAGCTCATCCTTCCCCCATGACCAGCACCGGGCACCTTCGGAAAAGCTGTCGAACCCCGAAAGTGCTTCTTGCAAAGACACGCCCTCGATGTCGATGTTCTCTTCTGTAACGCCGGTCAGCTTCGTGAAGAATGGATCGAGCGCATAACTGCTGCCGAATCGATCGATCGGCCGGACATACGCTTTGTACGTGTCTAAGAGCGGAAATTCGCCTTCGAGACCAAGTCTCACGGCCCCGATCTGAGCTATAACCGGGTCGGGGTCATGAGCTGCGCACCAGAACCTGCGCTGTGAACCTTCGAGGCACAGAAATTCGCAGTCAAATACGATCGCAGTTTTCATAGTTATCCTCCGCTATCGCAAAAATCACAGAACCTGCGACGTGTTCAGCTATCGTACCAAGTTCGATTTGTAATGCTTCAATCGGCCCGGTGAGCGGCGGGAACGAGAGCGGAAACCCAACCGTGGACGAAATCAATGCGCCGAGGTTGTGCCGCAGTTTCGGACCAACACAGAACGAAGGATCGTTGAGAAAGGTCAGTAATGCTGCCCCAAAGGCAACATAGTGGCCAAAAAGGCCAAGTATCGTGTCATTCGACAAAAAGGTGTCGAATGACACGATACTTGGCCCTTGAGGAGATCAAGACGCCCGCGCGGTGTGCAAGCTTGACTAATTGTTCGAATAGAGGGAAAAAGAACTATCGACACCAAATCGATTTTTCTTAGCGACCCCGGAAGTTACAGCTTCCGGGGTCGTTTCCATTTGCGGTGCTGGTCACTTTCAACACCTTCTGCGTCAGTATCTATCGGGCCATAATTCTTGAGGAGTGGTGCCGAGTTTGTCCGCGATGGCATATTCGACACGCTCTGATCGACCGTGCCCCTGGCAAACCCTTGTGATTGCAACACTAGTAATGCCGAGTTCCTCGGCTATTTTGGTGAACGTTATACGTTTTGCACGCAGGCGACGTTTGATCGCATCGTGACGTTCAATGTCTACACGCATGCGCAACTCCTGAAGTTATTTCATCGCAGTGCCGTACTATATTACTTGGAACGGCATCAATACGCTCTAGACGTTTGAAATACACACAATAATATACGAGAAAGGGAGGAACCAGCAGCCTCTTTCAGTTTAACGGCCATTGTTGCGCGCCATGCAGGAGGCGCAAAATCTCGATGCGCTGCGCTCTCGTCCGGACCCGATAAACGATAATGAACGACGTCCTGTTGACGACCAGTTCGCGCGTGCCACGCTTGCGGCCAGCGCGCCCCATCTCCGGATATTCCATCAACATATCGGTCTGCCGTTCGATTTCGTCGAGCTGGTCGAGCGCCGCATGAGGATTTTCCTCTGCTATATAGGCGATTGCATCAGTACGATTGGCGCGGGCTCGCGCAAGCCAGACCAGCTTCACTCAGTTTCACCCTTGATGCGGGCCAACAGATCGGCGCGCTGGCGCGCCATGTCCTGTTTGACAACATCATGGGGAACCCATTCGGTATTCGGGTCATCAGCCTCGCGCAGTGCTTCCTCGACCTGCTCACGAAACCATTTGTCGTGGGCGGCCGCCTCATGGGCACGGCGCAGCGCTTCAGCACGATCCGGCCGTGAGTGCGTCTTGACCGTCTCCGGCGAATAGTCGGCCGCATCGACGTCAAAACGGGAGATTCCAACCTCCTTGAGATAAGAAACCAAGGTTTCCATACGCTTGAACAGTCGCACCTGGCGGCTGCGCTGTGCAGCGAGCGCCCGCTCGGCCATGCCGTATTTGATCATCACGGCCCACCCGCCGTCCTGACCAACGACATGCGCACCGCGCACGGCGCCAGCTTCCACGAGGCGGGAAAGCGTAGTGTGATCGATGGTTTCGGCGGCCATGAGTGCACGACTCCTTTTACGCAGTAATTAATAATTGAAATGATAGGCAATCATTAATTAATTGCAAGGGGCGGGACAATCACAAAGTCCAACGTCGTTCCATAACGCCTGTTCCCTGATTCACCGGGGGTTGATGTCATCCTCAGAGCGTTGAGATGGCCGATTTTAGGTGAAAGCAGCCGTCGACCCGACCAGTACGATTGTGATTGGAATCCTTGGGAAAGGTCAGCAATCCTGACCCAAAGGCAAGATAGTGGCCAAAAAGGCCAAATATCGTGTCATTCGACATCGTTGTCATATGACACGATATTTGGCCTTTGGGTTCAGTATAACCCATTGAGAATCCTAAGGTCAAATTCTGCCAGTTCCAGTTTGATTGCCTTTTTTGCCACGATATTTTACCCGTCATATTCTTAAGTGTCGCAAGTCTTGGGCAGACCGTCTGAAAACTCCCATCAGGTGGTTCCGATGCTGATGACGAAGCGGGAGATGATCGACGGTCGTGATTATCAAAGCCGCTGGGTTGGCCAGGGGCGCTACGAGAGGGCGTTCAGGCTGTTTGAATAGGCGCAACGAGTTGGAAGATCACGATGAAATGCTGATCCTGGCATACGAGGCGCTGCAAGAGCGCGCCGATTTTGATGTCCAGCTACCGGATTTCTCCGACTTCCAGGCCGAATGGACGGCAGTGCATATCGAGGGTCGTGGCCTGCACGTTCTGTCCTTCTGGCAGGGCCCGGCGGCTGAGGCGATGGTCCTGCTCACCGAAGGTCGGCCACCCGAGCGGCGGCTGGCCAGTATCGACCATCGTCCGCACGCGCGCCGCCCCATCCTCGAGGCGCGCGAAGGATCATTTCTCCATCCGGGCGTTCCCTTCCCACGGATGGGTCGCCGGGTCGCGGAGTTCGGAATCTTCGCCGGCTGGTGGCCGTGCGAACCGGGCGCGAGGCGCCTTCGCCTGACCAGGTGCGGCAAGGTCGGCGAGATCGAGGCGGCGTCCGGTGGATTCGTCCTTGTTGATTGGGATTCCCCGGCTCCTGTCGAGCATTTCGATGCCGTCGAGATCGAGGGAGTAGGATGGACCCCGACAATCCTACCGGAGCTTCTCTACACCAGCGAGCACCTGTTCGACAGCTACCGGCGGTTTCGGCTCGGCGGCATGGATTGGAGCGAACACAATCCCGACCTCTGGTCCTACGACCTCTTTTCGATCCACGGCGCCGAATGGTTCGATGCCGTGGTCGCGTTCCTGCGCCATGCCGATCCAGATCGGGATTTCGATCTGCTCACAGGCTTCGGCGCGCAAATCTACGCCAACGGCCATGCCTATTACGATCGGATGGAACGTGAACTGAAAGCCGGCACGATAAAGCGGGAAGTGCTGGGCATTGTGCTTTCGATGGAAAAGCCGGAATTCATGGAGCCCGACCTGCGCCTCCGGCATCAGCGCCTTGTGGCAAGGTGCTGACGCTGATTCAGCTTTCCGGCGGCGCGGCGTGGTGCCGCCTGTTGGCGCGCAAGCCTGACTTTTGCAGCCGAATTTTGCGACAGATTTTTCCCTGAAATTTCAGCGCCAGCGATTTTGTCGCAAAACTTAGGCAGACTGTCTGAAAACTCCCCTCCGGAGCTGCACTGAGGTTCTGGGGCTGTCTCCAAGGTTACGATGAGGGGAAATCAACCTCGTAGATATCTCGAGCCGCGATGATGTGCGCACTGAAGTGCACAGGTCGCACATCGGCCAACTCCCATGCAAGCCACCCTTCCTCAAAATAGGAAGCACAGGCGGCTTCCATATCCGCGAGCGTGAAAGGGCGCACAGCCTTTACCTTAACAATCGCTATTGGAACGCCATCCTCATCGTGGTCGCCGTCGCGATGAAGAAAACGGCCGTTCTCAACGATCAGCAAATCGTCGAAACGGGTCAATTCCGGTTTCCATCGGCGGACTTCAAGTGTTTTCTCTCCTGAAGCAATACGCCTTCCACTTGGGCGAACGACTGACAGAGCTTTGATGTTCTTTCTCCTTTTCGCGAAGCTTCCTCAGATCACCTGGGAATTCCTCTTGGGATTCCGGAGGTTAGGCGGCCGTGGTAGATTTGGCTATGGCACACCTTTCTGGAACAGACCGCTCGCAATTACTGCTTCTGCCGGAAGCGGTTGACGATTATGTGGGGTCGAACAACCCTGTTCGCTTTATCGAGGCTTTCGTTGACGGCCTGGATCTTGCCGCAGCCGGCTTTGTGCGGGCTATGGCGAAAGAGACGGGGCGGCCGGGTTTCGATCCCGCCGATCTGCTCAAGTTGTACGTTTACGGCTATCTGAACCGGGTGCGGTCGAGCCGGCGGCTGGAAGCCGAGACGGTATTGCCAAGTTGTTTGTGATTGGTTGCAGGGGCGCGCGGCGGTTGCTTTTTCAAGCAGTCATTTGTGCGGTGTAGTCGGACCACAGGCAGAAGGCATCTGCCCTGGCGTGTCGCCAGGAGCGGGCTGAGAGGTTGTACCGGCGGGGACGAAAGACGGTATTTATCTGATCGTGGGCTGACAAGAAGCGCTGTGCTTGGTGGGGCGATTTGAACCGCCCCATGATCTTCTCTCTCTTCCTGGTTTGGCGGTGTGCGTTTTCAATTCTGTTGTTCAGGCCCTTGTGGGCCCGATGATCAGCAGCCGGGGCGAGATTTTGTATCGGCTTGATATAGCTGCGCAGCTTGTCCGTTACGACGACACGCGGTTCACCGTATTGCCTGACAAGTCCGGAGAAAAAGCGCTTGGCAGCCTTGGTGTTGCGGCGAGCTTGAACCACAATGTCGAGCACGTCACCATCGGCGTCAATGGCCCGCCATAACCAGAATTTCTTTCCGCTGATCGTGATGACGGCCTCATCCATATGCCACTTATCGTTTGGCTTGGGCCGGTCCCTGCGAATGCAAGCAGCAAAATGTTGGCCAAAGCGCATGATCCAGAGACGAACCGATTCCCTGCTCACGATAACACCGCGTTCAGCAAGAAGGTCCTCCACATCGGCCGTGCTCAGTGCAAACCGATGATAGGCCCAGACGGCGTAGGCCACAACTTCACGCGGAAAACGAAACCCCTTCAAACGAGGGAAAGTGCTCGGTAAATTCATGTCGCCTCGATAGAGGAAACGCTGCGGTCAAACAACTTGGCAATACCGGTTCTGCGCATGCGCGCCGACGAACAGATTGTCTTCACCGCGGGCAATGCACCGCTTCGATGCGGGCGCGCCGTCTGGTTCCGCCGCGAGGACATGATGGCCTGTGTCGGCGAGAACAGGTTTCGTCCCTCCTACAGTCTGTCGGGAGTGAACCATTCAACGCGGCCCGAGAACCGCGAGTAACCGGATGATTTTGTATGTGGGTCGCGTCATCATAAAGAGCATGATGTGGGGAATATCACGATCGTTTCTTTTTCTTTCCCGAAGAAGGACCTGAGCCTGCTGTGATCGAGGGCATTGGGGTTACGCTGCCTGTCGTTGGCCAGACTGGATCGGCGTGAGCGGATGCGCATCGAAATTCATCGATCTTCCATTTGAGCAAATCCCGGACACATACTTCGTACATCGACTTCTTTTTCTTGTCTCCCCAGAGCCAAGGCTTCGCGTGCGCATCTGCTTTTCCTTCCCCATGCTTCTCACCGAATAACGGATGCAACGCAGAGGGAGATCCTGAAGGCCGTTGCCATCTGGTGTCCCAAGCCAGAAGCGCATCTGAGCGTGTCCTGGGATCGAGCAGGTAGTGATAATGCCAACCGACCCCGGGATGATTTTCGCGCTTCACGTAATCATTCCATCCGGGGATTTTCGTGAGAAAGGCCAGGACGAGTTCTGGGACCCGTTCAACGACGGGAAAGTTCCGAACGGGCTGGAGATACCCGCGATGGATCTTGCGCGCCGGGACACGCTGCTCCACCCGGCCAAGTGTCCAGGATCCTGCGAATTGGGTCGGATCGAATTTCCCGTCCGGCCGCCAGTTTTCTTCCGTCAGAGCTCGTTCGAGTTCATTGACAAGACGGGTGGCGTGCTCACGGACAGGACCAATCGTCGGCGCTTCCATCGGTAGATCCAGCCATTCACCTTCGTCCAGCACAGCTGCGTCTTCTCGCTGCTCGCGATTGTACGACGGCACCAGGTGCAGCATCTCGAAAGCAATTATCCTGGACCGCACCTGTTCCCCTCGCGAAAGTCTACGTTGCAACCGCGATTTCCATTTTTCGCTCGATTGACGCAATATCAAAATCTGTAAACTTTTATAGCGCAGTCCCGAAGCTGCGATAATTGCAAGCGAGCGCCATGAGCAACCCCTACACAGCTGCCGAAGAATTCGCCCGCGACTTTCGCGCCACTGAATATACCCTGAAACGATCCGGCTTCTTGCGGAAAAATCGTGAAGCTGCCGAAGCAGACTGGGATCTATTCGCCCAATCTCTCGGAAAACCCTTCTTCGACCACGTCATCGATAAGGAAATTGCCACGACACTCGTCCGAAACCCGCCACGTCGACTTTTATCGGACATGTCCTGGTCGCCAGAACAGCCGGCCCGACTAACCAACGTTGCGCAAGTCATCATCAACGGCGTATGCCGGGTCCGAAACAGCTACATCCACGGAGAGAAGTTTACCGGTGGCCCGGAAGGTCAATGGGATCGTGATCTCATTTTGATCAAGGAGGCGCATGCGGTTCTAATCGAGGCGATGCAATTTCCTGGAAGCCCGCTGCGAGACGAGGACAAATAGCCTGGCAGACCGAATAATTCGGCTCCAGCGGCGTGCGAGGTACTGGAGCAGGAGGGAGGCGGACCTTTTCACCACTGCGGGAAGATCGGACCGGTATGAGTGGTGACCTAGAGGCTTCGTTCGCGTTAGCGAATAGAGCTACACGCCGCAGGCGGACCGCCCATGGGTTTCAACGGAACTTCACGAAAATGAATCGGTCAGACGAAATCGATTCATATCTCTCGTTGGACGGAATCCGACGGGCGGGCGAGTATGCTGCCATGCTCACTCAACCCTACCAGCTCTACGTCGAGCGCACAGACAAAGCCCGCAACATGGCTCGTTACTATGCGATGGCGATCGAGCCTGGTCTATTCGGCGAGATCTGCCTGACGCGCCGTTGGGGCCGGATCGGAGTGCACGGCCAGATGAAGGTCCAGCATTTTGCCAGCGAGCGAGATGCAGTTGCGGCTTTCCTCGATCTTCTCCGACAAAATCGAAACCTAGGATACCGTGTCGCCCCTTCGGCAGTCCTTTACTGAGGGTCGGCGAACTCCGTCAGACACTGGCTGAGCAATGAGAAAACAAGAGCACTGGACGTTTCGCATATCGCCATGGTCACCCTTGGGCCAAGTGCATCGTTGGAGCCGCTTGTAAAGTGTCAGAAACTTACATATATTTCTGACAGGAGAAACGCCAATGCAACGACTGACATCTCAAATCCTCAGCTATGCCGAGCAGTTGCCGGAAGGCACAGCACTGTCCGCGAAAAGCCTCCTGCATCTCGGAAACCGGGCCGCAGTAGACCAGGCCTTGTCGCGCCTGAGTGAGCGTGGAGAACTGATCAGGACTGGGCGTGGGATCTACATGAAAGCCATCAAAACCCGGTTCGGGACCAGACCGCCGACTGTCGAGCAAGCGGTAGAGGCCGTCGCACATCAACGTGGCGAAGTCATTGTTTCGAATGGAGCGGCCGCCGCCAATGCCTTGGGGCTCACGACGCAGGTTCCGGTTCGCTCCATCTACCTGACCTCCGGGCGCAGCCGGACAATGAACGTCGGAAGCCAAAAGGTCGAGCTTAAGCATGTCCCTCGCTGGCAGTTGTCCCTCGCCAGCCGGCCGGCCGGCGTCGCTGTACGCGCGCTCGCCTGGCTGGGGCCGGAGCGAGCGGACGAGGCCCTCGTGAACATCAGGCGGAAACTGCCCCCCGAGGCGTTCAACGAGCTTGTTGCTGCAGCATCGCAGTTTCCGACCTGGCTCGCTCGAAGCGTCGGAAAGGCAGCGCATGGCTGATCAATTCCTGCAGCTCTCGGCCGAGGACAAGCGAGAGGTTCTCGCCATTGCGTCAGATCGATCGAAACGTCCGGTCCACTTGCTCGAAAAGGACGTCTGGGTGGTCTGGGCGCTTCGAACGCTATACGCCACGTCGCTCGGCGAGAGCCTTGTCTTCAAGGGCGGGACTTCGCTTTCGAAGGCCTACAGCGCCATTCGACGATTCTCCGAAGACGTCGACCTCACATACGACATCCGCGCGCTCGCCCCTGATCTTGTCGGGGACAACGAAGAAGCGCTCCCGAAATCCCGGAGCGAGGAGAAGCGCTGGTCGAGCGAGGTGCGCCGGCGACTACCGATCTGGGTAGCTGACACGGTTGCGCCTGTCATCGCCGGTGAACTCCAGAAGCAGTCCCTTTCCGCGGAGATCCGTATTGAGGCCGACAAGCTCTACATCGACTACCAGGCGGTCGGTTCAGGATCTGGCTATGTCGCGCCCAGCGTCATGCTGGAGTTTGGAGCCAGGGCGACGGGCGAGCCTGCCAGCGTTCGAGACATCGCATGTGATGCAGCCAGTCTCATTGATGGAGTCGACTTTCCGACGGCCAAACCGAGGGTAATGCACGCCGAGCGGACGTTCTGGGAGAAGGCAACTGCTATCCATGTCTTTTGCCTGCAGGAGCGGCTCCGGGGCGATCGCTTTTCGCGCCATTGGCACGACATCGTGCGCCTCGACGACATTGGCCTGGCGGACAGCGCGATAGCCGACCGCGGACTGGCAAGCGCCGTCGCAACGCATAAGTCGATTTTCTTCGCCGAGAAAGCCGCCGATCGATCGCCAATTGACTACGAGGCGGCCGTAAACGGCAACCTGATGCTGACGCCTGCCGGCGAGGGACGGAAAGCCCTCGAGGAAGACTACTCCAGCATGATAGCAGACGGTCTCCTCTTTGAGAACGCCGAGACGTTCGACGAGTTGCTTGAACGGTGTGCCGCCATTTGCGGAAAGGCAAACGCTGCAGCCTGACAGCCGTTTGGAGAACCTCGGATGGCGAAACACGACCTGTCGAGAGAAGAGCTCTTCGCACTGGTATGGGAGCGCCCGACCAGCGAAATAGCCAACGAGCTCGGCATATCCGACGTCGCAGTCGGAAAGCTTTGCGAGAAACTGCAGGTTCCCAAGCCCCCGCGGGGATATTGGGCGCGTGTGGAGGCCGGCCAGATGCCGCGGCGCCCGGCCCTGAAAGCATTTCGACAGGAATTGGAAGCGAAGCGGAAAAGCGCGTTACAAGCCCGCACCGCCGGACATTTCACTGAGCTTCAATCAAAATTCCTGAATGAGGCACTAGAGGAACTTCGCAGACGCGGCATCGAACATCAGGTCGATACCTCCCGCCTGAAACATATCTCGAACCTTGATCAGGATGTCGCCGCCCAGACGCTGCTTTTGATCCAGGGGCAAGCACAGAAGTGGGCTGAGAGCGGTCGGGTTGCCGTCAAATGGGGCACGTCGGTCAGGGCAAGCATCGGCAAGCTCGTCGAGCGACTGATGCCTCTTGCCCGTCCGCAATTGCTGGCTTTCGAGACAGAAGGCAAGCGCCATTCTTTTTCGGCTGCAGGTCCGATCGTATTCGTCAGGTGGACAGCAGAACTTCAGACCAGAATTGCAACGCTTGCGCGGATCGCACGGGATCAAAATCTTAGCCACCTCGTGCAACCGCTGTCGGCCGCGGACCATGCGTGGTCGAGCACGCATTTCTATCAGCCGGAATCAGATTTCATTCTGAATAGCTACCTATGCATTTCGTCAGACCCTGTCTGGATAGAATGGTTTCGGCGGTCGTGGCGCGAGGAAAACCCACCGGAACGACATGCGACAAGCAAGATCAAATTGCGTGACGTTATGCCGATCGACTTCCTGGATGGAGGGGAGGACAAGGTTTTGCCGCCTGGCATTTCCGAAGCGAAGGTGAAACCCTATCTGTCGCGTTTGCACGCGCTCGATGAGGCCGAGCGGATCTACGAGATGATCACCAACGCAGCTTATGCCCTAGACAGGTCGGTTCCAAACGAGATCTTGGCCATGGCCGATCGGATCTGGTTTGGAGCTGATCGCCCGTTTCAGGCCGCCCGTGAAGCATTTGCCCACATTGAAACGGATCTGGAGCGCTGGGAGCAACAAATCGAGGCCGAGCGATCACATCTGGCGCAAGCCGTTCTCGGCATCAGGCCTGGCGACATCGTCGCGTCACAGCAGAACGGGGCGCTCACGCGTATTTCAGCAGAGTCAATTTCACTCTACTCTACTGAAAAACGCGTCACGTTCGTGGTTTCTGGCAGGCGCTTCCGCAAAGATGGAACACTCGGCAAGATAAGCGAGACCATAAGTTTTACCCTGGAACGCGCTGTCGGAGATGGCAATTAGTCTCCTCAACAGAGGTCAGACATTCGCGCGGCTATTGCCATTCTCCCGGCTCTTGAACAACGAAACTGCGACCCCGTAGAGGATCTGAGGCTTTGGCGCGAAAATCTTCCACCTAAGCATCCCGCCGCAACCGAGTATCGCGCTGGACTGAGACGCACAGTACCAACCAAAGTTGATTGCGCCGTCACGGGCTGCGGCAGGGTCGAGTGGTCAGGGCATCTCACTGTCCGACGCATGCTACCCCCACAGAGCAATCAGGAAAGAGCCCCAACCGAGGCGCGGATCCCACCGTGTCCAACGAGGATGCCGCTTTCGATGCACCGGCTTTATATTTCGTCGTTCTGTTAACCGGGTGCGATATTCGGCCTTAGTGAAACAGGAGCATGCCTATGCAGTTGACGCGCAACGAGCTTTACAACCGGGTGTGTGAAGCACCATTGAGCCGGCTTGCTCCGGAGTTCGGCCTGACGGGGACAGCCTTGGCCGCGATTTGCAGGCAGCATGAGATACCCTACCCGGGATCAGGATACTGGACACGTAAATCACTCGGAATTGCTGCCGAGTTGCCCGCCCTGCCCGACGGTATCGATGCGATCATCGAAATTACTCCGGTTACGCCGAAACCCCGGGAAAAGAAGGCGCCTGCAACGGAGATGGATACACGCCTGAAGGCAAGTCCCGTTGCAAAGACCCGCCGCCTCGAACATCACCCGTTGCTTGTTGGTGCAGAAGAGCATCTGAGGAAATCGCGCACAGCAAAAGATGGGGAGTTTCTCCGCCCCTACAAGCGAATTCTGCCCGACGTAATTTCATCGGAAGCATCGCTTTCTCGCGCGCTATCGATCGCAAATCACCTTTACCTCGCACTCGACCGCATCGGCTATCGTGTGCATATCGCACCAGCTGGAGAAGACCACCACCGCATTCATATCAAGGAGCAGGAGATCGAGTGCAAGGACCGCAAATACGGCCGTTACCATTCAGGTAGCATCTGGGGACCTGACCGGCCGACGATTGTCTACATCGACACCGTCCCGGTTGGCCTCGCTGTGACCGAAATGACCGAACGGGTAACGATGCGATACCTGAACGGCGAATACTATCGGGAAGACAGCAAGCTCGTTCGGTCGATGAAAGCATGGCAACTGACACACTCATGGACAACCGAACAGGACATGCCCTCCGGGCGCTTCCGCATAGTGGCCTACTCTCCAAAGAGAGGCGTCGACTGGACCCTGAGTTGGCAGGACACTGAATCTGAACCGCTGACCGGCGGCATTGCGCAAATTGCCGAGACCTTAAGTGCATCCAGCAACAAACTGCGAGTGCTAATGAAAGCTGAGGACGAAGCCGAGGCGAAGCGAAAAAAAGAGCGGGAGGAGGAGTGGGAACGTTACGAGCGGCGCGAAGACGAACGCAAGATTGCCCAAGCGATCAAGGAGAGCCAGCAGCAACTCGCAGAAATCATCGAGAGCTGGGGCAAGGCAATGCTCGTTGAACGCTTTTTCAATGATGTCGAGGATCGATTGGTGGAGGCGGCTGAAGAGCAGCGACAATTTCTGGAAGAGCGGGTCAAACTTGCTCGCCGAATGATGGGTAGCATAGATCCTCTGCAGTTCCTCAAAAACTGGCGCGCACCCGGCGACAGGTACCAATCGAAATATGGCGAATTTCCTCGACCGCCTGCGGGCGGTCGCTCAGATGAACAATGAAGAATACCGGAGAAATCAGCACAGCGCCGCGGCAAGCGGGATTTCGGGAGTTCTCGACACGGGTCATGCGGGAACAGGTCAGCCGCAGGAGCTTCAGCATAGCGGTCGCAAGAGAAGCGGGACCGACTTACCCCGCATGGCACGTTCCGTATGCCGGGCTGTGTGAGTGTGCGACCGCACGCACTTGCTGACTTCCAAGTGAGTGGATCAGGTCTCCTGACGAGATCGCACCACAGAGATAAAGTCGGCAACATCCATCAGCCACGCCTGCTGTGTCAGCCGGTAGGTATTGTGCAACCGCTTCGGCACGACGAGCTGCAGCTTCTTGGCCTGCATCTCGTCAGTCTGGTTTTCTGATATCCCGGGCTCAAGGGTAAGAAGGTGTTTTTCCGGGATCCGGAGAGCCTCCGACAGAACCTGGCGCCAGCGATCTTTCAGCGTCGACTTGGCACCGAGCATCGTCAGCCTTGCTTCCGGATACAGCGGATCACGATACTCATTCTGCCCCGGGAACAGAAAATCGGGCTTGTTCCGGTTCTCTGTCTCCGCGCCCCGAACGTATCGAATCTGCTGGGCGGCAAAAACTGCCTCAAGATGATTTTCGAGAGCCTGTCCCGCCCGCGCCTTTCGTCGGTTCTGTACGCTCAACGAAAACGCCAGAAATCCTTCAACGTCTGCGTCGCCAAGCGCACCAAAACCGCTTCCAATACGTGCGGCGACGATACGCCGTTCCAGCCTTTTAAAAAGCTGTTCCTCGCGATCCATCCATGAGATCAGCGCGAGGTCCGGATTATCTGCAGCCGAAACCTCCGGCATCGATGTTCGCGCAAGCTCCGAAAACACGCGTGTTTTCGGGAAGTCGAGACCGAAGCGTTCGATGAGGCTATCGAGCCGATCGGCTTCAGGCTCCTCCGGCTCGATCCCCAGCTCATCGAGAATATAGCGCGCTGCAAAATCGAGTTCGGCATTATGTGCGCCATCGATCTCCTGGAATGTAAAGGCGAATTCGGGCTGCTCCTCCAGCGCAAATAACCAGATGAGCTGGTTCTGGATTGTAGCAGAGGGCGTTACAACGACAAGAATCGAGCCATCTTGCTGCAAAGCCAGAAACAGCATGTCGCCAGGCTGCATAAGCTCGGTGACGGCGTTTGAGGAATAGTAGAGATGATACTCCGGTGCGCGCGGCTTTCCTTTGCGGACATTAGACCAGCTCATGAAGCCTTCTTCCGCCAGGGCTTCCTGCTCGCCGGATATCCAGATGAAGCGTGTCGCGATACCTCTGCGATCATCGTCACCCAGAAGCCGGCGAAGTGGTCTCGTGCCCTGAAACTCGTGCTGATTCGATTTGTGCGTGATGGTTTCAACCAGCGTCAAACGCTTGGCGACGACTCCGGTGAAGAGATCGGACAAAAGCCCGCGGCGCATTCTACCCTCCCCTGATTTCTAGGCGCGGCTGGTCCGATCTCAGCCACTCAGCACATGACTGAATGACATCCTCGAGAGGCAGTCGCGTTTTGCCCTTCAGGGCACATTCCCACACGACCGCCTGACGCCAACCGGCCTCCGTCAGAGCTGCATCAGTCCGCTCATCGACGGCCCGGTTTCGCCCAATTTTTGCCTGCCAGAACTCCGGGCGGGATGAAGGCCATTTGAACAGATGACAATCGTGGCCATGCCAGAAGCAGCCATGCGCGAAGATGACCGCCTTGTAGCGGGGAAAGACAATATCCGGCTTTCCGGGAAGGGAGCGATCATGCAGCCGAAAGCGAAACCCCATCGCATGGAGCCCTTTGCGCAGCAGAAGTTCCGGCTTCGTGTTGGTACCACGGATACCCGACATCATCCGGCTGCGAACCTCAGCCGTGACGATGTCAGCCATGCGCGCTAACTGGCTCCCGATCGGGGCGCGTCACAGTCACAGGCGATGCCAATGAGCGACCAGCGCCTCTCAGCAATGCGGACTCGATAAATGGCTTCATCGCGTCCGCAAGGAACTCTACCACCGGAACGACGACGGCATTGCCAAATTGCCGGTAGGCCTGAGTATCTGAAACCGGTATTTTCCAGCGGCGATCGCCCCGGTCAAAGCCCATTAGACGAGCGCATTCCAATGGTGTCAGTCGCCGCGGCCGCTTGCCAGGTTGTGCGACGAGAATTTCCGAACCGTCCTTGTAGTAGCGAGCAGAAAGCGTTCGCGTCACATCATCAGGACCAAACAGGCTGTATCCGAACCCGTTGCCTTTCGAATTATGCTTTTCCTTATAGGCCTGCAGATACTCCCACAGGCGTGGGGTCAGGGTGTATTTCGGATCGACCTCGTCATGTGGATCCAGAATACTGCCAAGCTTCGGTCCATTTGTCGGAAGCTTGAGTGACTTCAGATCGAAGTCGGTCGGCTCACGGAAACCAACAATGAAAATACGTTCGCGGCGCTGCGGTACCCAGTGCTCGGAGCTGATCACTCGAGTTTGCACGTGATAGCCAAGTTCATTCGTCAGAACATTGATAATCGTCGCGAATGTCCGGCCCTTGTCATGACTTTCAAGGTTCTTGACGTTTTCGAGCACAAAAGCTGCAGGTCGATGATGCGCGATGATCTGGGCGGTATCAAAGAACAGCGTGCCCTGCGTATCGCATAGAAAACCATGGGGCCGACCAAGTGCATTCTTCTTCGAAACACCTGCGATCGAGAATGGCTGGCACGGAAAGCCGGCAAGCAGGATGTCATGCTCCGGAATCAGGTCGGGGTTTTCGGCATATTCGCGAACATCCCCCGCAAGGCGATGATTGTCGCGAAAGTTCAAACCATAGGTCTTTTGGGCATTCTCGTCCCACTCCGAGGTGAAGACGCAGTGTCCGCCAATGCCCTGGAAGCCGATGCGAAGTCCACCAATACCGGCAAACAGATCGATGAACCGGAATGAGATTGGCCCCTTGCCGGCGCATCTACGATCGGCAAGGTCTTTCAGCACCCTGAGCGCTAGATCAGTCGGGCGCCCCTCGCCGCTGACATATCGGGCGGCAGTACGATCGGAAACTGAGATCAAGGATGCGGCCTCAGCTGAGGTGAGACCGGCGCGCTGACACAAATGATTGAATTCGTTCTCGTCGGGGAGCGCTTGCTGCACGAATCACCTGCCATTTATCTGGGTCATTTTCTGCCAAACTGGCAAAAATATTCCCAGACAGCAAGCCATGTTCGCAAAATGTTCCGCCGCTTTTGGTCGTTGCGGTGAAGCGTACACAGTTAAATCAGTTGCGAACTTACGATCATGCCCGGCCCTTAGAGAACTCCCTCGGAGCTAGCATGTGAAGGCGATCCTCCTCATGCGGCCAGTAAACCGTAAAGGTTGCGTCAGGATATTCCGCGGACTGGCATCGCAACTCGACTATCTGTCCGCGAGCGATTAGCACCCCTCGTGCTGCCGCTTGGGCACGCAACAGTTCTTCGAGTGCCCGTGGCATCTCGATCATCGCGAGCTCGGCGAGCGGATAACGACGATCGATGAACGGATATTGCCCATCGGGCAATTCGGCTTCCATACCAGAACTCCTGCCAAAGGTTTCCAAGCCCCTCGCCTACCAGTCTCCTTCTTTGGGAGCAACACAAGTTGGAAAACAGGTTTACTGACCCAGCGTGCTTTTGATACCGCATGCTACTACCCCGTTCCCGATCTCTCGAAAGGACGTCGATCCGGGTCCGAAAACCAAGGAGCAGAAAGGTTTGGGGGTGAAGCACGCCAGTTTCTTTACGGGCGTTGTTTTTTTACTTCTGCAATGTAGAGATGTGTCGGGGGCATATATACGGGGGGAGTCGGTGCATAAACCAGTCGCGACAAGAAGTGATGGACGCTTCCGGTGAATGGCCATGTCCGCGAGCTGTCCTCCCCCGCCGCCAGTATTTCACCGCTGTTTCGCCTGGCGCTGATCAAAGGCGAGGAAGCATCGGTCCTGCTTCATCTTCGTCGACACGCACCTGTCAACGGAAGGGACGCTAACGGCAGAACGCCACTAATGATAGCCGCAACGAATGGGCGATCGGGTATCTGCGAACTGCTCGTTCTGGAGGGCGCTGATGTGTCCCTCAGGGACACTGAGGGGTGCACTGCCGTCGACCTGGCCACAAGATTCGGTCATCATGTTATCGCTGCCAGTCTCGAGGCTAGAATAGCCGTGTCGCCGTCTCCGGTCCCAGACGAAACTGCAGCCGCTGATCCGGGTGAGGAGAGCATCGAAGGCTGGGAGGCCGAAGCAGAGTTTCATGCTCCTGCTGACAATCGTGTCGCTGATCATGATGCGATTGCACTACAGGTTGCTATCGCATCACACCGTGTGACGCGGGAACGCGACGAGTGGGAAACCGCCGATATTTCTCTCCCCGCAAGTACGACGGAAAAAGCCACCGTCGCGATCCCGCAGTCCGTTTACGCAGTGATTGCCAATGGTCTGGCTGCGGGATGGCTTACTGATGAGGCGGTAAATACTGCATGGGCGCGGGCCAAGCCGCAGCATATCCGTCAACTGCGGCAGTTGCTCGCCGCGGCCAACGTCAGGATTTTCCCTGCCCGTCCCGGGGACCCGTTCCAGTGCATCAGCAACGCGGAACCGGCAAGTCGGGATCTCCATCTCTGCCAAGAGGTTTTCGACAGTTTCCGCGATGCGTGCACCAGCCAGCTGGACACAGCTGAGAAATACAGGATGGAGATTGCCGGGTTCGGACCATTCAGCCCCGATCGAGAGGTTAGAATTTTCGGTAAGGTTGCTGAAGCCCGAGCGCGCCTCGTAGAAGCGTTGACCGGGCTTCTGAAGATAACTCCCATGGCTTTGCAGAGTGAACTTCTGCAAACCGAAGAGGTTGTGGACGACTCCCAAGAGGCTGATGACGGCGGCGATTTCTCCGTGACCGAAGATGATCTGACAGTCGAATCGGGCGTCAGCGAACCCTCAGCAACGGAGCTCTTCTTCCGGGATTTTGTGAAGCTCTTCAATGAACTCGAGCAAAAGAGTTCGGACAGGCAAGACCTCGAAACTCTCAGACAGGCGCTCGATACCTACAGGAAGGCTCGAGACCGGGGTATGGAGGGAGGCCTGAAGCTCGTGCCCTGGCTGGCGTACCGATACCGCACAAGAGGATTACCAATAGAAGACCTGATTCAGGAGGGCAACATCGGGCTGATGCGGGCGGTTGAAAAGTTTGACAGCACCAAAGGCAGCAGGTTCGGTTCCTATGCGGTCTGGTGGATACGCCAGGCAATGTTGCGGGCCATCGAGGACCAGTCTCGCCTCATACGCGTCCCGGTTCATATCGGTGAGTTTGTCAGAAAGACTGAACGCATCCGGCAACGAACGAGGGCCGGGCTCGGTCGCGAGGCGAGCGTCGAAGAAATTGCGGGCGAACTGCAAGTTTCTCCTGGAAAGATCAAAAGCGTTCTCGCCATCCCGGGCCCCCCTTTCCCTGCTCTTTCGCGATTGCGGGTCGATGATAGAGTGCCGCTGCCTGACCGCCGACATGACCTGTCAAACCTGCGCTCCCTTACAAGCGAAATGCTTTTGATGCTGCCGGCGAGAACGGAGCGCGTACTTCGTCTCCGTTTCGGTATGGGGGGCGTTGAGGAGCACACGCTCGAAGAGGTCGGAGAGAAATTCGACGTGACAAGAGAACGCATCCGGCAGATCGAAGCGAAGGGCTTGCGAATTCTCCGGCACCCGAACAGGTCAAGGAAACTGGAGGCGTTCCTTTGAGTGGACTGATCAAAGGTGCGAGAAATGCGCCACCGCGTGCCAGTGCCATGATCGAGGCGCTGCGTGGGCTGGGCTACTCTGCAGCCACAGCGCTTGCTGACATCATTGATAACAGCATCGCCGCCAATGCCACGACGGTCGATCTCACGTTCGTCTGGAACGGTACATCGAGTGCTATTTCCATTCTCGACAACGGCGATGGAATGGATGACGTGCTTCTTGATCGGGCTATGCGTCTCGGTGAAAAGGGTCCCCTCGAAGAGCGCGGCAAGAGCGATCTCGGGCGGTTCGGCCTCGGTCTGAAAACTGCCTCTTTTTCGCAGGCACGACGCCTTACCGTAGCATCACGGAAAGGCAATGTTACCAGCGTCCTTAGATGGGACCTCGATGTCCTGCGCGACGACAGGAGCGGCTCCTGGTCACTGCTTGAGGGGCCAGCGCCCGGGTCAGAGGAGCTTTTGAAAAATCTGGAACCTCTCGACCATGGGACGCTCGTGCTTTGGGAGAAAATGGACCGGATTGTCCCGCGCGGTGCACGGTCGCAGGATTTTCTCGAGGTGATTGATGTGATCGAGAAACATCTGGCAATGGTTTTTCATCGGTACATTGCCTCACGGAAGCTGACGATCCGTATCAACGGCAAGCCAGTGCAGGCATGGGACCCTTTTCTCGAAAGCCGATCGGACACGTGGCGCTCCGGCCGCGACCGGTTCGCTGTCAATGGTTACGAAATAGCGGTCGAAGGGTTTGTTCTTCCGCACAAGGATCGTCTTCCTGAGAAAACCTGGGCCGAGGCGGCCGGACCCGATGGCTGGACATCGCAGCAGGGCTTTTACGTCTATCGGAACGAACGCCTGCTCGTAGCGGGGCATTGGCTCGGACTTGGTCGCGGCCGTTCATGGACGAAGGAAGAGCCTTTCCGTCTTGCAAGGATCAGGCTCGATATACCCAACAGCGCCGATGAGGACTGGACGATCGACATACGAAAATCGACAGCGCGGCCTCCATTGGAGGCCCGTCCCCGCCTGTCCCTGTTTGCCGAAGATGTCCGTCAGCGGGCACGAAAAGTGTTTGCGTTCCGCGGCAAACCGGATCGAAGCGCAAAAACCGGACCGGTCGCACCGGCGTGGCGTGCCGATCGTCTGTCCGGCGGTATCCGATACAGAATAGATGAACACCATACAGCGGTAGCCGCAGTGCTCGAGCAGGCGGGTCAACTGCGCGCCGACGTTCTGGCGATGCTCCGGATCATAGAAGAAACAGTCCCGGTCCAGCAAATCTGGCTGGATACGGCTGAGGCGAAGGACACACCCAAGACCGGCTTCGAGGGGACCCCGCCAGACGAGCTGAAATCCATCATGCAGACAGTATTCAACAGTCTCGTCAACCGAAAGGGCCTGTCGCAAGAACAGGCTCGCCGGCAGATGGCAGTGACAGAGCCGTTCGATGCATGGTCCTCATTTGTCGAAACACTCACATTTGAACCAAAGGAATAGTTTTTTGAGCAACGAAAAAGTTGTCAAGTTTGCCCAGGAACTCCTGATGGAAGAGGAGCGAAGTGGGATCAGCCCTGGATTGATCAGTACAAAGATCGATCAGGTGCTGATGTTCAAACCTGCCTGGAGGGAGGGACTGGATCGCGACGCTGCCATCAATGAACTGGTTCGCCGTTTCAGCATCTGGGTAGGCGCGGATTCGACAATCCAGAACGATGAAGGTCACAAAGCGTGGCTCAACGCGGGTCGGAAAGGCGACTGGCGTTACTGGCAGCGTTACCGCGAATATCTCGAGGGAAAAATGTCGGTTGTTGCTGTGGAGGGGCTCGACCGGTCGACGGATACCATACTTGGCATGCTCGAGGACCCTGCACGTGACGGGCCATGGGACCGGCGAGGGCTGGTGGTCGGCCATGTGCAATCGGGCAAGACTGGAAACTATACCGGGCTTGTCTGCAAGGCGGCCGACGCAGGCTACAAGATCATTATTGTACTCGCCGGCCTCCACAACAATCTCAGATCCCAGACGCAAATGCGCCTCGATGAAGGTTTTCTCGGTTATGAAACCCGACCGATCGCCGATGATATCCGGGAGATCGGCGTTGGCCTTATCGACCGGGATCCGTCCATCCGTCCCAACTACGTTACCAACCGGACCAATAATGGCGACTTCAGCACCGCGCGGGCCAATACCCTCGGGATCACGCCCGAACAGCGCCCCTGGTTGTTCGTCATCAAGAAAAACAAGACGGTTCTGGAGCGCCTGCTCGGCTGGATTCGGCATCATGTCGCAGACGGACAGGATGAGAACGGACGCAGGATTGTGCAACGGCTGCCACTGCTCCTGATCGATGACGAAGCCGATCACGCTTCGGTCGATACGGGAGAGCAGGTATTCGGGGAGGACGGAGCGCCCGACGAGGAGCACCAGCCGACTGCCATCAACAGTCTTACCCGCAAGATTCTGCATACTTTTACGCGCTCCGCGTATGTTGGATACACCGCGACGCCGTTTGCAAACATTTTTATTCACGAAAGAGGACAGACCAAAGAGGAAGGTCCCGATCTTTTCCCCTCGGCCTTCATCGTAAACCTGGCGGCACCCTCCAGTTATGTGGGCCCTGCGCAGATCTTCGGCTTGCAGTCGACGTCGGGGCGGACCGCAGGGCTGCCCCTGTTCCGGCCCGTTGCAGATCACACCGGCGAAGACGGCAAGGGCGGCTGGATGCCGCACACACACAAGAATGGCTACGTGCCCCTGACAGACCGCGAAAGTGGTCTGCCGCTGTCACTTGAACAGGCAATTGACTCGTTCCTAATTGCCTGTGCGGTACGTGATCTGAGGGGTCAGGGCGATGCCCATTCCTCGATGCTCGTCCATGTGACGCGATTTACCTCTGTCCAGAAACACGTTCACGAAAAGGTCGAAAACTACGTTTCCAAGCTGAAGCAGCGTCTTGTCCGTCGGATCGGCCACGAAACGGCTGTTGGTCGCCTTGAGCAATTCTGGCTCTCGGACTTCGTGCCGACAAGCGCCACAGCACAGTCAGAATTTCCGGTTTTCGCGGACGACGCCAGCCTGCCCGAATGGTCCGAGGTACTGGAGATGGTCACCCGGATCATCGCCGACGTCGACGTCAGAATGATCAACGGGACAGCGAAGGACGCGCTGGATTATGCCGATCAGCAGGGTCAAGGTCTGAAGGTAATCGCGGTCGGTGGAGACAAGTTGTCCCGAGGTCTCACTCTTGAAGGCCTTTGCACAAGTTACTTTCTGCGCACCTCCAAGATGTATGACACTCTCATGCAGATGGGCAGATGGTTCGGTTATCGGCCGGGCTACATCGATCTGTGCCGGCTGTACACGACCGATGAACTTGCCGACTGGTTCGGACACATCGCGGACGCGGCAGAAGAGTTGCGGGAGGAGTTCGATCTGATGGCAGCGGCAGGTTCGACACCCCGGGACTATGGGCTGAAGGTCCAATCCCATCCGGTGCTACTCGTGACATCCCGGCTCAAAATGCGATCAGCACGAAGCCTTATGCTATCGTTCAGCGGCCAGGTTTCTGAAACGATATCTCTTTTTTCAGAGAAGGGCGTCTTGCAACGAAATCTGGACGCAACAGCCAGCCTGGTGCGCCAGCTCGGTCCCGGCGAGGATGACCCGGTTCGACAGCGTGGCCACAGCACATCGCAATGGAAGGGTCGCCTGTGGAATGATGTTCCCGCAGCACAGGTCATTGATTTCCTCAACGCATACAAGACCCACCCGGACGCCTACAAGGTGAACAGCGTCTTGCTTGCCGAGTTCATCACCCGGATGAACGTGGACCGGGAGCTTACCAGCTGGACTGTGGCGGTGATCGGCGGCGGACGCGGGAAATCCTTCCCGCTGACGGAAGATCTCGAAATCCAGATGGCGAAGCGCACGGCAGAAGGGCCCGGTAACCGATACTCGATCGGGCGGTTGCTTTCACCGCGGGATGAGGCGATCGATCTGACCGGGGAAGAATGGACTGCTGCCCTTGATGCCACGAGGAAGGGCTGGAAGCCTGACCCTGCTCGGTCAAAATCCACGGAACCGCCTGATGAGCCATCCGGCCCATCAATCCGCAAAGTTCGGGGTGAAGGTGTGCCCGGACAGGCCGGTCATCCCGAGCGCGGACTGTTGCTGCTGTATGTCCTGGATCCGGCAGAGGCGGGGGCGCCCGTTGATCCCCTTCTCCCGCCTGTCGTCGCGTTCGGTATCAGCTTCCCCTCGAGCCACTCAGGCACGAAGGTCGAATACAAGGTCAACAACGTTGCATGGACACAGGAGTACGGCGGTGCTGACTGATACTGACGAACTGGAAACTGCATGGCGTGCACTGGCTGGCCAGAAAGCCGACAAGGGCTGGCTGACCGTGGCACTCGGTCATTCCAGTCCACGGTTCAGGGGTGGCATTGTTTTCCCGGAGGGCGGGGAAACCCTGCTGGTCGGCTTTAACGTTGGTTCAGAACTCCGGAAGGCCGATCTTCCTGAAGGAACCGGTTTCCGGGTCGAGATCTCAAAAGAGAGTTTTTCGGCCGGTTTCAGCACCTGGTTATGCCTGACGCGTCAGTCCGGGGCCGGCCGTGATCTGTTCGTTCAAATGGCAGCTGATATCGTTTCTGCACTCTCCCGCACGACGACACAGTCCGATTCCTGGCTGTTGAGCCTCATGCTGGCCCGGATCCGGGCATGGCAGGAATTTATGCGGAAACCACGCACCGACCTCCTGCGCCCCGAAGAGGAGCTTGGTCTGTTTGGCGAGTTGACTTTCATGCGGGAAGCAATCGCCGGTGGAGCGGCCGTTGCAGACGTGGTGCATGCATGGAACGGTCCCTCAAGAAGCCTCCAGGATTTTCAGACCGCTGTGATCGGCGTCGAGGTCAAGGCAACGCTGTCGGTGAAAAGCTTTTCTGCACATATCAGCTCACTGGAACAGCTGGACGGAATGAAAGAACGGGCCGTTCTTCTGGCCGCAATCCGTTTCAGCCTGCACGACGCGGGCCAGACCCTTCCCGAGCTAATTAGCGCGATGAGGCAACTTGCCGCCGACGGAGACGTACTCTCCACCCTTAACCGGACGCTTATGTTGTCCGGTTTCGTGGACGAGGCTTCGGAACTCTACAAACGGCGGTTTATCCCCCTCAACATTCGGCTCTTCGAAGTGAACGAAGCATTCCCCGCACTTGTTCGCAGCAGGACAAGCCCGGAGATCCGCGCTGCCGAGTATGAAATTGATCTTGATCTCGTGGCTTGCGTCCCTCTGACGCTTGGAGCCGCATTGCAGCAATACGGAGTTTTCAGCGAATGACACTTGAGGAATTTCTCGTCCAGACCCAGTCAGAGGTGCGGTCGATGGTATCGGACCGGATGGTCGCCGGAACCTATCTCAAGGATGAAGCGGCGTTTACGGACGTTGTTATGCAGCACATGGCAGAATGCGGGATGACGTTCGATCCTCGTGTCCTCCATATAGAGCGGACCGTTTCGGGTTCGAAGCTGAAGCTCAATGGATATGCGGTCTCCGACGACGCTGACCAGGTGGATTTGTTTGTTACGCTCTATGACGGGGTCGACACTGTACAGCCAATTGCGGACGCAGACGTCGTGCGCGCGGCAGAGCAGTGCCTCAAATTTCTCGGAAAGTCTGCCGACGGAAAGCTCGTGGCCGCGATCGACCCCTCCGATGACGCCTATGAGTTCAGCCTTACGATCAAGGATTGCTACGAAGATCTCGAGCAGATCAGGGTTTACATTTTGACGGACCGCCAGGCAAAAACGCGCGTCTTCAAGCCCCGGGATGTCGCAGGGAAATCAGTCCGCCTCGAGGTCATGGATATAGAACGTCTCCACCGTCACTGGTCCGAAGGCAAACCCCGTGACGAGCTTGTAGTCAGTTTCGAGGAAGTCTGTGGCTCTCCCCTACCCTGTGTCTATGTCCCGGGCGAAAACGAGGAATACGACTACGCGCTCACTGCAATTCCAGGGGCGACGCTGCGGCTGCTGTATGAGCGCTACGGAGCAAGGCTGCTCGAAGCCAACGTACGATCATTCCTCAGTCAGACCGGCAAGGTCAACAAGGGTATCCGGGATACGCTGCGTGATGCACCCGAACGTTTCATGGCCTACAATAACGGTATTGTATTGATTGCGGACGAGGCGAGCCTTGCGCGCGCGGCCGACGGTTCAATGGGCCTCGCGTGGCTTAAAGGCATGCAGATCGTGAACGGCGGCCAGACGACTGCGTCGATATATTTCACAAAGCGCAAACATCCTGACATTGATCTCACGCGCGTACGTGTGCCCGCAAAGGTTATTGTCCTGCATTCCCATAACCCTGACGCCGAGGAGCTGCTGATCAGCGATATCTCGCGCTATGCAAACAGCCAGAATGCGGTGAAAGTATCGGACCTGTCGGCAAACAAGCCGTTTCACGTCGAGCTGGAGAAGCTCGCGCTCTCGACCTATTGCCCGGATGGTACCAACAGGTGGTTCTACGAACGTGCGGCGGGAAGCTACAACGTAATGCTTGCCCGTGAGGGGACGACGCCGGCGAGGCTGCGGCAGATCAAGGAAGCTATCCCGCCCGGTCGAAAGATCACAAAGACCGACTTGGCGAAATACGTTCAGGCTTGGGGCCGCAAACCTCAGATCGTGTCTCTCGGCAACCAGAAGAACTTCGACCGCTTCATGTCGGATGACGACACCGTCACCTCAGTTGTTCCAGACGTCTCGAGATACAAGCACGCAATTGCGCAGACTATCCTTTTTCGAACGGCTCAGAAGATCGTGCGGGCCGGGGGATTCCAGGCGTACCAGGCAAATATCACCGCCTACACGGTCGCGTCATTGTCTGAGATTGCCGGCAGCAGGTTATCGCTGGATGCCATTTGGCAAAAGCAGGGTCTGTCATCGCAGCTTTCCGGGTACATCAGCAAGCTGGCTGTGCGGGTGAACGATATCCTGAGGGACGATGCGGGTGCCCGGCAGGTATCGGAATGGGCTAAGAAGGACGAATGCTGGGAGAGTCTGAAATCATCGTCGCTGCCGCCGCCTCCTGGAGACATCCCTGAAATGTCGCGTAGTCACGCATGACGGGCGGTGTTCTCTCAGCAGCCTTCAGTGGTGCTGTGTTCAAGCGATTGAGTGCAGTCGAGACGGACATCACTCGCTCCAACCAGCACGAGTTTAACGGTTCAAAGCCCCTGATCGGACTGTTCGGGAAAGAGCATCCGCAAAAGTTGCCAACAGACTTCATCAGGATGTCTGACGACGGCAGTGTTTTGGCCGAAACCGGGATGCTCACCTGGTACGATGCTCGGGCTCGGCATCCCACGCGATCCGAGTACAGGCTGTACTACTACGACAATTTGGTGACCGCGAAGGCGCGCGAAGGCGACTTTCTCCTTATCGGTAAGAGGCACGACGGTTCGACGCTCGTTTTAATGGCTCCCGGTTCCGGCTTGGCGGCAGCCCGAATTGCATGGTTGTTCGGGATCGAAGTTGAGCCAGGTGCCGCGTTTGCCGCTCTGGACCTCAGTGAAGATGAGCGTTCGGCCCTTGGTGATGGGTTCGGAATTTCGCCAGACAAAGGATCGTTGTGGGAAAGCGAGCTGGATCCGGTCTTGTCGGATGACGGAAAAAGCAGGCTGCCGGCTGTCCGGGCGGTACAGCAGCTTATCGGCGTAGAAAGAGACTGGAAGAGTGGTGGTGACTGGCTGACCGCATCGGGCGAAGAGGATGGTTCTCCATCGTCGCTGAATGACATTGCACATCTGCTCGCCGGTTCCGGCTTGGCCAAGTCGCCGAGTTGATAGCGAAGAGCTCGAAAATTGTCGGTTCCTCTAGCGTGCCTCATTTGCGTGGAGTCTCTCACCGTCAACCTGGCGTAGCGAAGACAGTCTTTGCTTCAGCATATCTTTGATATGCATATAGTTCTCGCCACCCTTCGCCATGTGGATGTGAACTGCCTTATGGCAGTTCGGGCATAGGAGGGCGAAATCTGCGGCTGTAACCCTGTATTCTGCCGTTTTGCTGGCGATCGGGATAATGTGGTGGGCTTCAATATAGGGAACTCCGTAGCGCAAGTTGAAATCGTCATCGCATATTTCGCATCGGGATGCGTTTTTGCTCTTAACCAAGCTCACAGCCAGTGTGCTTCTTTCGGTACGGATGTGTGTGACATACGTTTGACGCCCCTCCGGCAGTGACCAATCATCGACATCCTGCACATCTCCGATATTGGCCCACCGCTCCAGGGTGACGAATTTCTTTTCAATGGAGGCTACGGCAAACAGTCCTTCGAAGTACCAGTTTCTTCCGCGATCCGTGAAAAGCAGGATTGGATATCCTGCCTGGGGCTGCTCCAGCAGGACCCTGTTTGCTATCTCATCATAGGAGATGACATCCTTCCTCGCCTTGAACGAGTAGTTGTAAGTAGTCATTGTCTCGTCGAGCCAGCCATCGTGCACATATGAGCCAGGACGGGTTTTGATGATAACCGCACGGGTTTTCTCTCCCGACCTGATCCAGTTTATCCCCTGTTGTGGCGTGTTGCCGATAACGAAGTCCGTTCCATCGTAGTAGGGGGATTCAGCGACTTTCGAGAACTGGATTACATCAAAGAGGTTTCGCTTGCTGATCATCACGCCTTGCTTGATGTCAAATATTTCCTTCGCACTACTCAAAATCATTGGAACTTCTCGGCCTTTTTGCCGTCACGCAGACGTCTATGAAGATTCTCTTTCCGGAGGCAGTGTGCGTATGTTTACTTCCCATTTCATGAAAATCGAAAGCGCAGAGAGCGTAGCTGCTCCTCGGTGAAGAAATGCCAACTAGGGGCAAGACCAATATGCTCTTGAAGGGATTCAAACACTCCGCGCCAAATTAATCGACCATCGCCGCCGGTAAGTGCTTGTTTTTAGCTAACGACGGTCGTATTTCTGCTTTCCGGCGCTTGCTATAACTCGCTTACTCTCTACGTCAAATGTTTGTTGCAACTTATCCGCGAAACCCTCGCCGACGGGTATTTTTAAATCGAATAGTTCATTCTCGCGCTGCTCTTCACGCGCGAGATACGAGATGAACTGTTTGGTGCGTTCTAAACGAATTCTCACCCGTTCCGTCCGCTCTCTGCTCAGGAAAAGCTTATACTCTTCATTTGCGTATGACGTTATACTGTTACAAACCTGTTCATCGTAATAATTACAATCGGCAAATACAAGATCAAGATATGTGAAGGTGAATGCGAGCTCGTTAAGCATATACAAGCCATAGTTGGTCGTTCGTACTTGATCAACACTTTCATCAAAATAGTCTAGACGGTTATTCGCCTCGACAAACCCATGCTGCAGAAGAATATCCATGCATTGCGCGAAATCTTCAGCCATCCGGAACGTTTCAACGAAGTAGGACCGCAGTTCGGCAATTGTCACAAAGTCGGACGAGCCTCCTCCAATATTTTTTGCAAGCCGTCGCAAAATTCGTAAACTCGTAAAATGCGAGGCTAGCCTGCTGTCGCGAGCTTGGAAAATGTTCGGAATATCGCTGAGCTGTTCGTCGTAGAAATAGCGCGTCGGCACCATGACTGGCTTGATTACTTGGTGGATTTGGAAATTCCACCGGCCGGCGTCAAGCATTTCCTGCACGTTAGTATAACCGGAGAGCAGAAATGATCGGAATAAATCCAGCGTAAGCCTTATGTCACCGTGTCCGCATGCCGTAAGAAAACTGTTGAGTGGGGATTCGGTATCACGGATCCCACTCGCAACGATCTCTAGATATTTGCAGCAATCATTTATAAGATCGGCATCCGTAGCAGCTGTTATCTCCGAGCGCCGCTTTTCGTTCCGCAATAGGCCGATCGTGTATTCAAGGCGCTTAAGGAAAACTGTTGAAGGCTTAGGGGAGCTGAGATGGAAACCGGAGTTTTGGAAGGCATCCAAGACGCCATGTATTTTCGAGTTGTGAAAGCGCTCCTCGCGCATGGAGATCAGCGTGATGCATGACAGGCTCCGCGCAATCTCTTGGGCCGTCGTAAAGCAGAAATCTTGAATTGGGCCACTGTACTGGTCAGTATTATCGATAACAACGACCACGCCCTTACCGGCTGCAGCGCTATTTTCAGCTAAACGGGTTGCACAATATTCAAGATCGTTTTTCCAAGCCGAAACAAGGGAGTTCAACCTGTCATTATATATTTCACCGCCCCTCGGCAGGCCTGAAAGCTCCTGACGCGAAGCTGTTTCAAACCTGTCCGAAAAAAGATCTCGCAACAAGACTTCGCGGGGTGAGGACAGCGTCTGGTCAACATCGAGGTCGCGAACAAGACGACGCCAGATTTCCGAATGTATCCGTGACTTCTCTTCGGGAACCTCTAACATGTCGACAACGGCAGTAACTGCGTTGTCTCTCAACCACCTTGGCGGCGTGTGCCTAAGTAATCTTCTAATGAAGGTCGATTTTCCGGCTCCCTTCCCTCCAAAGAGAACGAGAACCTCACCACCACGCGCATTTTTCAAATTCTTTGTGATGCGACCGCCGATTGACCCGCCTTTTCCGGTGTCGCTTAACTGCTCCACTCCATATTGCTCGAAATATGGAGTCAGGGAGTCCTTAATAACCGATCTCATTCCTGAAAGGACCTGATTGTAATTTCGATCAGATACATAGCACCGATCCATGAGCTCTGTCTGATCATCTGAAATGACGCCAA
Organism: Brucella cytisi; assembly: GCF_038433355.1. Taxonomy (NCBI): domain Bacteria; kingdom Pseudomonadati; phylum Pseudomonadota; class Alphaproteobacteria; order Hyphomicrobiales; family Brucellaceae; genus Brucella; species Brucella cytisi. The sequence continues at coordinate 30,236 of NZ_JBCAUP010000029.1, forward strand.
AGAGCCGGTTGACGATCGGCCGTAACGTTGAGGCAAGACGGTTAGACGAAATCGGGTGCGAGTACGGCAGTATCCGATCTTTGGCGATATAAACTTGACGATCCTTCGGTGGTGCGCTCGACAACGTACTGACGAGAGACGCATGTTCCGTAATGGCGATGAAGGAGAAAGCATTCGTTGCCTTGGTGCTTTCCTCTAAGAAGAATCTAAGGTCTCGTATAACGAAGGCCTTAAGCTCATCCCAACGTTTCCCTTTTTCGAAACATTTGAATGCAATCCACTCGTTCCCGTTTGTGATTGCCGCATACTCACACCCGACATCCATGCAGTACTCACGCACCTGCTGCATAGTCGATCTAATATTGGCATCGCTTTGAAGCTGTTTGATACCGAGATAGCAAAACAACTCTCCGGCTTTATGAGGGATTGGTAGTTCGAAGGCTTTTCCGATACGCTTTGCTTCGACCAGAAACATGAACTCGCCATTGGGGCGCGTTAAAACGTAGTCAGCAAATCCAGGCGCAATAAACTCTTCGACCTTTGTTCTTGCCCTCGGCCAACCAAGTATATCGTGCAAAACGGTGTCGATGACCTTGTGCCGGGTTTCCGCCTCGTTGGCCTCTTCTGTTTTAAGAATAGCTGCTAGATCAAGCAAGTCGTGCATTTATCGGCCTATCAAACATCTGACGACCGAAGCTTGACACCAAAAGGATCGAGAGATCAACGAGGCCACAGAGTAATCCCGCGAATTATGATGTCGATTGCCACCTGCGCGCGTACATGACTGGTCCTACTTTGATAGCAAAACTCGTTTACAAACGCGCCTTCGAATTGTCTCTCTACGATTACCACTTGCTTTTGTTATCACTCGGAAAAATGATACGTTCAACCTAAGCGAGCCAAGGATTCGTTTTTGATTGAGCCATTACGAAAATATCGCAAAGACGGTCGTCTCTACGAACGGCGAGCGGAAACGACCGCCGCCCTTTGCCTGCTTGAAAGCTTGTCGTTAGAACAGCTGGTTCAGCGCGCTAAAGTTCGCGCAAAGACCGATCCCCTGTATGTCTCCTCGGAATGCCTCCTCCACCGTATTCGGAAATGTAAACAGCACAACTCCGATCGCCTCTTCGAGTCTCTCTTCCGCATTCTTATGGCGAGAGTGGAGAGCGCGGCGACGCTGCGCAGCGAAATCTATCGTCTTCCAAACGGAAAGATCGCAATCACAGCCTTCGGAACAAAGGTCCGAGATTATGTTGTCGATCGTTTCTTGGCTCGCCTTATTGCCGATCGCGATGGCTACGATGAGCGACTCGACTACTTCGAGGTTAATTTCTCCCACGCGATCGCCAGCTTGCGTGCAACAGCAAAAAAAAGAGCTGCAGACGAAGAAAATCGCTCACAGCGTCTCTCAACAAACGATGATGAAGAGGTATCCGCAGCGGTTGAAAAGGCTGCAGGAGCGTTTGATCCTTTTGAAGTATCAAAAATCGACGATGGAAATTACCGGTTCCGGCTTTTTGCAGCGATCAAGAAGTTAGCTGAGAAAGAGCGCCATGTCGTTGCGTTGCTTCTTAAAGAATATCCAATCGAGTCAAACGACCCCAGCAAGCCCTCAATTTGCAAAATTCTGGGGTGCGTTGAGAAAACGGTAAGGAATCGACGTGACCGCGCCTTTGAAAAACTTAAGACAGCTCTATCAGAGGAAGAGATAGATGCCTGACCAACGCAAAGACAACGCCGAGGAAACACTGGCCGCGTTTGCCGTAGAACCATCTCACGACAAAGCCACGCTTGATCTCTATCTGAAGCAGCACCCAGAGCTGGCGAATGAACTGATCGATTTATCGCTCGAGTTGGAAATGGCTGATCCAACGGAAGAAGACGTTTTCGACACCGACAGTGCGATCGTCAATACCGCGTGGGCAGCGTTTATTGCCGGTGGCGCTACCGACGCGCCGATCACAGCTGCGTCGTTTACTCGTGAAGTTGCCCACAGTTTGGGCATAAAATCGTCTGCGCTGATGGGTCTCCGCGACAAGAAAGTTGAAATCCAGTCGCTGCCAATCGCCTTTTCCACACGCCTATCCAGAGCGCTTGCCACGTCTGTCGAGCGATTGGTGGATTACCTCGCAGGCCCGCAAGCTATGCCGGTTGGCGCTAGCTTCAAATCTGACGCGAAGCCAGAGCAGAAATCGAAGATTTCAATAGAACAGTTGCTCGCTGAATGTGGCCATACTCCTGAGCAGATCGCCAAGATCCTGCGGGAGGATTGAGCATGGATGCCGTCGAGCTGGCGCGACAACGAGCCCAAGAACTCAATAGAGCGGCGGTTCAGGCAGGAGTTGATGCTTGGAGCCCCTACGCATTGAGCCAGCACGAAGCGGCCCGGAGGGGAATTGAGATTGATCGCGTCGCAAAAGGAAGTAGCGTTCTTAACGGAGCGCGTGCCCTCTATGATCCAAGCCTTCCGCTGATTATTCATGAGGAGACCGGGAGCGTCTTTGAGGACGCGTTTCTTGTGGCCCATGAACTTGGTCATGTGGAACTTGGCGACGCCACACTTCGCGACGAAGTCATTTCGATAGATCCGGCACGTGCTGCTGAGATGCCACCAATCGGCGCCGAGCGCGTTGAAGACTACAGCAGGCGCCAGCGTCGCGAGGTCCAAATGGATCTCTTCGCCCGAGAATTTCTCTTTCCCAGGACATTGGCTCGCGAAGCCCACATTTATGAAAAGGCAACTGCCGATGAGATTGCGGAACGGCTAGGCGCCTCCAAAGCTGTCGTGGCACAACAGATGCTAGATGCATTGTTGCTCCCCGAGCCGGTCATCGAAGCGGAAGAGCCGAGAGTCTCGCGCCCGCTCAACAAGCGGCAGAAGGAAGCAGCGGAACACTGGGGGCCAGCCTATCTCCTCGAGGCAGGCCCAGGAACAGGTAAAACGCAAACGCTGGTCGGTCGAATTCTTTGGCTCTTGGATAAAGGGATCGATCCTCGCGGAATCTTGGTCTTGACCTTCTCCAATAAGGCTGCTGGCGAACTGTTCGATCGCGTAGCGCAAGTAAACCCTACCGCCGCAGCCGCCATCTGGATCGGCACGTTCCACGCATTCGGGCTAGATATTATTAGGCGCCATCATGACCGCCTCGGCCTGCCTGACGATCCTAAGATGATCGACAAGGCCGACGCCATTGAATTGCTTGAGGACGAGGCACCTCGGTTAAATCTGGTCCAATTCCGCAATATTAGCGATCCGACAGAGAATCTGGATAAAATATTGGCCGCCATCTCTCGGGCGAAGGACGAATTGGCGAGTCCTGCAGACTTCGACGGGCTTGCACAGGCGATGAAGTTGGCTGCGTCAACGCCTGACGAGGAAAAGGAAGCGGAGCGGCAGATTGAAGTCGCGAACGTTTACCGGCGATATGAGGAGCTTAAGGCCGGATTGAAACGGCTAGACTTTGGTGACCTTGTAGCCCTTCCAATTCAGCTTTTTAACGAAAATGAGGACGTTCGAGCCGCGATTGCCTCAACTTACGAGCACGTCTTGGTCGATGAATATCAGGACGTGAACCGAAGCAGTGTCGCCCTTTTGAAGAAGCTCAAGCCGGGTGGAACCAATCTTTGGGTGGTCGGCGACATAAAGCAATCGATTTACCGCTTCCGTGGGGCGTCCTCCATCAACATGGCGAAATTCGCAACGGGAGATTTCCCTGGTGCGAGTATCGGCCGGCTTGAGGTCAACTATCGCTCGACACAGGAGATCGTGAGTGCCTTTTCAAATTTTGCGGTCAATATGAACGTTGCGCAAGGCCGCGATAGTTCACTCGAAGCACATCGAGGCTCCTCGGGTTGTCCCCCGGAGCACAGGCTGACCGTTTCAGCTCAAAATGAAACAGAAGCTGTAGCTGATGCCATCTCCGAAATGCAAAACCTCGGGATCTCTTACCGAGATCAAGCGGTTCTTTGCACCGGTAACGATCGCCTCGCAAAGATCGGTTCTGCATTGGAAACGTTGAATATCCCAGTGCTTTATCTCGGGAGTATCTTCGAGCGGGAGGAAGTCAAGGACCTCCTATCATTCCTATCGCTTCTGGTAGATCGCAAACCGATGGGTCTCGTGCGCCTTGCGACCATGGACGACTTCGCGATGTCGCTTGAGGACGTTGGTGTTATCTTGGACGCCGTTAGCAAAGGGAAGACACCGAGTCCTATCTGGACTTTTGGGGAACAAGATCTGCCGGACCTTTCCTTTGATGGCAGGAATGCGCTGGCGAAAGCGGCGCGTGCTCTTTCTGGCCTGCACGAGGCCTCGCAGCCATGGGAAGTGCTCGTCTCGCTTTTGCTTGATCGCACTCGAATAGCGGCCGCAATTGCTGAGACAGCGACAATCTCGTCCCGAGCACGCGGAATAGCGATCTGGCAACTTCTCAACTTTTGCCGCACACAGCCTAGTGGCAAAGGCTTGCCTATCAGACGGCTCCTCGATCGAGTGAGGCGCCTTGTTCGTCTTGCCGATGACCGAGATCTACGTCAGTTGCCAAATGCTGCGCAGGGACTCGACGCCGTGCGGCTAATGACCGTACATGGATCCAAGGGCCTTGAGTTTCGAGCGGTTCATTTTCCCGGAATCAGCACTGATAGTATTCCCCGATCACCAAACCATTTTCAGGGCATAGAATCGCCCGACGGTCTCGTTAAGGAGGTGCCGGGCAAGGCGGCGGCGGTTAGATCCGCTGCGCATCTCGATGAGCAGGAATGTCTATTCTATGTCGCCTTGTCTCGGGCAAGAGACCGGCTCTTTCTCTATTCGCCCACAAAGAAGGCAAATGGCCACAGCTGGTCAGTTTCACCGTTTGTAGCGCGACTGATACCTCCAATGGTTCAGCTACCAAAGAACCCAACAGTGCGGCTTCCGACGAAGAGCGAGGAAGTTATCGATCTGCGTTTCGACGGTACGCCGACGTTCAAAGATACTCAGCTGGCCATCTATGAGAAGTGTCCTCGTCGGTTCCTTTACACCTATGTGCTTCAGACGGGCGGCCGGCGAGTTGAGTCCACCTTTATGAAAATGCACGACGCGGTCCAAGACGTGGTTGATTGGATCACAACCTCTGACCCCGTAGCTGTTGTTATTTCCGAAGCCTCCGGTCGGTTGCAAGCCGCGATGACGGCTCACGGTCTCGATGAAAGCGGTTATGTCGATGATTATCTAGCGATCGCCCAAGGGTTGATCTCCAACCTGCTCGACAGCAGGCAAGGTCATTCACTCAAGGTCAACGATGGGCTTTCAATTTCTGCTGGCACGATCAAGGTCGCCGTCCGCGTGGATGAGCTGCTTCAGACGGGCGATGGCAGGATCGTCGCTCGAAGAATACGCACGGGGCATGGAACAAAGGCTTCACAGTCAGATTTGGCAGCCAGCTCCTTCTTTATGGCGGTCCGAGACGCATTTCCGAATGCCACGGTCGAATTGATGAATCTCGCTGACGCCGTACCGATCACGCTCGAATTCGACAAACTTGCCAGCCGTCGTCAGAAGATAGGCGAAGTTGTCGGCGGGGTTGCGAGCGGCCGCTTCCCTGCGAAGCCAAGTAATCGTACATGCCATCGATGCCCTGCCTTTTTCATCTGCGGCCCCGTACCTCCCGGCCCGCTTTCAAAAAAAATCTGACTAAAATTACCGGTCTGCCATTTCCGCTCCGATTAACACTCCAGAGACGCATCGCAATCAAGCGAGCGCTCCTGGAGAAAAAGAAATGTCTGAAATTAACAACTCGGTGGGCTCTGGCAACAAGCCCTTCCATATTCGCTTCACCACTGACGGTATTTCGTATCGCGATGGCTCGATTGGTGATCCGGTCCCTGTGGGGAGCCAGCTCCTTTCGGCAGCCGGCGTCCGTGACGTGGAGAACTACAGCCTCTTCGCCATCCTCCCCAACGGTGAGTTCGAGGATATCCGCCTCGACGAAACCTTCGATCTTCGCGCAAAGGGCGTTGAAACGTTCGCCTACTTTGAGAGCGACCGTTCCTTCAATTTCACGATTGAAAGCCGCCAGATGTCCTGGGGCAAGAATCTGATCAGCGGCAAGGCACTTCGCAACCTGGCCGGTGTCGACGCTCGCTACAGCATCTATCTCGAAGTGCGCGGCGGTCATGATCGCCTGATCGAGGATCACGATCTGGTCGATCTGGCGGGCAAGGGCATCGAGCGCTTCATCACCGTGATCAGTGAAACCACGGAGGGCCTGGAGGCCCTCCCCTCCGCTGACCGTCGCTTTCTGGAAGCGCATGGACTGGCTTATGAGATCATCAAGGATGGCGGTATCGGAGCGGTCGTGATCAAGGATTTTGCCCTTCCTCCGGGCAAGTTCGATCACGACAAGGTCGACGTGATGATCCAGCTTCCGGCGGGTTATCCCGATGCCAGCGTCGATATGTTCTACACGCTGCCCTGGATCAAGCTGAATGCGACAAACACGTACGCGGCGTGCGCGGATGTTCCGCAGCTTTTCGCCGGCGCCAGCTGGCAGCGCTGGTCCCGACATGCGGAATGGCGCGCAGGCATCGACGGCATCCGCACCATGGTGACCCGAGCCCAGATGGCTTTCGAGAAGGCAAAGTGAAATGACGATGCTGGACATTACTCTTCTCGAGCAACATATGCAGATCCTCACGGGCCTGCTTCCGGACGCTACGTCTCCGGAAGCAGCTGCCTACATCCTGTTTGGATCGTCGGATATCGCTGAGGATCCTTGGTCGGGCGACCCGCGTCACCGTCTCGTTTCACATCGGGTCATTGAGATTCCCGCAACAGACATGCTCAGCTCGTCCGGTGTGCATGTGACATGGAGCACCCGCAGCTTCATGCGGATGCTCGGCGACGCTGCGATCGCGGGCAAGATTCCCGCAATCTTTCACACCCATCCGGGCAGTCATGCATTTTTCTCCGATCAGGACGACGCCAATGAGCGAGAGCTTGCGCGGACGGCTCACCAGAAGGGCGCGAGAGGCCTTGTTAGTATCGTTCTCGGCGGAGACGGCTCAGTCTGCGGGCGAATCTGGCATAGCGCCGACGCTTACACCATGGCTGACGCTGTTCAGGTCGTCGGTGGACGATATCGGCGAGATCAACGTTATCTCGCTAAGAGCAGACTCCATCACCACCTGGACCGTCAGCGCCGGCTGTTTGGGCAGAGCTTCAACGACAATCTCTCATCGTTGCGCGTATGCGTCGTCGGGTGCGGCGGTACCGGTAGCCCGGTCTCGCTTCTGTTGGCTCGGCTTGGGGTTGGGCACATATTCCTCGTCGATAAGGACGTGATTGACGAGACAAACCTAAACCGCGTCCATGGAGCACGCCGCGACGATATCGGACGTCCGAAAGTCGAGGTCCTTAAGCGAGAGATCGAATTGATGGGCATCGGATGCCATGTTGAAATCGCGCAGGACTGGGTCAACGTTGCGCGGGTCCGAGATGCGCTCAAGGCATCCGACTTTGTCTTCGGATGCACCGACGACAACTCAGGACGAATTTTGATCAATCGCCTTGCCCATTTTTACGGTATCCCCGTCATCGACGTCGGCTTGCGCATGGTCGCAGCGGCTCAAGGGCATGGACATGATCTCAATGGACGGGTCACGACGGTAGTTCCGGGCCGCCCCTGTTTGATTTGCGGTGGTGTTGTGAACGCCATTCGCGCGCAGGAAGAAGAGCTCGAACGCAATCAGCCGGATGAATTCCAACGCCGTAAGGTCGAGGCCTACGTCGTTGGCGCCGGTGATCCCGCCCCCGCGGTCGTGACGTTTACGACCGAGATGGCATCTGTTGCCGTCGATGAAATGATTGCCGCGCTTACTGGATTTCACGGCGCTGATGGAATGATCCCAACCCGTGTCAGACGCTGGCATGTTCGCGATGATCGGTTTCTGGATATCAAGGCCCGAGAAGGTTGCCCGGTTTGCCAATCCGATGACTCGCGTGGTGCCGGCGATGTATCGCCCTTCCTCGATATGGCAGGGTGAGATCATGCGAAGAACGATAGCACTCACCCTCCGCTTCTTCGGGTTGCTCAAGTTTGACCGGCTTGCGGGGCTCTCGTCCAAATATCCGTCGACCGGCGAGTTGCCAGAAATGGATGTCGTCGTAGTTCGCGATGGCGACGTCGCAAAATGGGCGTGCCTGACGTGCCCCGGCGGTTGCGGTAAGATGATTGCACTTTCGCTTAACCCCACTCGACGGCCGAAATGGCAAGTAACATTGGATTTCTGGAACCGTCCGACGCTCAAACCATCGGTTCACCAGTTAAATGAATGTGGCTGCCACTTCTGGATCACAAAGGGCAAGATCGAATGGTGTCCCGGCGGGCGGCCCACCGCATAGAGAAGAGCGTTTCAAATGGATGAGCAAGTACCCCAAGTTGCGCATTTTCCTTTTCGCGAACAAGCGCGGAAGCACCTTAAATCAGCTGAGGAGCTGCTCTGCGGTGAAGGGCAGCAACTCGTTTACGCCTGCCTCGAGCTTCGTCTAGCAATCGAGGCTATCGTGTATGAAACGCTCCAAGCCTACGAGAAAAATCTGAGCCCCGACGTCGCGGAGGCACATCAACATTGGCAACCCAACAAAGTCCTGGAACTCCTTTCCGCACACGACCGACTCGTCGATACGTCGCTTCGGGTTCAGGTCCGCGAAGTTGGCGAGAATGGCGCCCACGTCGGTGGCCCCCCACTCTTCGATGGAATTGATCGACGCTTAACCGTCAACTGGGTGGAAAAGGCCCATCGATCTCTCGGAAGTTTCCTTCATCAGCGAACCGTTTCCCAGCTCAAGAAAGGGAAGTCGATAGACGAAACTAAACTGAGGACTGAGGCGAACCGCATTCACATCCGGCTCAAGGAGGTTCTGGGATCTGAAGTCTACGGTATCCAATTTGCCGGCGGACTTCCGATTTGTTGCGAAACCTGCGGTTCTGATTTGGCCGCTACGATGGCTTCCCTGCTTCTTGATGGGGTCGCCGATGTGAAGTGTGCAACCTATAACGTCAGTCGCTTGGTGGAAATGGACAAGACAACCGGTGAGCTTAGATACGTCCATAAGATCACGGTCACCGGCTGAATCGTCGGCTCGCGCTGTCGGTGAGGTGTAGTATGCTTCCGGCTACGGTCGGCAAGTCCCTCGAAATTAAGCAGTGAGATTTGTGGCGGCTGGAACGTGGTGGGGGTCAATTTGCAATAACGCCAGAATGGCCGATTTCGCTGGTAGAAAAGCGTCATCATAGCTGAAAGCGTGCCAGTCGATCTCCTGCCGCGCACCTAACCGATCCTGATGCATCTTGTCACGGACGGATTTAATTCCCCGAACCTTGGCTTCGAGATCAAGGTTTCCGTTCGGGTCGGCAACCGCGACAAGAGAAGCAATCCAGTGGTTCGGAGCGATACGCGGGGCATTGGCTCCGTTATTGCCGACATCCCTCAGGCGGAAGGCCGTTCCCAACCCTTCGCAGACGGAAAATGCGCCAACGCAGAACTCGAAGATCATCACGGTATAGTAGGGCTCAAATAGCACCGATGCGTTGCCTGCTCCTCGCGTCGCATGGGGCGTAATCAATCCAGCCTTCATCTCCATACCAACCAAAATGTGCTTTAGGTTGGAACGAAGCCGGCTGCGGACGTTAGCATCGAGAACGTTCGGTATGACCGTTACAAGCCATGCATCCCATTCAGTCGCAGTAGCGAGGGTATGAACGTAGCCGAATTGGCCAGTTTGATACGCGGAAAGATAGTACATTTAGCTCCGGCTCCATAGGACGTCTCTGGTCTACAGAGTGCCTTGTCGTACCAAGGAAAGGAAGCAAACTCATCGTCGTTTAACCTACATGACACCCCACGCCCGAAACCTCCCCCTCCCCGTCATCTCCCTGAGGCCGAGCTCCAAAACGATCCGCCGCGCCGCCTGCGGCGTGACCTCGAGCGTCTTGGCCACCATCCCGGCCGACACCAGCGGCTTTGCCATGACCAGCTCGACCAGCTCCGGCAATTTTGAGGATGTCCGCCGCCCCTCCAGCTTCCGCTCCATGAGCGTGCGGGCCAGCGCCAGTCGGTCATGTTCCTTCATGCCGACCTCGGCGGCCGCCAGAAGCGCGTGGGCGATGGCGAGCAGCCGCGTCTCGCGATCGCGATGCCGGCGCCTATCGACTGGGATGGTTTTGAGGCCGATGTTGATGGCGGCGAGATGGACACCCGATGTAATGCCGGCCTGACGCAGGATGGAGGCTGCAAACAGTCGGCCGAGCCAGGGGGCGTGCTGCAGCACGGAAATTTCGTTCCAGGCATCAAGAGCAATGATCGCCTGCAGCACCGCCGGCAAGTCTTGAGCCTGGCGCAGCACGCCACGCCATTCGTCGAGCCGGGCATCCTCGTCCCAGTCGAGATCATAGATCATCGGATCTCTTTCCGATGTCCGGCTGTCGCCGGCGCGGCCGGGCCGTGTCGCGTCCTCGATCGCGGCCGACGATCGGGCCAGCGTCGCATCGATGGCAGCAAGGTCGACGCCGGGCAGATCTTTGACGTCGTCACCATCCTCCCCCTCCCCATCCGCGTCGATCGCGACAGCCGCTCGAATAACCCCGGCCGTCGTCGCCTGGTCCGCGCCGCCCGACCCGATCTCCGAGGTTTTCCGTAGCGAGCGGATGCCGTCGGCAGAGAGCGCCCAATCCGGGGATTGGCCGGCGACCCGCCGGCGGGTGCGCAGCACGTCGCGGGCGATTGTCAGCTCATGGGTGGGTGTGCGAATATCGCGGGTGGCGTCGTGCAGGACGAGGTCTTCGAGGTGGACGAGCTCGCCGTCGATCCACAGCGAGGCGCAGGCATCGGCGAAATTTTGGCGCTCAAGAAAACCAGCGCCGACCGGCGAGCGGGCTATACTCTCATCAAGACGCGTTAGGGCGACACCGGCGTCGAAAGCCGGCCGCATCAGGGCTGTCATGCTGATTTTCGCGAGATGGTAAGCCATTGAAATCATGGTAAATGATTTGCTAAAGGAACTCTATCTCAAAATTATCATTCCTCACTCCTCATGATGCTCTAGGCCACGCCTAACCATCGATAAGTACAGGTTATCGAAGGTGATTGATTTCAGGGCGCAAATCAGTAAAAATCGGAGCACAGAGCAGCCGTTTAACAGGAGAAAAAGACGCGCAAGAACCTATTCAGAGCGATGCGCTTGCCGGTGACGCGCTCTACGCGCGAGTGCAACGAAACGGTCTCGGATCTCGGCAAACAGCGCCGGTGGTAGCGGACCGTAATAACCGGTATCGTCATCCACCGATCGCAGATCCGGTCCCGGCCAGACAAAGCGATTGCTTTCGCTGAGCACGATCCAGGAACGCTCATCGTCCAGTCCGAGGCGGCGTTTGGTGGCAGCGGGAATTTCAATTGCCTCGTCATCCCGTTGCGGTGGCGTATGGGTCACCGGCAACACCCTGACGACTGGCGATCCGTCTTCCAGTGTCGTCGTGATAGCTAATACGAGAACAGGACGATCCTTGTCGCCCTCTTCCCGTCCCTGCTCGAACTGCCAGTGCCACAAATAGGAGTATCTGAAAATCCAACCGACCTTGGGCTCACTCGGAATCATGCTATTTTTCGTTCAGTTCACGATCGAGATGCTCAAGGCCTGCTTCCATCGAGGCGGCTTCAACAGCTGCGAGATCACCTTCGGTCAGCGTAGCGGTCAATTCGACGCGACGCTCGCGCCGCATCAAACGCAGATAATCCTCATAAGCGAGCAGAACAGTGCGCGGACGACCGTTCTTGGTAATGATAACCGGATCGCGCACGGCAGCGTCCTGATAAGCGCCAAAATTCTTGGAAATGGCTGCGGCTGTTACTGTGGATGTCATGATCAACCTCCGTTTTCCGTAATATACGGACTTCCCGGGTTTCCCGCAAGTTTTTAAATCGAGAAGCATTGTGCAATGACCAGACCAGACCCCTTGCCTTCTAATGTCCATATCCGGGCGGAACAGCTCGATACAATCGCTGCTGTCTTGCCGATGAACCGACGTGACATGCTGGCGGGCATTTTGACAGACGACGATGTCGAGACACTGCGCCATCTGGTCAATGAAGGCATGGGCGAAAACACGCTGCGTGCGCTTGCCTCGGATCTGGCCTATCTCGAAGCCTGGTCGATGGCCGCAACCGGCATCCCCCTCCCCTTCCCCGCGCCGGAGGCCCTGTTGTTGAAATTCGTCGCCCATCATTTATGGCGACCGCGGCAACGCGAGATCGAGCCTGATCACGGCATGCCGGCCGGCGTGGCAGAGGAATTGCGCCGACAAGGCTTTCTGCGTGTACCCGGACCGCATGCTCCGGCAACCGTCCGCCGGCGTCTGGCCAACTGGTCGACGCTCACTCGCTGGCGCGGTCTGGAAGGATCGTTTTCATCGCCTTCCGTCAAATCGGCAATCCGGCTTGCGGTGCGTGCCCTCAACCGGCCGCGCAGCCGCAAGAGTGCCAATGCGATTACCGGCGATATTCTGGGCAAGCTGCTGGCAACCTGTTCCGGCGGGGATCTCACGGCCTTGCGGGATCGGGCTATCCTGATGGTAGCCTTTGCCTCAGGCGGACGAAGGCGCAGTGAAATCGCCAGCTTGCGTATAGAACAGCTTGTCAAACAGGCCCCTGTCACCGACGGGGACGGCGCGACCCTCCCTTCGCTCGGCATTCATCTCGGTCGCACCAAAACCAGTGGCGCCGATCAGGACGAGATCGTCTATCTCACCGGCCGCCCGGTTGAAGCCCTCACCCGCTGGCTGGAAGCGGCAAAAATCGACAAGGGCAGCGTGTTTCGCAAGATCGATCGCTGGGGTAATGTTTCGGCACGGGCGCTGGAACCCAGCGCCATCAACCGGATCGTTAAGCAGCGCGCGCAAATGGCGGGGTTGGAACCGGGGGAGTTTTCTGCGCACGGCCTGCGCTCCGGCTATCTCACCGAAGCGGCCAATCGTGGTATTCCGCTCCCCGAAGCGATGGAACAATCCCGTCATCGTTCGGTGCAACAGGCATCCGATTATTACAACAATGCCAAACGGCGCAGCGGACGGGCATCAAGGCTGCTTTAACACGAACCAGACAATCGAGCCAAAGATCATTCACTATATAGCGAAGCAGCTAAAAGTGTTTCAATCCTAGTCTGTTATGGATTTTCGCTAGGAGCTCCACATCGCTTCTGTTCAACCCTTTTTCTTTTGTCCCCTCATGCGCCCAGCTGTTTCTAAGCGTATTAAAAAGTGAAATCCACTTGATTTTGTCCGCCTTACTATTGAAACCATGTCCGACATCAATGGAAAAATGTTGCTCAAACGATTCTGCACCTTCTTGATTTTCAGGTTTCTTTGACCAGTATTTTTCGATAATGGACTTGTAGTCTTTAATGAAAAACTGATCAGTCCACGGAATTTCACGACGACCAAGTCCGTCTTTATAGTCTTTTTCCATCTGTTCTTTGGCACGCATCTCGCACTCCCGCTGGATGTTGCCTATCTCGATATCCCAATTTTCACCGAATAGCGCTTTCAGTTGCTCGATGATGAAATTCTTCATATGCCGCTCAATCTGGGTGCCTATCTCCCGACCTTGAGTCTGAAGCGCCTTGTCCTGCCGCTCTCGCCAGTCCTGTAATTCCGGCGGATTGTATTCACTGAACCTACTGTTGATGTAGCTCTGAAAATACCGAAGCCAAGTTGCCTCTGCACCACTGCCCAGCTTGCCGGTTAGAACTTCCGCATCTTCTGGCGACATTGCTTTCAACGACTCAAAAAACACCGTCAGGTATCCGGCAATAGCACCAATTCTCTGCGCAGTAGTTGAATTGATTGATAGCGAACCCCTGCCGACTTCAAATGCGTGCAGATCTCCCATTAGAGATATGAAGGCAAAACTGCCTCTATTTGAGAGAATATAAGTATCCAATGCTTCGCTGTCTGGTCCGAGGGCCCCTTCCGCCAGTTCATATCCAGCATTAATAAAGCTCACGGTACGGTTCCGCGCTTTTATCATTTCATCACTGTGCTCGACATTGGCTGAGTCGTATAATGACGCTGCGGTGGTAGCTTCCACGAACTTGTTGCCTTTGGCTTCAGGCAAAAGTTTGCATTTAATCAGCGCGTCAGCAAACGGCTTCGCTTGAAGTACAGCCTTGTCCTCACCCAGTGAAATTTTGCCGTAAAGCGGGCCGGAAGAATCGCCACTCAGAGCCCGAACCACCGACGATCTTAACGCTTTCAGCCGAGAATCCAGTCGAGGGGCATTCCAGTATAGGTCTTCCTCCAATGTGATTCTCAAGGTAGGGCTTACGGCCTTCTGGTTCTCATTAATCTGCATAAACAACTCAAGCTGATCGCTCGGATCAAGGTTCTTGAATGCTACTACGGGTATCGTATTGCTCGATTTGTATCTCGAGTTCGCGTAGCCGTAAATTCTGTGTTGACCATCAATGATATATGCGATCGCAAATGCATTAGGGATCTTCAATATGCCGGTTCGCGAGGCGGTGTCCTTCGAACGCGGTTGACCGTTGAATTCGAGTTTTGTTTCACGTTCGTTGAAATTCAAGATCGCTGAATTTGGAAAAAAGCCGCCGCCATCAATGAACTTGGTTATTCCTTTTAGTCGCGAAGATAACAATAACCTCTGGTAAGTTGGCATTTCGGATTCGTTAGCTCGTGTGCGATGGAGAACAAATCCAATCTTAAGCAGCAAGTGAGGCTCCAGCGAAAACATATAGTATGTTTTCCCCCCCATAGTGCCCTCAATGGCCGGCACCTCAATCTTGTCTTTATTGATGTTTTGCCCTTTCATCATCAATCCCATGAACTGATAATGCGCGGCATCACGATAAGACTTCAGTAAGCTATCAATGTATTGATATGTGTTGTCGTTATAATAAAAACCCCCTGCTTCGACGAGAGCCGTAACATCCGCTGAATCTCGGCTTAACCTCAAATTTCTAGTAGCAAATATGTACTTTAAGCGTCGACCGGAACCAAAAATTTGATCTACAGCTTTTCGATAACCATCCAAGCGGGACTTCAATGACTTGAATTCATTCTCAAAAGACGGAGGCTTCGCCGAGGTTTCGCTAGCTTGGCAATCAACCAGCAAGACACTGTCTTCATTCATCGCAACGATATCAATTCGTTTCTTCTCTGAAGGTGCAGAACCGAAGGGAAGACAAAAATCCTGGTCCACATTCAAGGCACGATAGCCTAACCGGTAGAGCTGACACCACACGTCATCTTTGAATTGGTCGTCGTATGCCTTCTGCTTTCGGAGCCGGGTTTTGGTCTTAAGCGGCTCTCCATATTCCTCCCACCCCTCACAGAGAAATCCCTCGACCAAATCGTGTTCGACGTTCCGCGAATGAAATTTCGAAGATTTGGCAGTAAAGACTTTGCCGAGCTGCGATTTATCACTGCTCATTTTTAAACGAAGCCCAGCGGCTTCAGCAGGTTCAATAAACGACAACATATCCCCCAAACAGTCAGCGACGTGCGCGTTAGAAAGTAAATAATGCTTCGGTAGTGGCCCGCCGCGAACCATTTGTCCCCGATATCACCGAAGGCCGCGAAACGACTGTCGGTGTTCCAAGCTCAGCATAAAGCTTGTGAATACTGGCGTGATCTGCGTTAGTTAGGACAACCCGAGCACCGCGCTGTATAGCACCACGGACAGACATCATTAATCGCTTCTGATCCTCCCACGTGAAGATCTTCTGATTGTATTTGACGAAGCCATTAAAATTGTGAGCAGTGGTGTAAGGTGGGTCAATAAAAAGCAAATCACCTTCAGTGGCCTCTCCCACAACGGTTTCAAAGTCACCCGCCCGAAGATCTGCTCCCACTAGTATTTTGCTAGCCTGTTCGAAATCATCATCTAGCAATGTAATCTGAGTTTTAGTCCCTATGGGGACATTGAATTGCCCTCTGAGATTCTCGCGATAAAGCCCGTTGAAACATGTTCGATTCAGATAAAGGAATTGGGCAGCACGTAAGTGCGTACTGGAATGTTGACGGCTCCGCTCCTCATAATAGAAATCTTTCGAATGTCTTTCTTGAAATTCGGCTAGACTCTCTTGCACCAAAGGCCATTCGTCACGAATAGACTGGTATGTAGCAATCAGTCGCTCATTCACATCGGAAATAATCGCATGTTTCGGAGCGAGATGAAAGAAAACGGCGCCGCCGCCTAAGAATGGTTCAATATAACGACCAGAGTATGCTGGTAGAGAAAAACTTGGATCATTGAGAAGCCATCTCTTCCCGCCGGCCCACTTGATAAACGGTTTCAAACTATGCCCCCACTGCGAGACTCTTGCTCTCGGTCTATTATTGCGAGCAGATTCTCCTTACGCAAGATCTCGATTGAAATTGTCCGTTATGAACCAGTCTGGGATTAGCCTATTTACACCATTACACTATCCCTGCCGTCGGCACGTCGACGAAAAACGCGACGCTCAGTGCTGATCTAACCGCACACAGCACCCATCAACTTTAAGGCTTGTCCGATACAAATACCCGCATAATCCTCGGCCCTAACGTTCGATCTGAACAGAGCGTGGCCTATTCTAGACTATTAGACATGAGCGCAACCTGTAAGCTATCGCCGAGCACAACATTCGATCGGAATTTACCAGCTAGCGCACAAGGCAGTATGGCGGCGATCACGCTGATGTTGGCCATGGCCAACTCCGGTTTTCTCCTGGTAAATAATTGAAAACCTTACAATTTGCCATGGTTTACGAATCGTGTAATTTTAGATACGGATTTTTCGCAAATTCTGCTTATAAAGCGCATCGACAGGAGTTATTCGATGCTACAAGACAAAAGCGCTTTTGCGCAACTTTCGTCAGATGCGCGTATTCAGCGGCATGCCAAGCAGCTTTCGAAGCAATTGCAATTGCTTCGCGAAAGATTGTTCCCGCCGACGGCGGAAAAGTTACTCAGGACTTTCACGTCCGGAGAAGCAGCGCAGCTCGTCGGCGTATCAGATGGCTTTCTTCGTACATTGTCAAATGAAGGTCGAGGGCCGATTCCGGACCAGTCCGCTTCTGGACGGAGATCGTACACGCTCGCGCAGGTAAATGAATTGCGTGAGTATATGGCGAAAGCCAAACCGAAGGATGCTTTAAACTATCTTCCCCGGCGACGATCGGGCGAGAAACTGCAAACGATCGCGGTTTCAAACTTCAAAGGCGGCAGCGCAAAGACCACAACAACAATTTATCTCGCCCAGTACCTGGCTTTGCAGGGATATCGCGTCCTGGCCATCGATCTCGATCCTCAGGCTTCCCTCTCGACTATGCTCGGCATCCAGCCAGAATTTGATCTCGGTGAAGGTGATACACTTTACGGCGCTATCCGTTATGACGATCAAAAGCGTCCCATGAAAGATATCATACGGAAGACGTACTTTACTGGCCTCGATCTGGTTCCGGGCAATCTTGAACTCATGGAGTTTGAACACGAAACGCCAACTGCGCTTTTAGAGCGAAAGACATCAAATGCAGATATTTTCTTCAAGCGCGTTGGCAATGCGCTCAGCGAAGTGGAGGCAGATTACGATATCGTCGTTATCGATTGCCCCCCACAGCTTGGATATCTGACACTCGGAGCCGTTTGTGCTGCGACCAGCATTCTGATCACGGTCCATCCTCAAATGGTGGACGTCGCTTCCATGTCGCAGTTTCTGTTAATGACTTCCGATCTGTTGTCGGTCGTACATAAGGCAGGCGGAGAGCTGCAGCATGACATGATCAAATACGTTATTACGCGCCATGAACCACATGATGGGCCCCAAGCACAAATTGCAGGTTTGTTGAGAAGCCTGTTTGGTGAAGAAGTTCTCGCAGCGACTGTTCTGAAGTCTACCGCAATTTCGGACGCAGGTCTCAGCAAGCAGACGCTATACGAGATCGAGAAAGGCCAGGTTCGGCGGCAAACATATGATCGCGCTATCGAATCGTTGAACGCGGTGAACGGGGAAATTCTGGCCGGAATCAACAACGCATGGAGGAGACCATGAGCCGCAAGAATATGCTCGCTGATATGATCGCCGCCACGGCGCAAGAGGCATCGCAGGATGATAGCATAGACGAGTTGGCCATGGCCAACTCAGACAACGCCCCACAAAACGAGAAACGTGTATTGGCCGGATCAGTCAGAACGATGGGGCTGGCCCTGGATCGCATTGAAAATGAGAGCAAGGCACTTCATGAAGCCTTGGCGTCCGGTGAAATTGTTATAGAACTCGAGCCTAACCTCATTGAAGGTTCGTTTATTCGAGATCGCTTGGACAGCGACCTAAATGAGAATGACGAACTGGTGCAGTCCATCCTGGCAAACGGACAGGAAGTTCCTATTCTGGTTCGCCGGCACCCAAATAAATCGGACCGCTTCCAGGTTGCGTATGGTCATCGAAGACTGGCCGCTCTTCGACTGCTCAATAGAAAGGTGCGAGCGGTTGTTCGAACACTAAGCGATGACCAGTTAGTGGTCGCACAAGGTGTCGAGAACACAGCTCGCAAAGATTTAAGTTATATCGAGAAGGCACTTTTTGCATTTGGTTTAGAGCAGAAAGGATTTTCGCGCAGCATCATTGGTCAAGCAGTTTCGCTGGATAAGGGAGAGCTTTCAAAGCTGATTTCTGTCGCCAAGCGCGTCCCTGACGATTTGATCAGGAGGATTGGGGCAGCTCCTGCCGCTGGCCGACGTCGTTGGCAAGACCTTGCTGATCTACTCGAAGATTCTCAAAAGCTCGAAACGGCTTATGGTCTGAGCTCTGATCTGCAGTTTCATAAGCTTAATACTGACGACAGGTTCACTACACTCCTCAGGACATTAGCAGTCCGCACGAAAAAGGAACCCATCCCGTCAAGATCGTGGAACTCTCAGGATAGAGAGGCGACTTTCAATGTCACCCATAAATCGAAGAGAGTTTCCATTGAACTATCAAATACGAACGGAGTTGTGTTCGGAGAATGGTTATCGAACCATCTGGATTCTCTCTATGAGGAGTTCCAGCGCTCTAAAAAACTGAACAACGGAGATTAACACCAAAAGAAAAAGGCCCCCAAACGTTGCCGTCGTGGAAGCCTCTCTCAAAGTTCTGACAAACTGAGAATCGCATTTCTACGAATCGCTGTCAAGAGTCACAGGCGTCATTTTGGCGGGTGGATTTCTTTTGCCTTTTGAAAGGTAAGAGGAAATGCAAGCTCTGGAGACTGCCACGTCCACACTTCGTGGACGAATGAAGATGTCTGCCCAAAATTCCAATCTGCACAAAACACATTCTATGGGCGTAAACAGGTGGGTGAATTACAAACAGCTCTGTGTAGCCAAATCAGCATTTGGTCTGAATGATCGATGTCTTGCCGTGCTCAGTTCGCTTTTGTCTTTTCTCCCGCAAGACGACATGAATGAGAAAAACGGTCTGGTCGTTTTTCCATCCAATCGCCAGCTTTCGCTCCGGGCTCACGGTATGCCGGAATCAACGCTTCGCCGCCATCTCGCTTCGCTGGTCGAAGCAAGGATCATCGCGCGTAAAGATAGCCCGACGCGCAAACGCTATGCTCATAAGGACAAGGAAGGCGGCGTTGCGCTTGCCTTTGGCTTCTCTTTTGCCCCTTTCCTCGCTCGCGCGTCTGAAATTGCTGAGATCGCAGAAAAGATTCTGGCTGATCAAAGAGCTCTAAAGCGAATTCGCGATGAGGTGTCCGTCGTTCGTCGGGATATTGCATCTGCTTTTTCAGAAAACTCCGATGCGTCCGGTCACCTCTGTGAAGTTCTCGACGCGCTCTTCATTCGCTTTCGTGAAGTGGTGGATACCATTCCACGCCGAGCCTCTCTCGGCGAACTGCAAGCCATCAAAGCCAATCTCGAAGCTATTGGCGATGAAATGTCTATCGCATTGAAAAGTATGGAAATTGCGCCAGAAGTAAGCGGCAGCGTCGCTCAATATGAGCGGCAGTATATTGAATCCCTGCCAGAATCCCTTTTTGAATCTCAAAACATCAAAATGAACGATTTGAAGCCGCTTTCTTCGGATGCGACAGTTTCTGAGAACGTTGAAAAAGAACGTCGTGTTGCAGTACCACCGCCCCTTTCTCTTGATCAGGTGCTTCGAACCTGTCCGGATATTCGTGAATATGGAGCCAACCGGATCAGCTCATGGCGTGAACTTCATGACGCATCACGATTAGTCTCCGGTTTCCTTGGTATCAGCAGCTCAGCCTACCAGGAAGCAGTAGCCTTTATGGGAGCACAATGTGCATCGACAGTCATTGCCTGGATTCTTCAGAAAGTGGCGAGCATCAATTCCCCTGGGGGCTATTTGCGATCCCTAACCCAAAAAGCGAGGGTAGAGCGCTTTTCGGTAAGTCAGCTTCTGTTTTCAGGGATGAGGACCAATGGACGTCTCGCTTCGACCTCCCCCTGATCTCCACACGTCAATAGAACGACGATCTGCGTTCATTCTGTGAAAACCACCATAACACCAGCCTTGACGATCTTCGCAAGTTCCTCTGCGTCCCAGTTGGTGAGGCGCACACAACCATGACTTGACGTCTTGCCGATGCGCGAAGGATCAGGGGTACCATGAATACCGTAAGTGGGTTTGGAAAGCGCAATCCACACTGTTCCGACCGGGCCATTTGGCCCGGGTGGAATTGTCAGGACTTTTTCGTTGGCGCCTTGTTTGAAATTTATTCTGGGGTTGTAGGTATAATTGGGATTGATCGCTATTCGTTTGACCTGGACCGTGCCTGATGGGGACGGGGTATCCGAAGAGCCAATTGTGGACGGATAGGCTACCTTCAGCTTACCATCTGCGCCATAGCCGCGAACCTGCTTGCGGCGTTTATCTGCTACGATGTGGGCAATCGAAACGCGTTTGACTTTTCCGAGATTGGGAACTCTGATGACCGAACCTGGTTGATTGAAGTTAACTCCAGGATTGATCTCTTTTAGAAAACTCTCATCGATTTGAAACCGCTCGCCAAGCATTTCCGTGACCGAGGTATAAGCCATTGCAGGCAATTGAGCCTTCAAAGCGTAATCCGCGGGAATTTCTGCCACAAATTGCCTGCCAACGTCCTCGTTGGTGATGACGTAGTCCTTGAAAGCTGGTCCGCCGGTATTTTCCAGTTCCCATTGAACCGCAGACGGATCAGCCGGATTGATAAATCGGCCCGTGATCTCGCCAAAAGCGGCAGATGCCTTGTCGACATTGCTTCCAGAACGTCCATCAATAGCGCCAGGCGATGCGCCTGCCCTGTCCAACATGATCTGATAGGCTGCAATTTGTTCTTTGGCACCTACCCCTTCTGGCATTTCTATCGCAGGCGCCATATCGTCGGTCGTCGGAACATAGGTTGTTGAAATTTCCTGGTGTGTCTGTTGAGAGTGATTGATGCTGCCGGTGGTCATCTGATCCAACCCGGTTTCGGTCGCTGCGTCTGATCCCACTGACACAACTGGTCGGATATCTTTTACCAGCAAAAGCAATCCGTGGCTGGGGCGCTGGTTGAATAAGAGCGACGAGAAATGCGGTTGGCGCAGGTCAAAAGACTGTCGTGCGACTTCATGGTCAAAAAACAGCGTTGCTGCTTTGCACGAACCGACAAGCACGCTGGAAAATACAACGAAACTCAATGTGAATTTAGATAAAGGAGCGAACTGGGACATATCGTAGGCCTGATTGGACCTGATAAGTATTCGCTGAATTATAGTTAAATATTCGTTTCAGCCATTTTATTACAATCAAAATATGGATGAACACAGGCTGTTACCCATCTTATTGGCATGTCAGCTATGCGAAACTGGCTCTTCTGTCCGCGTCGGCTCAAACCTATATGGTGTCTGCAAGACAAAGAGAAAGATTTTAGGAGAGAGAAATGAACCTGATCCGCTCGTACAGCAACTGGCGCCGTTACCGTAACACCGTCAACGAACTTAGCCGCCTGAATGCACGTGAACTGAACGATTTGGGCATCATGGCTTCGGAAATTCCTTCCATTGCCCGTCAGGCCGCACACCGCTAATGATTTCTGGATACCGCTGAGGCCGTTCCTCCTGGTTCCTCGGCGTTCAAAGACCAGACCTCCTCCTCCCATGATCTGGTCTTTCCCATAAACACCCGTCGCTCTTTCCGCGGCGGGTTTTCTTTTGGTATTGCTTGCAGCGCAAGTGCAGTCGGAAGCAATCATCTTGTTGCATGTGAACTGTTTGCTGCAGAAGTTGATGCCCGTCGCAGAGCAAGAGTATGTCTGCAAGAGAAATCGCGCTCAATCTCACCTGGATTTTTACGAAGCGCTTGAGGCGTTCAGACAGAAGAACTGATCTGATATGATCACTGGCTTCCGCAAGCACTTCAGACGCATCGTCTCAACTGCCGCTGGTATTTGGAGTCGGACAAGCGTTGGCGCGCGTGATGGGTCGCAAGCAATAGTTGCTCAACGTATTTGAACATCCGGAAAGCGACCTGATCCGGTGAGCCGGGCACGAGATAAGATGCAGCGGATTTCACCTGACGAGGATAGAATGAGATTTCGAGAATGCTTCCTGTACGGCGCCGTGGGTTTTTCTGCGATGGTGTCATCATCCAAAGCACAGGAGGTTGAATTCGATCACACAAATCTGGACTTGGCGAAGCTGATTGAATGCCGTGCGACGGTCCCTGAATACAGTCGCCCAGGTACATGGTTGAAAATGGAGCCGCAGGCACTGGAGAAGCTCGGCTGGCAACAGGCTGACAGCGGCAATCAGTTCATAGAACATTATCGCCTCGATAAGCCGGTGGCCGTTTTCGAGACGCAGCCCAGAGATATTGCCTTTGCAGGCTACGCTTTACTTGCTGTCCTCGATCATGATGCGGAGCACGATCTGTCCAGATTGCTCGGTGTCCCGACGCTCTTCGACCATTCGGGCGGGTTCGAACGGGTTATCACCGAGGGTACAGACGAATCCAATGCGTTGATCGCTGTAAAGACACGTGTCAGCGTTCAGGTTTCTACGGTCGAAAGTGATCCTGGACAGATTCTCGCCGGGTGCACTTACAGTTTCAGTCTTGATGTACAGGGCAGACTGTGCCGCTGCGTAATGCCATTGACCAAAGTTTGCATATAAATTTTGGTCAGAACCGTAAAACCAGATGCCCGACTCAACATCTAAAAGCTCGACCGAATCCAAGACCGGATCGCCAAGGCCGCACCGTCCGGGGTTTGGTCGCGGGCTGATTTTATCGACATCGGCACACCGAATGTCGTCGAAAAAGCGCTTCAGCCACTCGTGCGACACGGCGCCCCTATCGTGGTACAAGCCAGACATAAGGGGGCTGAAGTCGACGATACGATCCTGCTTGATGTCAGAGAAGGTGATTACGGGGTGCCAAGCCAGATCGAGGACGACGAGCTGCTCAACCTGGTCATGCCGAAGCCTGAAATGTTTGAGTATGTCGAGGAGCGCCGCCTTTTCTACATTGCGTTGACACGCGCAAGTCGTGGCGTGTTCCTGCTCACGAACAGCCGTAAACCATCCAGATCGGAAATCGCCGGGACAAATCTGCGTTTCGAGACCGTCGATGGCGGTCCCCTGCATCAATGTCCCACATGGGGCCGGGACAAGAGCAGTCAAAAATCGTACGTTAAGCCCGAACACACGATGAGACTGCGATCAGTTCCGGTTCGGGCCAAAACAACGCCCGGACGGCTACTTCCGCTGTCCGGATTGCCCCTGACCGATGTGTAGTGCCACGTTGAACCAAGTTCCCACGCTGATGTGGCGGCTTTCGCAGAAAGAAGAAAAGCCGCTGGACAAGTTCGGGCCAAACGGCCCCGACCCTGCTGCATAAAGCTGGTTACAACATCAACTCGATCGAGAATACCTTGCTCATGAACAGCGGGGCGTACGGCGGACATGATAGGTGAGTGGGACCTTAGAACGTGTTGACGTTTTAAGCGCCAGCGCCAGCCGCATTCATCTTGAAGCACTGCTGTCTCATCCCGGCAGCTGCTTTCTGTTTCAGTCCAGGCCATAGTCGGGCGGGTCCATCCAGACCAGGTCGCCACCCCGCCAGTACTGCATCATGATCGCGCGTGCGTTGAAGCAGTTGTCAAATCGCCAGTCCGCCATGCGCAGCGGCAGCGCCTCATAGATGGGAACCGGCACGTCTTCCAGCACCGTCCGGAGTTCGAGCGCATTGAATTGCACCGTATAGCCTGCGGGGCAGTCCTCTTTCCCGAAGCGATGGGGGCGGGCCAGTTCCAGAAGCAGCCAGTCTCCATTCAGTCCCAGGGCGTTGACGAACAGATCACCCAGCGGCTGGGTCTGCGCGAAGCGCACGCCTGTCATGGTGCGCAGATCCGACACATCCCCCTTCAGGCGCTCTTCGCCGCCCAACAGCTCTCGCTCCGCGTGGCTGCCTGCCGGGAGCACTATGTCTCCCCAGACAATGGCCTGCGGCAAGGTGAAATACCGTTGCTGCTGCAACTGCACCTCATGGCGCTCCCGCTGGTAATCAGCCCACACAAACTGCACCCACATCAGCGCCGTTGATATGGGCAGCACCGACAACAGCATAGCCCCTGTCCATTGCCATGCACGTAATGGCGAGCGCGCCGTGCCGCGGAGCTCATGCCAACGCCTCCACCCCCACCAAGACAGCAGCACGACCGCGATGAGGATCGCCAGCAAAATCAGTAGATTGCCAACGGCGGCAGCCCCTTCGGCTCCAGGAATCATGAAACACCTCTCCGAGGTGGGTTAACACCACCACGGTGCGTAACCCTCATGGCCAAACTGCCACCCATCGACTGATCGCTTGCGTTATTATTTTTTGCAGTGCAGTGCTGTCTGATACCTTGACCAGATGCAGTTCCAGGCGCTGAGTAAGTATTTTGGACGACTGCAACGGTTCGCTTGTCATTCATTTTTCCAACGTTTTTGGCAGTCTGATCCCGAATGCGCATGATCGTTTGCCGACCGGTGGCAAATTTCCGCGCAATAGCTGAAATACTTATTCCTGCTACCAGATCGGTGTGACACACGCAGCAACTTAATCGACAAAGCGCCGAATGACCGGGTCTACGTTGCCTGCACAGCTGCACGAAGCCTACAGTCGATCTCCCAGAGGTTGATCGTGTCGCCCGGAAACAATTGCTCTACGGGCGCCAGGTCGCACGATACCGAACGCGTTTCGCGTCTAAAGTTATGCGCCCGGATCCCGGTCCAGAAAAGCGCCAATGTCCTGTCGGCGGTAAAAATGGCAGGATGCTCCTTGGGAAACAACGCCAATAGGTGGATCAAGATCTCAAGCGAACGAACATCCGCAAGCGCGTTGTACGCCCCCGCTTAGTAAGTGGGGCAAATTCGGTGGCGGTTCGTCTAGCTGCCCGGCATTGAAGTGTGCATAAAGGCAGTATTCGGGAGAAGGTTCTGGCCTCGGGGATTCCCCAGCTAGGGCAAATCATGCTTCGATTCCGTCATGACCAAACGGCCCCTCTCCCGAGCATGCCGACACGCTTTCGCTGAAGGCGCTGCGCGGTTTGGTGACAGGCCTTGTCGATCGGGTCGAAGTTCTGTCCGCTGAGGTCAAGGAACTGCGTGAGAAGAACGAGATCCTGCGTGATGAGATCGCCCGCCTCAAAGATCTGCCGCCTCGACCACCGTTTCGCCCGTCCGGCATGGACAAGGCAACGGACGCCGTGTCCACAGACAGACCGCGGCCGAAGAAACCCCGCGGACCAAAGGTCGATGTGAAGCGGATCAGCCGGGAAAAGATATTGCGGATCAATCCGCCGGCGGGATCACGCTTCAAAGGATACCGGAGTTGCATCGTCCGCGAGCTCGTGCTGATGGCCGAGATCGTGCGATACCGCCGCGAGTGCTGGATCACACCGGAAGGAAGGAGAATTCTGGCACCGCTTCCCGCCGGGGTGGTCGGCGGGTATGGCGCCAACCTCAGGCGGCTTTGCATGATGCTGCATGCGCAGGGGCAGGTCACGACGCAGCGGCTAACAACGTTGCTCAATGATATCGGTGTCGACGTATCGAAGCGTCAGGTCGTGCGGCTTCTAACCAGAGGAATGGATGGGATGGCCTGGCTGCCGAGGATTCAGCAGTGCTGCATGCCGGCTTGGTGTCGTCCGACTACATCACCGTCGACGACACCGGAGCACGTCATTTCCATAATCCGTGTTACGCCACACAGATCGGCGGCCCGAACTTCACCGTTTTCCGTACCACGCTATCGAAGTCACGCCTCAACTTTCTGAGCTTGCTGCGCGGCAATTATCAGGACTACGTGCTGAACGACGCGGCCTTCGATTATCTGGATCAGCGATATGGCACCGACCCCGCCATCGTGGCCGGGCTGCGAACTCGAACACCGCAGCACTTCTGCAATGAGGTCCCGTTCCTTCACTATTTGGCTAACAAGGGTATCGACATCTTCGACACGGAGAAGACCCGCCCGCTCGCCGAAGCGGGCATCTGGGGTGCGATCCGCCATCATGGCCTGATCGGCAACGCGATCATCGTTTCCGACGATGCCGGCCAGTTCCGCGTCGGCACTCATGCGCTATGTTGGGTTCATTCCGAACGATTGCTGCAGAAATTGATGCCGGCGACGCCTGGACAGGTAAAACAGGTCGAGACCATCCGGGACCTGATCTGGCGTTTCTATAAAGCGTTGAAGGCCTATCGGCAAAAGCCGGATGCGCGGCTCGCTGCCGGTCTCGAAGCGAGATTCGACCGCATTTTTGCGATCCGCACCGGCTATGACGATCTCGACAAGCTCCTGTTGCGGTTGTCGCGCCGCAAGGCCGAGCTGTTGCGGGTGCTGGACCGCCCGGAAATCCCGCTCAACACCAACGCTTCGGAAAACGATCTGCGCAGCTTCGTCATCAAGCGGAAGATCTCTGGCGGCACAATGAGCCGTGACGGCCGCATTGCCCGCGATACGCTGCTTGGCCTGATGAAGACGTGCCAGAAGCTGGGTCTATCGTTCTGGCACTATCTGGGCGACCGGCTGGAGATCGGCAGTCCGGAGCCGACCCCGCCGCTCGCGACATTGATCGCGGCCCGGGCCTCAACACTCCCCTCCCCTTTCGAACCAGGAACGCTGACCGCTCGCAAAATCAGTGCAGCAGCGCGCATCGGGCCTGCCGAAATTGCCTACGCGTTCGACACTGCCACCGAATTTGCCCCGCTTACCCATTCTGACGCAAAATGCGGTGTCGATTATCATATTGGAAAATATATGCTTTTTTCATGATACTAAAGCGAATAAGGCCATAACTTTTGTCAGGCTGACGGTCAGAATTCGCTCTCTTGGTAAGGTATTTGGCGAGGAAGGGGAACTTTTGTCGACCGCGCAGGCGGCTTCTCTTCGCAGCCTTAAAGCTACCCTGATTTGGTTAAGAAATCCACCCCCTGAGCTGAACGATGAGGATTTGCCTCGGTACCGGAAACAAAAACCCCAGCCCCGAAAGATAAGCGACGACGTATCCTGATGCGAAGTACAGATGATGAAACCCGGCCCCAGCATTCCTGGATGAAGTGGGTATTTCATTCATGGACATAACGCGGGACATCCAAAGTTTTCAAGCTAGCCTGTTGCCGACCGCGTCAACGCGAGACGGACCACTTGGCCCGCATCAGCCAGAACAATGTCAACCGGACCCACTGACCGATTAACGACGTGCTCAAGTGAGATACCGCCTGCACATTCGTATCAAAAACAAAGAGGATACCAAATGGTAGGTCATCTGCCTTGTTGCATGACGGTTTCATATAAAAAATTGTCATAAGTCGACCGTCCACAACGGATCTCGTCATAATTTCAAAGTTAACCACCCGCTGGTGACGCAGCCGCCAACCGGCCTTATTCAGTGTTCACCGCCATACCCCGCCTCGGGCCGTCGCTGAGCCGCCATCGCGGACTACTGCAAGTTCGCCAAACAATTTCGAATGTAAGCAGTAATTAATGAATCGCCAGTCCATGCGCTGATTGCATTGGAATTCTAACTGGACCAAGCCTTCCAAAGTCGACGTAAAGCAAACAGATGGCTCCCTGAATGTGTGGCGTTAGTTTTGTCAGCCGTTTTTATTCGGAAAAAGCAGCTATGGTTCAATGGATTAGGGGAACTGAAGGGTTGGCCTCGCGTGCAAACGTTAGGAAATCCGCTCTAGTTCGTTAAGTCTTTCTTAACCTTAATTTCCTTGCAGTAATGCCAGAATCGGACATATAGTTGCGAAAATATACAGACATCGCAGATTTTTGCGAAACTATATTCAGCAAGGATGACAGTTCTTAAAATGAACGAACAGATTGCAACTCGTTTCGACCACGAAATCGCGCACCAGGGCTTGAAGATTTCGAGTGCGCTGAACATGTTGCGCACCCAGCAGTACCCGCCGGACGCTCGGAAAGGTTTGCGGAAGTTCCAGTTGGCGGAAGTGGCTGATCTGATTGGCGTCACGCAATCTCATTTACGTCAGATACATAGCGAAGGAAAGGGACCTGAAATTGAAACAATTTCGGGTCGTCGCTATTACACCGCTCAGCAAATGCTCGAACTTCGATCGTATCTTGAAGACAATAAGAAGTCCGATAAGCGAATTTATCATCCTCAACGAAGGCCGGGGGAATCTCTCCAGGTTCTTTCTGTTGTCAATTTTAAAGGCGGTTCTGGCAAAACGACAACAGCAGCCCACCTTGCTCAGTATCTCGCGCTTACCGGACACCGTGTTCTGGCTATCGATCTGGATCCCCAGGCCTCTTTGACATCCTTGTTCGGTATACAGCCCGAACTCGATGAGATTGCCTCTTTATATGAGGCTCTACGCTTTGATGACGAAAAAAAGCCAATCGCAGACGTTATTCAGACCACAAACGTTCCCAATCTGCATGTAATTCCTGCTAATTTGCTACTGCAGGAATATGAGTACGATGTTCCCCTCGCCATTTCCGGCAAGAAGGGCGACGAGGGACGGCTGTTTCATCTGCGTATTGTTAATGCGCTCAAGCAAATCGATGATGATTATGACGTAGTGGTTATCGATTGCCCGCCTCAGCTGGGATATCTCACGATTACAGCCCTGATGGCATCTACTGGCATCCTTATTACCATCCATCCGCAAATGCTCGATATCATGTCGATGTCCCAGTTCCTGCAGATGCTGGGCGGCATTATGACTTCGGTTGCCGATGCCGGCGCCGAAATCAGAATAAAGTGGTTCCGCTATCTGGTCACGAGATTTGAACCTACCGACATCCCCCAAGCCCAGATGGTCGGGTTCATGCAATCGATGTTTGCGCAGAACATGTTGAAGAATCATGTTCTGAAATCCACAGCCATATCAGATGCCTCCATCAAGAAGCAGACACTATACGAAGTGGAAAAAGCGGATTTCGTCCGGTCCACTTACGAACGTGCGATGGAGAGCCTCAACGCGACGAATGGCGAAGTGGCCGAGATTGTTCACCGGGCATGGGGCCGGAGATGATTTATTTGTCAGCCGTTTTTTTTCGCACTTTCTGTTGTTGTTTCAATTGGTTAGAGAATTTGAACCATAAGGATGGCGCCAATGTCACGTAAAAACCCGTTCGCAAATCTCGATATCGCGTCGATTACAGGCGAGAATCCGGTTGCAAAACCGGGCTACGGAATGACAGGGGCTGCCAAGACCGTTGTACGTTCAATCGAGGAAATGGCTGAAAACACCAAACGTCTGATGGAAGGGGAAGCAATCATTGAGATTGATCCACAACACCTCGACGTTTCGTTTGCCGCTGACCGTCTGTCCGAAGACGACGCGGAATACAGTGAACTGAAAGAAGCTATCCGGGAGCAGGGGCAGTCGTCACCAATTCTTGTTCGTCCCAATCCGCAACATAGCGAACGGTATATGGTTGTATTCGGTCACCGACGTGCCCGGGTAGCTATGGATCTGGGCATTCCGGTAAAAGCGGTTGTAAAAAAACTCGATGATATTTCATCTGCGATCGCACAGGGACAGGAGAACTCGGCACGATCGAATTTGTCGTTCATTGAACGCGCGTATTTTGCTCAGAATCTTCTCTCAAACGGGATGGGCAAGGATGTTGTGAAATCGGCCATCGGTATCGATGATGCAATGCTGTCGAAAATGCTGAGCGTTGCGGAAACCGTTCCTTCAACGATGATGATGGCTCTTGGCGCATCCAAAAAGATCGGACGTGACAAATGGCTGTCGCTACGACAGATCATCCTCAATCCCGCCTTTCTCGACGTGGCTCTCGAACGCATTGCTACGGACGATTTTATGTCTCTTCAAGAGAACGAGCGGTTTGATGCTCTGCACGACTACCTCAGGAAATACAGTACGCGCTCGTCCGCGAAGAATCCGTCGAAGACTGTATCTGAAAAAACGTGGTCGTCATCGGATAGATCCGTCAGCCTGTCCATGAAGGAGAAGGCAAAGAAGGTTACTGCTGAATTTTCCAGTCAGGAAGCCAGGCCGTTCAGCAACTGGCTAACGAACAATCTGGACCGGCTGTTTGAAGAGTACCAACAGTCAAAACAACGTAATAACGGAGACTAACCCGCAAAAGAAAAAGGCCCCCAAAACGTTTCCGTCGTGGAAGCCTCTCTCAATCTGTAGCAAGTCTGAGAATCGCATTTCTACGAATCGCTGTCAAGAGTCGTGAACGTCATTTTGACGGGTAGTTTTCTTTTGCCTTTTGAAAGGTGAAAGGCAGTGCAGATTCTAGCTAATGTCACGTCTACTTTTAGTGGGCGCACGATGACGCTCGCCCAATTGAAGGCAAATTCAACGAGAAAAGGCGCGGACCGTACCGTCAATCGGTGGACAGTTTACAAACAGCTTTGTATCGCAAAGTCCCAATTCAGCGTGAACGACCGTTGTCTCGCAGTATTGTATTCACTGCTTTCATTCTACCCCACGAATGAAATCAGCGAGAAAACCGGACTTGTCGTATTTCCATCCAATCGTCAGATATCTCTGCGCGCGCACGGCATGCCTGAATCGACGCTTCGCAGGCATCTGTCATCTCTGATTGATGCTGGATTGATCACAAGACGAGACAGCCCCAACGGTAAACGCTATGCATACAAGACCGGGAAAGGGGAGGTCGAGGAGGCTTTTGGCTTCTCCTTCGCCCCACTGCTTGATCGTGCAGAAGAGATCGCGCGTACTGCGGAAGAGATTGAAGCAGCGGTGCTTCTTTCAAAGCGCACGCGCGAACAGATAACTCTACACCGGAGAGATATATCCCAGATTGTCGAAATTGCTCTGGTCGAAGACAAATCGGGGCCGTGGATCGAGATACTGGGTCGGTTCCGTACAATCGTTGACGCGATACCACGACGGGCAAACCAGACGGAGCTCGAGCTCATTCTGGACCAATTGGCCCGTTTGCGCTCAGAGATCGATAACTTGTTGAAATACAAGGACAATGAACAAGTTTTGAGCGCCAAACATGCTCAGAATGAGCGGCATCTTATTGAATCAAAACCTGAATCACTTACTGATTCAAAAAATATAAATGAATCTGAATTGAATTTGACGTCTTCACCGGTAGCGCCCCCTCTATCCAGCATGGGTTCCATTCCTTTGCCTGCTGGTATTTCGTTAGACCTGGTACTCAGAGCATGTCCCGATATACGGGACTATGCTCTCGGAGAACTCAGCTCCTGGAATGGTCTTATCGCAGCCAGCCACATTGTGTCCGGATTCCTCGGCATTGCTCAAACTATATACAAGGAAGCCCGGAGTATAATGGGGTTGGAATCCCTTTCGATAGTGATCGCGTGTCTACTCCAGCGAGCCGACGATATCAAATGCCCCGCCGCCTATCTGCGTTCACTGGTGCAAAAAGCGAAGGAAGGACAATTATCCATTCAAAATCTACTGATGGCCGGCTTGAAGCCTAAACCCGCCTGGTGAGCATCGTGTTCGAACAAAAGTATCATGCCTCTGACAGATACAGAGATAAGGGCCTGGGCGCGAGTGGGGAAGGCGCGAGCAGAGAACAGATCACGCCTTCCAAACTATCGGGCCAAGGTCATGCACTTCGTGGTGCAGTAGTCGTGGTGCAGGATGCCCGGCTTAACCTTAAGCGGTATTTACGCCTTTCCGAGACGCTTGCGCAGTTCTGCATTTTCGGCGCGCAACTTGTCCGCCAGTTCCTTACGCAATCTGACGTTTTCTGCTTCCAACTCTACCAACATCTTGAGATCGTCAGAAGTCGCCACTTTCGCCTTCGGAGATGTCTTTTTCGCGGCGTTCTTCCAGTTGTAATAGGTCTGTTCGCTAAGGTCAGACTTTTGCAGAGCGGCTTTGAGAGTTGTCTTTCCGTCCTTCATAGACTTCTCAACAGCTGCAAGCAGGGAAGCACGCTCGGCCGGCGAGTACCTTTTAATTTTTCGATCAGCGGACCCGGAAGTAGCAGAAGCTGAAACCTGGGACACAGCAGCGGGCGATTTTGCTGCTTTGACCGCTTTAGGAGTTGCCGCAGTGGCCTTAGGTTCTGATTTTTTCCGAGGCGCGCGTGTTTTGGGTTTGGCTGCTGCCGAAACCTGTGCCTCAGCTTTAGGCGAATTGTTTTCTACTGCTGCTTTGTCAGCCATTGGTGATGCCTCCTTCATTGGCAATTCGATAATCTGGCTCGTCCACCGGTATACATTGGAATGCTTAATACATCGAAAAGCTTGCATCCTCCAACAATCTGATCAATTCCGCTTGTCCTCAGAGTGCAGGAGGCTCATTGTTCGTTGAATAACGGAGACGAACTCGCTAGCAATAGCTACAAGTCCAAAGGACGTTCGCGAAGTTTCAGTGACATTGATCAGGAAAGCCGATTGCGGATGAAGAATCCAAACCGCCACGTCGTCGTCGAGTATAAAAACAGGCGCTCCAGAAAGGCTACCAACGCCTTGTGGGGTACTATGGACCTGAAATCGATTGCAAGCGACATCGAGAGTGAGCTGCCACCTTCGTCCGATGCACCAGCCCGGTTGGATGTGTTAGCGGACACAGCAAGCAATGCCATTGCACGCGCACCTGAACCGGAACTGCAAGTTGATACCGAGGAAGTAACCGCCTCCGGACAAAATGTACTGCCCAGTTCGCAGCATGACATCCCCGGCGATCAAGGGCACACCAGCCCAGACGCACCTGAACGCCCGGATGAGGCGGTCAGCCCGCCAGAAACAACCAGTCGCAAGACCTTGACAAAGAAGCGTCGAAACCGGGACCGGGCCCAAACGACAGTTCAATCGGACATTCTGCGTGAACTGGCTACGTTGGAGAAGGAAAATGCCGAACTCAAGCAGGAGCTGATCATAAGCTTGCACGCTGAAAACGATGAAATAAAGCTAATGCTCCTGCGATTGGCGAAGCGCCGGTCCGGAAGATAAACAAGCACGAGACTTTTGCGCGCATATGCCTGTTTAGCGCATTATGTCGTGATACTTCTGAGATTTCGGCTCCGGGAACCGGAATTGCTTCAGTAGGCGCTGTCACATCGACTAATCGTCAACATGCCAGCGGTATTCGAGTTTCATGAATAAGCAGGCTCTGACATACAACAATCATTGCTTTCAAATTTTTATCGTGGCTCGTGCAATCTGGCTGGACTTCCGTTTCAATCTCAGTTTGCGTGAAGTTGAGGAAATGATGCTCGAGCGTGGCGTTGTGGTTTCTTACGATACTATCCATCGATGGTGTCGGTTGCATGTGGCGCTGCTTGCGCCGCAAGCAGCCTTCGGCCAGCGATGCTGGCATCTCGATGAAGTCGTTGTTCGCATCGGTGGCAGGAAGTGCTGGTTGTGGCGCGCAGTTGATCAAGATGGCTACGTACTGGATGAAATTGTGCAAACCCGTCGCAATACCGTTTCACCGACGTTCCATTTTCGAGTGACTCGACGTTTCTTGCGGTTGAAGCGCTCAAGCAATTTTGGACTGAAATATTGCGTCCAACAGTGGACTGCCGAATGGTCGAGATCGATACCGCGTTTAGCCATCATTTCCTTCAAATCGCGCAATCTCAGATTGTAGGAAAGGTACCATCGCACACAAAGTAAGATTGCGGACTTATCGAAATGACGGCCCTTGAACATCGCATAATCCCGGCTTGCTTGAAAACCGGATCATACATTAGCGACCATTGAAGGAAAGTTTGCAACAGTTCCGAATAATGTGGCGCGGTGGCACCAACGCTTTTGTTTTGCAAAAGTCAGGCGAGAAGTTTAAACTTTGGTGGGGTCTTTTGCGATATGTGAACGATACCAGAGAAGAGATCGATGATGAAGAAAGGTTGCAGGAAGGCGGCAACACCTTCCGACCCTAGATCCTGTTCCATCCCTTCGACCGCACACCGCCGGATGGCAAGGCCTGCCTCGACAGGATCTACGATCTATTCGCCGTATCGGTTCAAAGCCCGCGGGCCGATGCGGGAACAAGTCTCGCAGGCTCCGGCACAGGTGTCGGGTCCGATGCATCCAGCCCCTTCCCGCTGCCCGGCATCATGAACACAATCATAGGAGCGTTCCAGTCAACATCGGTCGGTGTGGCCAAGGCCGAGCAGATTGGCGTCAGAATGGTAACCAACATCGGGCAAACGGAAGCCCGGCAGGTCGGTAAGCAACAAAATCTGACGATTGGTAGCGAGCAATATGTGGAAGTTGGAACCGGGCAATACACCCACGTCGGCGAGAAAATTACCGTTAATGTAGGCAAGCTCTATAATCTCATCTCCGACGAAAAGTACCACGGTGAAGCAAAGATCTGGGAGATTTTCGCAGATGATGAAATCCACCTTTCAA
Source organism: Brucella cytisi (assembly GCF_038433355.1). Lineage (NCBI taxonomy): Bacteria > Pseudomonadati > Pseudomonadota > Alphaproteobacteria > Hyphomicrobiales > Brucellaceae > Brucella > Brucella cytisi. The sequence continues at coordinate 65,121 of NZ_JBCAUP010000029.1, forward strand.
TTCCGGGTGGTTACATCTCTTTGACGAAAAACGGCATCAAACTATTTGCGCTGACGATCGACATCGAGGGCAACCAGATCAACTTCAAAAAGGGGGGCCGGGCAAAGGTAGCTCGTGTCTTAAGAAAATGTCCCAGTCTTCTACACCCTTTATGAGGAGTCGAACGCATGGATGCCGGTATTCCTAACGCAATCGATGCTCAACCAGATGACACTCAGTCGGACCGCGATGTTCTTCGGACGGCGCTTGACACAATGCCGACTCCAATTTTTGCGGTACTAGATGGCTGCTATTTCGACGACTTGAAAGAAGAGCTTTCAAAGTCCGGCATAATAGGCCGTTCGCTCTTTTTGAAAGGTGGAAGCGCGGATATTCAACGCGATGGGCCATGGCTTGTCTCTTTACGAGAAAGGGAAGTCCGCGAACAAATCGAAGAGATCGCTCAGCAACGGCCTTGCGCTGTATTTTGGTCGTGCCAAGCCGGGGAACAGGCATTGTGGCGTCATCTCCGCAGTATAAACCAAGTTTTCGCGCCTGATGACCGAGTGCCCCAAAACGACGGTAGATCAGGGCGGCCGGTGACCTACGAAAGAGTATTGTTTCGTCATTGGGATCCAAACGTACTCGGCGGTTTCCTTCCGCTCTTTTCCGTCGAGCAGTTGGCGCGGCTTCTTGGGCCAGCTGATGGTATTCTAGTCAACGTTTCCGAGAGCGGCAGGTTCAAACGGGCGCTTAGGCCTGCCTATCTTCCCAAGATGCCACAAGGGCCGCTGAGAATTCAGCCAGAGCAGATTGAAGCTGTTTCGCAGTCAAAGATCAGGATCATGGTTGGACGTGTTTCGGAGTATCTCCGCTTAGTTGCAGGAGAACAGACACGCGGTATGTCAAATGACAAAATTTCAGCCTTTTCACACAGCTCAATCCTGGAAGCTATGGATCTTGGTGTTACCTCGGAAGGCTCTCATTGCCGATGGGCGTATATGAAACTTTTGTCTGGTGGGCGCATATCGACTTCACCCAGCGTAATCGGTGCAATGCGGGCAGATGACGTTGATATTTCTCCTAATGACCGAGTCACCATCCTGATGCAGAAAATTATTCAGGAAACACGGAGACTCTGATGGCTGCTATCCTGTTCTATCCTCCTTTTTGGGTCGCCGCAGGAGAAGCGGCGACTGCCGCAGCGCCGTGGGTTCTCGGAGCTCTTGGCGTTGGTGTCACCGCTAAAGTCATAACAGACAATATGAGCACTGCTGAAGACAAGGCACAGGCGATTGACCAAAGCGGTACCGCTGCTGATACGTGCGTAACCGGTAACTGCCCACCACCCAACGGCGGCTGCAAGTTCGATAATTACAACAAACTCGATTGCGAAGGCGGCCAAAAGAAGCATCACATCATCGCCGACTATGTGATCCGCGCTGGCAAACGGCTAGATGCAAACATGCGCTTACCCAATGCTCCGTCATTGAATGACGGGCCCAGTATTTGTCTCAGTGATACGGAACATTCTAGCGTTCACCGACAAATGGATGCGGCCGTCGCCAATCTCGGCCCTGAGGCGACGCTTGGCCAGGTAAAAGATATCGCTATGAAGGCGATTGAGAACGTAAAGCCTGAATGCAAAAGCAAAATGGATGATATAAAGTCCAAGATAAATAATGCATTTGAAAAAATGGGTGACGACGCCCCTGTCCGACACCAAAAGTCGCCGCTTCCAAAGGGTGATCTTCTTGACAGGTTGTTTGGTCGCGGCATCGATTCTGGTTTGAGGTGAGGTCTAGATAGTGAGTCAAATACGTTTTCGAACCGGATATGCTAAGTACTCGGACCTCGCCATGTTGTTGGCGTATGTTGGGGAAAGCGACCCGTTCGATCCACCGACCAAGGTCATCGTACTTGATGACGCAAAATCCAAGGCCGAGTGGGGCTTGGAAAACTTTGATGATGTCTTCATAGATGTCTGCACCTTCCGTTCTAGTACAATGGACCGACCGGCGTTTGTCTGCGTCACGGAACAAGGCAAAGTTTGGTTCCAACTGCAGGATCGCCTCATTGAGGATATTCCCGGTGCTGGCCTCTCCAAACCTACATCGCTGAAGCTCGGCTATATTGGGGGTATTCGACAGCTAGGAAGCGAACTCTTTGCTTTCGGCTACGCTGGCCAGATATATCGGCGGGCCGCTCCGGGGGAGTGGAACCATTTCGATCAAGGTTTAATAGGTGTTCCCGGAGACCAATACGACATTACAGACATGTGCCTGTCCGGCGAGACATTCTATGCAGTGACAAGAATGGGAGGCAAAGGACGCATCTATTCTCGGGACAGGGGACTTTGGATGCCCCAAGGCAATCCATCAGGAGAGTGGCTGAATGCTGTCCAAGCGGATCAAGAAGGAATGATCTGGATTTGCGGTCGCAATGGCACACTTTTGAAGGGCAATGCTGCAAACGGTTTCACGCTGGTTGGCGACCCTGACTGCAATGAGGAATTCCTTTCCGTTGCGCTATTCGAGGGAAAGGTCTGGTTGAGTTCGGCGACTTCGCTCTACACATGGTCGTCGAACAGGTTGAGAAAGGTTTATACGGGGGTATTTCCCAATATTCGCAGCGCGAACCGTTTGCAGGTCGTTGATGGCGTTCTGTGGTCGTTCGGCTACGACGATGTACTGCGATACGACGGTAGCACATGGAAACGTTTCGTCTGCCCTGGAACAGAGCCTTTTCCTGCGCATAGGGCCGATTGATAGGGAACTAATGATGCCGACATCCAGTAAAGGCCCGAAATGTTGTTTGATCGCAACCGACCGAGAATGTCCTTCTCGCCGTTGCCTGATTAGCATAGCGGTCCAGTTTTGAGTGACGCAGCAATTAATACACCTGAGATCGTTTGCCGGCCCATGCTTGAGCGAGACATTAATCATGTCCACCACATTCACACGAGTTGCGTCCGGCATACATTGAGAGAGTATTACTCGCCGATTGAAATTCGAGCTTGGCTCTTAGGGCGACATCCCCAAGCTTACTGGCAAGCTGTTTTGGCCGGAGAAGATTACTGGATTGCGGATTACGACGGAACCCCTATCGGGTTCGCGAGTAAGCGACAGGACGAATTGCTGTCACTTTTCGTTGCTCCTGCATGGCAGCGTTCTGGCGTCGGTTCGCTATTATTAGGTTACAAAGATCGTCTGGGGGAGATTTGGCAGTTGAAAGCGACTTTGAACGCGGTCGGCTTTTATCAACGGTTTGGATTCCAGACCATAGCAACCGCCTACCAAGAAAAAAGACGTGTCAGGATACCCTATGTCCACATGCAAAGAATTTGACTGAAGGTAAGACGAAAGGAAATCCCGTGGGACAACCTGTTGCCCTCAAAGGCCCTATGCAGGTCTGCCCAATGGTCGATCCCGGCCCAAAACCGCACATCGGTGGCCCGGTGATATCGACGCAACAAACGTTTGTCACGGTCGATAGCGTACCCATAGCGACTGTAGGCGATAGCGTGCTCTGCACGGGTGTATCAACCACGTCGGACAAGTTGGGATCGTGTGTGGAAGCCCCCGTTTATGCAAGAAGGGCATTGTAACATTAACGTATGAGCGATGGAGGTGTGCGATCTTGCAGCATGACACAAGCCGCTCGAGCCCTCCTTTATCGCGGCCACCGATTTCCAGCCGTCGTGATTGACCATGCCGTCTGGCTCTATTATCGATTTCCGCTGAGGCTGAGGCTGAGGCTGAGGCTGAGGCTGAGGCACCGTAACCTGTGGGCAGACGCGTGTTGATGTTTGATGTAGTGATGGCGCAGATTACAGGCCAGCGATATCGCGCCAGATTGTATTGGCGGTTTGGCGTAGTCCGCGATGGATGGCAGAGGTGAAGCGGTCGGGGGGGAAATGGTGAAGATTATAAATCGGGTCGTGATTGGATGCGCAACGTCATCAAATGCGTACCGCCTACGAAGACATCCAGCCGATCGTCGAACAAGCGAACTCGAAGCCTGTGGCCGATCAGGCGGGATGGCACGGTGTAGAAGACCTTGCGCAAGGTGAAGCCACCGGTTCGGGACACCGTGACAACAATCTCTTCGAAGTCCGCGGTCCGGCGCTCTGGCAGCGCCTGCAGATGGGACCGCTCGGCATCGATGCGCTTGCCATGGGCAGCATTGCGACGACTGACGATCTCGTCGACAAAGGCGCGGTAAGAACCGAGATCGTCGAATTCCCTGGTCCCCCGCATCAGCAGGGCATCGTGAACAGCGTTCTTGAGATGGTCATGGGAGCTTTCGATCGAGCCGTTCTCATGCGCGACGCCTTTGTTGTTGCGCGTCGGCGTCATTCTATAATGGGAGCAAAGCTGGTCGTAACGGCGCGTGAGATCAACCTTGGCATCGGCGTCGAGGTTGCGGAATGCCGCCGACAGGCTGTCGCTCCGATGATAGAGCGGCGTACCGCCCACGGACCACAGGGCATTTTGAAGCCCTTCGGCCAGCGCGACAAAGCTCTCCCCGCCGAGAATGACATGGGCATGTTCGAAGCCCGACCAGACAAGCCGGAAGTGATAAAACAGGTGATCAAGCGGCTGGCCGGCGATCGTCACACCAAGACCGCTGGCGTCGGTAAAATCCGAAAGGCCCAGCCGGCTTGGCTCGTGCGTCTGGCGGAAGATGACCTCCTGCGCTTCGCCATGAACGGCACGTCATGACCGGATACGTCGCTCAAGCGTGCGGCGGATCCTTTCAGGCAGTTCTGGATGTCGTCGCAGCATCTCATTGTAAACGGCGACGGCACGGATGCCGGGTGCAGCCTTCAAGAGCGGGACGACTTCAGTCTCGAATATCGGCTCCAGGGGATCAGGGCGGCGACGTCCACGCGGCGCTTTGCTCTGAGATGGTAGTTGTACCTCTTTGCCGCGGCGACCTCTACGGAATGCGTTTGTCTGTACTTCATGAAAAGTCTCATCCTGATTGACGCTGAATCCGCATTGCCTCACTAGAAATGTTCCCTGATTGTTGGCCGTTGCCTCATCTGATTTGCTCCCAGCATTTGTGGGTGCGGAGCAAATCAGATGAGGCTGATCAGCGTGACGACGAAGAAGGAATTGGTTGCTGCTCTGGCAAAGCGCTATGCGGCCGGAAAGCGGGAGGAAAAATCGCAGATCCTCGATCAGTTCGTATCGATCAGTGGGATGCATCGAAAACACGCGATGCGTTTATTGCGGGGGGCAGATAAGCAACCGCAATCGCGAACGCGGGCGCAGATTTATAACGAGGCGACCCGACAGTCTCTTATTGTTCTGTGGGAAGCCTCTGACCGCATCTGCGGCAAACGATTGAAGCCCTTGCTGCCAATTCTGATCTCGGCGATGGAACAACATGGCCATTTGAAGTTAGACGATCAGGTCCGCACACTTCTGCTACAGATGAGTGCGGCTACCATCGACCGTGCATTGAAAAGCGTGCGAGAAACAGCAGGCGGCCGTCGACGCCGACGTTCCGTTGCTTCATCGGCATTGAAGCGGAGTATCCCAATTCGAAAATTCTCCGACTGGGGTGATCCCGCACCTGGCTTCATCGAGGCCGATCTTGTGTCGCACTCCGGTCCCAACGCACGCGGCAGCTTTATTCATACTCTTGTCCTTACGGATATTGCGACCGGTTGGACCGAGTGCGCGCCTCTGATTGTTCGCGAACAGAAGCTCTTGACGGAAGTTTTGACCGAGCTTCGCCGCATGATGCCGTTCCCGCTGCTTGGCTTTGATACGGATAACGATAGCGTATTCATCAACGAGACCCTCAGGGACTATTGCGTTCATTCAGATATCGAATTCACTCGCTGTCGGCCATATCGCAAAAATGATCAGGCTTATGTGGAGCAGAAAAACGGATCGGTCGTCCGCCGAATTGTTGGCTATCATCGGTATGAGGGTGTTGAAGCTGCAGCAACACTTGCGGAGCTTTATCGTTCGGTACGCTTGTTCGTGAACTTCTTTCAACCGTCGTTTAAATTGCTCGAGAAGCAGCGAAATGGAGCGATGGTCAAGAAGCTCTACTCTTCTCCCGCGACGCCACATCAACGGCTATTGTCGGATGCAAGGACGGCGGTCGAGGTACGCGACCCCTTGGTGCGCATGAGTGAGCAACTCGACCCTGTGATGCTCCTCCGAAACATTCGTGCAGGACAACAGCGGCTTGCCGACATTGCGCATCAGGGAGCACCCTCAAGCGAGGCTCCCGATATCGAGAGCTTTTTGCGAAGCCTGCGTATCGCGTGGACGGAGGGCGAAGTTCGTCCGACCGCGAAAGCAAAGCCAAAACTGAAACGCGAGCGACGGCGGCCTGACCCGCTGGTTAACGTCACGAATGATCTTTACAGTTGGTTTGAAGCTGAGCCATGGAGAACCGGCCGGGAGCTACTGGAGCGACTTCAAAGCATTTATCCCGGCGAGTATCCTGATGCACTAATCCGTACGGTGCAACGACGGGTGAAAGCCTGGCGTCGCGATCGCGCGCATAGAATGATATTCGGAAACGAGTCTGGCGAAGATGAACAACTACCAGCGCTCAGCAGGGCTTAGGGAGCATTCTGGTGAGGCAATATGCTATC
>NZ_JBCAUP010000030.1:0-68455 GCF_038433355.1 Brucella cytisi
CCTGAGCAGGGCGGCATCCACGCCCACTTTCAGCAGGTAGAAGCGGACTGATTACCGACCATTCCTCGTCTGTCAAACCTATCCGTTCGCCCAAAGCAGCCTCCAAATGGCAGCCTTGAATCAAAAATTGATTCCTCAGTCAACCTTTGTCCACGAGCGCTAAGCCAGTTCTCCGCATCGCGTTACAATATAGGTGTTGTTTTGGTTTGACTGCTGAAAATGAAAAAGCTCGCCGCAATGAAATGCAACGAGCCTTTATGTTCAAATATTCGTATAATAGATCAGCTCTGAAGCCGGCGGCAAATCTCGTCGAGTTGCTCAAGAGAACTATATCGAATTTTGACCTCACCGCCGCGATCACGATGATTGATCTCCACCTTCATGCCAGTAACATCAGAAAGCAGCTTTTCGAGTGCTTTGGTGTCCGCATCTTTCTCAACAGGTCCTGCTTTACCGGGTTTGGCTTCCGTAACACCGCGTGCTTCCGCCTGCGCAAGCGCTTCCACCTGGCGTACAGACAGACCATCTTTGACAATCCGCTCAGCCAGTGCGGTCGGGTTTTCCATCGTGATGAGACTTCGAGCATGGCCTGCCGAAAGCGCACCATCGACAATGAAATCCTGCACTGGTTGCGGCAGTTTCAGCAGGCGCAACGTATTGGCGACATGGCTGCGACTCTTGCCGATCACCTGTGCCAGATCATTCTGTGTATAGTCGTGATTATCGATAAGTTGTTGATATCCCAACGCTTCTTCGACCGCATTCAGGTCGGCGCGCTGCACGTTTTCGATGATCGCGATCTCAAGTGCGACACGATCGTCGACGTCACGAACAATAACTGGGATCGTATCGACACCGGCCCGCTGCGAAGCGCGCCAGCGACGCTCACCAGCAATCAATTCGAACCGGTCCGGCTGCCCTGGTGCCGGTCGCACGACGATCGGCTGCACCACGCCATGTTCCTTGATCGACTGCGCCAGGTCCTCCAAGTCACCTTCAGAGAACATACGACGCGGATTGCGCGGATTGCGCGTAACGAATTCAATCGGAACATTCCGTTCGATGGGAACAGGTGCCTTACGCTCTTCGGCAGGGCGGTCGATTTCACCGATCAGCGCCGCTAATCCGCGGCCAAGGCGCTTTTTTGAAGGATCATCATTCATCGTTCGGCTTATTCCTGAATTGTTTCGTCGTCGAATCGATTGGTCTAAGCGGCCTGCAATTGTCGCTCGCGCTGGATAACTTCCGATGCGAGTTGCAAATAGGCCTGACTGCCGGCGCATTTCAAATCGTAGAGAATTGCCGGCTTACCGTGTGATGGTGCTTCCGAGACGCGCACATTACGCGGAATGACAGTACGATAGACCTTCTCACCCATGAAAGCGCGAACATCATCCACCACTTGCGCAGCGAGATTGTTGCGGCTGTCGAACATGGTCAGCACAATACCCTGGATCGAAAGCTCGGCATTGATCGACGACCGCACCTGATCGACCGTCTGCAAAAGCTGGCTCAAGCCTTCCAGAGCAAAGAACTCGCATTGCAGCGGCACCAGAACGGAATCGGCTGCAGCCATGGCGTTCAACGTCAGAAGATTGAGCGACGGTGGGCAATCGACAAGCACATAGGAGAATCGCTCCGACACGGAGGAATCGAACCGCAAAGCATCACGCAAGCGCCGTGTACGGTCGGCCGACTGCGCAATTTCCATTTCAATGCCAAGAAGATCCAGCGTCGATGGTACGATATGCAGATTGGGAACATCGGTTGGCATCGCAGCATCAGGAACCGACGATTCCTGCGTAAGCACATCATAGGAAGACAAAGGCCGGTTGCGGCGATCAATACCCAAACCGGTGCTGGCATTGCCCTGCGGATCGAGATCGACAATCAGTACCGTCTCGCCGATAGCCGCCAATGCCGTAGCCAGATTGATGGCGGTGGTAGTTTTACCCACGCCGCCTTTCTGGTTTGCAATGGTTATGATTCTGGACATTTTGTTCATCACCGTCGCCTTGCTGCTGCCCGCCCCTTCGAAATTTCCAGCCATCAAGCGATTTTGCGCCGAAGATTGGTGATTTCGAGTATGACCGAAGCCTGATCGATAGCACTTTGATGTTGTACCAGATCGAAACTCCAACCGACACGGCTTTCGTCTATCTCGCGCTGATAATCCCGACCTTTTTGAAAGAGAGCTTTGGCGCCATTGGTCATCCACAGCTCCGTCAGACCGAAAAGATCGTTCAGCGACGCCAATGCGCGTGCCGTAACCACTTGTGGTGTTTCAATTTTCTCCCACATCGCTTCAATGCGGGCGGAATGGACCCGCGCCGGTACGTGCAAATGTCCCGCTGCAGTGCGCAGGAACGCCGCCTTTTTCCCTGCGCTCTCAATAAGATCGATAGCGCCGCCTGGTTGCTCGGCGAGGAAACAGGCTGTCACAATGCCCGGAAATCCGCCGCCAGAACCAATATCCAACCAGTGCTTGGCGTCACTCGCCAAGGGAAATAGCTGTGCACTATCCAGAATATGACGGGTCCACAACTCGTTCAGAGTAGAGGGGGACGCAAGATTGATCGCCTTCGACCATTTGCGGAACAAGTCCTCAAAGGCGATCAGGCGGTTCGCTGTTTCACGTGAAACAGCGGGAACGATTGCTTTCAGACTTTCAAAGCGGGTATCGGCGCTCATGCAGCGCCCTGCCCTTCAGACAATTCCGATGCAGCCCGCTGGCGATATCCGAATTTCTTGATCTGTGCGATAAGGAGCGCCAGTCCTGCCGGTGTCATCCCGTCAACACGCTGCGCCTCGGCAATTGTTTCCGGCTTGCGCTGCTTGAGCTTATGCTTCAACTCATTGGAAAGACCGGATATTCCATCAATGTCCAATCCTGCTGGAATGAGCAGTTGCTCCTCGCGCTCCATCACTGCAATGTCGCTCTTCTGCCGATCCATATAGACGGCATATTGAGCCTCGATCTCCAGCGCTTCCCGCGTTGCCGGATCGACAGCTCCGAGTTCAGGCCAGATCGATTTCAACCGATCCAGATCAATCTCCGGGTAAGACAGAAGATCATAGGCCGAACGGCGCACGCCATCTTGATTGAGACGCAGATCGTAACGGCGTGCCAGATTGGGCGTAATGGTCAGTGACTGTGTCAGTGACCGCGCTTCATCCAACGCCGTTTCCCGCGCTTCAAATCGTTCCTTGCGTGCGTTCCCCAATATACCAAGCTTGTCCGCCAAGGGCGTCAGGCGCTGATCGGCATTATCCGCGCGAAGCGACAGACGGAATTCTGCACGCGACGTAAACATGCGATAAGGTTCGCTGACACCGCGTGACGTCAGATCATCAACCATGACGCCGATATAGGCTTCCGTGCGCTGGATAATGACAGGATCGCCACCAGAAGCTCGACGCGCGGCATTGATGCCCGCGAGCAAGCCTTGTGCGCCCGCTTCTTCATAGCCAGTCGTGCCGTTGATCTGCCCCGCCAGAAACAGACCGGTAACTTTCCGGGTTTCAAGGCTGCGCTTCAACTCACGCGGATCGATGAAATCATATTCAATCGCATATCCGGGCTGCAGCATGACGGCTTTTTCAAGCCCCGGTATAGTCTTCAATATGTCGAGCTGCACATCTTCGGGAAGCGATGTCGAAATGCCGTTTGGATAAACGGTATCGTCGTCCAGCCCTTCCGGCTCGAGGAATATCTGGTGGCCGTCACGGTCACCGAACTTGACAATCTTATCTTCCACCGAGGGGCAGTAACGGGGACCAATGCCCTCGATCGAACCAGAATACATAGCCGAACGATGCAGATTGGCCCGAATGACAGCGTGGGTTTCCGGCGTTGTGCGGGTAATGCCACAATCGATCTGCGGTGTGGTGATCCGATCCGTCATGAGAGAGAACGGCACAGGCTCCTCATCGGCGGACTGCATGTCAAGGCTCTGCCAATCGATAGTACGCCCATCCAGTCGTGGCGGCGTGCCTGTCTTGAGGCGCCCAAGCGCAAAGCCGAACGAGGTCAGGCGTTCGGAAAGACCAAGCGCTGGCTTTTCGCCCATGCGGCCGGCTGGAATTTTCTTTTCCCCGATATGGATCAACCCATTCAGAAACGTGCCGGTTGTCAGAACGACAGCGCCACATGACAGGGTCCGCCCTTCGGACAAAACAACCCCGGTGATGCGTCCGTGTTCTTCCCGAAGGTCGCGCGCGCCGCCTTCGACAACAAACAGATAGTCCTGAGCCGCGATCATCTTCTGCATAGCAAGCCGATAAAGCTTGCGGTCAGCCTGAGTTCGAGGTCCGCGAACAGCAGGCCCTTTTCGGCGGTTCAGTAGACGAAACTGGATACCGGCTTCATCCGCGACACGCCCCATCAAGCCATCGAGTGCATCTATCTCACGCACAAGATGCCCTTTTCCCAGCCCGCCAATGGCAGGGTTGCAAGACATAACGCCAATAGTATCAAAGCGATGTGTTACAAGCGCAGTTCTGGCGCCGGCGCGTGCAGCCGCTGAAGCGGCCTCGCATCCTGCGTGGCCGCCGCCGATCACAATGACATCAAAGACTGTGGCTTCGGTCGAACTCATTTGGTTCATCCTGACGCAACTCGAATCCGTTTCTGAAAGATGTCTCTTTGACACGAATAGGCTTGAAACGGAAGATCAAATTGGTCGTTGACTTGTTCAAATCTCGGCGACGAGCCGACTCACGGATGAAGGGGTGAGTCAATCACCTTGGCGAGATTCCACAGATGTTTCACGTGAAACAATTTTCAGGATCAATCGGCCCGTGTTTCACGTGAATCATTTTCCGATGCAGAACTGAGAGAAAATAACGTCTAAAATTTCTTCCACATCAACATCACCAGTAATACGTCCGAGATACTGGGATGCGAGGCGCATGTTCTCTGCGCGGAGTTCAAGCGGAAGGCTTGTACCGTTTATCGCCCTATCGATCTCGGTGACGGTAGATCGCAGAAGGTTGATATGTCTCTGCCGCGTGGGCACGGCATCCTCTATCTGACCTATCTGCTCTTCCGCGAAATTCTGCAGATTCATGAGTAATTGGTCCAGTCCTTCGCCAGTTTTTGTTGAAATGCGGTAGGTCCAGCGATCGGCAGATTCAGCATTCAGATCAGCTTTTGTGCCGATTTTCCATAAAGCTTCTGGTATTTCGTCGGAAGCGACAGCTATGGGATCGTTCATATCTTCAAGCAGCAGAACCAGATCGGCATCGGCCATACGCGCGCGGGCGCGTTCAATTCCGATTTTTTCGACGGAACTATCGGTCACCCGCAAACCTGCCGTGTCTGTCACGTATACCGGGATGCCGCCCAGATCGAGTTTGACCTCCAGAAGATCGCGGGTCGTTCCCGCCTCTTCCGAGATGATTGCTACCTCGCGCCCGGCCAGAAAGTTCAGCAGACTGGATTTACCGGCATTCGGTGCACCAACAATCACGACATGCAGTCCGTCGCGCAGCATCGAAGCGCGCTTGCCGCTCACTATATGGTTCTCGATCTCACTCTTTAACAGCGCCAGTGACTGCCAGACCTGCTCCGATACGGAACCAGGAACATCGCTTTCATCGGCAAAGTCTAGTTCCGCTTCGATAAAGGCGCGTGCGCGCAACAGACGCTGACGCCATTCCGTGTAAAGCTCACGCTGCGTACCAGAAGCGACTTGCAATGCGAGCCGCCTCTGTCCCTCGGTTTCCGCTGCGATCAGATCCGCAAGGCCTTCGGCGATCGTCAAGTCCATCTTGCCATTGGAAAAAGCACGTCGCGTAAACTCTCCAGCTTCCGCTATACGGCAACCATGCAGCTCTCCCATTTCCGACAAGAGCTTCTCAACGACTGCTTTGCCGCCATGCAAATGATATTCGGCGCAATCTTCGCCGGTAAAACTGTTCGGTCCAGGGAAAAAGAGTACAAGTCCTCGGTCGATTGGGTCACCATTTCGGCTACGGAATAGCTTGTAGGCTGCATATCGTGGTGTCGGTATCGAGCCGACTATCGTTTCGAGTACGAATCGAACTTTTGGGCCGGAAATGCGTATGACAGCAACGCCGGACGGGAGACGCCCGCTCGATAAAGCAAAAATCGTATCTGGAAGGGAACCGATCTCGCTCATTTCATTTCCTGACCTATAATTAACAAGGAAGAAGGCAACCAAACGGATGCTGATGGAATGGCATATTCATTCGTGCAGTGAAAGAAAAGCCTTATGACAGAGTTAGACCGCAATCGCCTTGCTGGCAGTAACCGCCTTGCCGAAGAACCGAGTGCCTATCTGCGCCAGCACGCCAATAACCCTGTTCACTGGCAGCCGTGGGGTAAAGAGGCGTTGGATGCGGCGAAGGAGCTCGACCGGCCCATTCTGCTTTCGGTTGGCTATGCGGCCTGCCACTGGTGTCACGTCATGGCGCATGAGTCCTTTGAAAATCCCGAGGTGGCGGAAGTGATGAATGCCTTGTTCGTCAATGTGAAAGTGGACCGCGAGGAACGGCCCGACATAGACCAGATATATATGGCAGCGCTAGGAGCGATGGGGCAACAGGGCGGCTGGCCGCTCACCATGTTTCTGAGGCCAGATGGCAAGCCCTTCTGGGGAGGAACCTACTTCCCCCCGCACAAGCGCCACAACATGCCCGGCTTTGTCGATGTGCTGCATGCGGTTAATAACCTTTGGAATAAGGATAAAGAAAAAATTAACCATAATGCGCAGGCTGTGTTCGATCATCTCGAAGGCAGGCTGGCAGCGCAGATCGCGCCGGTGGTGAACGAAGTCGAACGATTTGACGAGATTGCGACACGCATCAACAGCCTGATTGATCCGGTCCGGGGCGGAATAGAAGGAGCACCGAAATTCCCCAACGCGCTTTTCATGGACAATCTGTGGCTCTCTTGGCTCTACGGTCGTAATGAGACGCATCGGGACAATTTCCTCCTATCTCTCAAGGTGATGCTTCAAGGCGGGATTTACGACCATCTGGGTGGTGGGCTTTGCCGTTACTCCACCGATGCCAACTGGCTGGCGCCGCATTTTGAAAAGATGCTCTATGACAATGCCCAATTCATTCGACATGCGAATTACGCTTTCGCCGAAACCGGAAATGATTTGTTTCGTTTACGAATCGAAGAAACTATCGATTGGTTGATCCGTGAAATGCGCTTGCCCGACGGAAGTTTTGCATCCAGCCTCGATGCCGACAGCGAAGGCGAAGAAGGACGGTTTTACGTCTGGAGCGAGCAGGAAATCGATCAGGTGCTTGGCAACGATAGCGAAGCCTTCAAGGACTATTACGGCGTCACAGCGGGTGGAAACTGGGAAGGCCAGAACATTCTGAACCGCCTTGATACCGTCGATGGTAATGCGATCCTGCCCCCATTGATCGAAACATCGCGACAAAAACTGCTGGCACGTCGTGAATTGCGGGTACGGCCCGGACGTGATGAAAAAGCACTGACCGACTGGAACGGACTTGCTATCCGGGCATTGGCCGAAGCAGGTCGGAGTTTTGGAAGACAGGACTGGATCAACCTCGCGGTTGATGCCTATCGCTCCATAGCGAGCAGTTTTCGTGATGGCCGCATCCCACATTGCCGCATAGAAAACTCTCTTCTCTACCCTGCCCTTTCGACCGATTATGCATCGATGACCAACGCAGCTATAGCCCTTTATGAGGCAACAACCGACTGGGCTTATATCGATGACGCATTGAAACTCAAAAAGGCGCTCGATGACAGCCATCGCGATGGTGCCGGTAATTATCGCCTGTCGGCGCTGGACGCTGATGACGTCATCCTGCACGCTTATGGCGATTATGATGAAGCAATACCGAGCGCGACCAGCCAGATCATCGAAGCACTGACAAGACTGTTTCTGGCGACGGGCAATATCGATCTCTATCAAAACAATGAGAAGCTGATCGAACAGGCGCTTGGCCGAGCCTTCGCACAGCAATATGGGCAAATTGGAATATTGAATGCGGCCCGTTTTGCAGCAGAACCACTTTCTCTTGTCGTGGCCACAGACGATAACGCCGGGGAACTTGTTTCGACAGCGAATCGAAATCCAGACCCAAGACGCGTAGACAAGTTCGTGCGGTTCGAGATTGGCAAGACAGTAGAGCTACCGACCGGGGGAACTGCGGAGCCTGAGCATCCATCAGCCTGGTTCTGCAAGGGACATGTCTGTCTGCCGTCTGTCCAGAACGCCGATGCTTTGCGACTGCTCCTCGGCAAAGCATCCTGAAATAAGAAGCGCCGCAACGGTCTCCCGTGCGGCGCTTCTCAAACGGTTTGAACCGAGTAATTTTACGTATTCATCGAATCGAAGAATTCGGAATTGCTCTTGGTCTGCTTGAGCTTGTCGATAAGGAATTCGATCGCGTCGGTCGTGCCCATCGGCGCAAGGATACGGCGCAGAACGAAAATCTTCTGCAGATCCGCGCGCGGTACGAGCAGGTCTTCCTTGCGGGTGCCGGACTTGAGAATGTCCATGGCCGGGAAGATGCGCTTGTCGGCAACCTTGCGGTCAAGCACGATTTCCGAGTTACCGGTGCCCTTGAATTCTTCAAAGATCACTTCGTCCATACGGCTGCCCGTATCGATCAGCGCGGTTGCGATGATGGTCAGCGAACCGCCTTCTTCGATATTGCGCGCAGCACCGAAGAAGCGCTTCGGGCGCTGCAATGCATTGGCGTCCACACCACCGGTCAGAACCTTGCCGGAAGACGGCACAACGGTATTGTAAGCGCGACCAAGACGGGTGATCGAGTCAAGCAGGATCACAACATCGCGACCATGTTCGACAAGGCGCTTGGCCTTTTCGATGACCATTTCGGCAACCTGAACGTGACGCGCGGCCGGTTCATCGAAGGTCGAGGAAATCACTTCGCCCTTCACCGAGCGCTGCATATCGGTCACTTCTTCCGGACGTTCGTCGATCAGAAGAACGATCAGATAGCATTCCGGATGATTTGCGGTGATCGAATGGGCGATGTTCTGGAGAAGAACAGTCTTACCGGTACGTGGCGGAGCGACGATCAGGCCGCGCTGGCCCTTGCCGAGTGGTGCCACCAGATCGATGACACGCGGCGAAAGATCCTTGGAAGTTGGAACTTCCAGTTCCATCTTGAAGCGCTCATTCGGGTAGAGCGGCGTCAGATTGTCGAAGTGAACCTTGTGCCGGATCTTTTCCGGATCTTCGAAATTGATCGAATTGACCTTGAGCAGCGCGAAATAACGTTCGCCTTCCTTGGGACCGCGGATCGGACCTTCGACCGTATCACCGGTCTTGAGAGAAAAACGACGCAGCTGCGAGGGTGAAATATAAATATCGTCTGGGCCCGGCAGGTAGTTGGCATCAGCAGAGCGCAGGAAGCCAAATCCATCCTGCAGCACCTCGACGACGCCCTCGCCGATAATTTCGACGTCCTGGGCCGCCAGCTTCTTGAGGATCGCGAACATCAGTTCCTGCTTGCGCATGGCGCTCGCGTTTTCGACCTCAAGTGTTTCGGCAAAAGCCAGCAGCTCCACCGGTGTCTTGTTCTTTAGTTCTTGTAGTTTCATTTCCTGCATGGATGAGGAACTCTTTTTAAAATGTAAGGAGAAAATGCAGTTGTTCGGAAAGGTGGTCACCTGAACGTCGTGACCGGCATCGAAGGCCTGCTGTCTTGAAGGGAAGAGGCTTCCTACATACTGACTTGCAGCATGCAGAGCAAGCCTCATGTAGGGATAGCGCGAAATTTCTGCAACAGAAAAATGGCAGAAACCCGGCGTGCGGGTTTCTTTCTCGACACTGTATTCCGATTAAAACGGCTTAACGATCACCAGTATGACGATCAGAATCATCAGAATCGTCGGCACTTCATTGATGATTCGCCAATGTTTGGCCGAGCGCATATTGCGGTCTTCAGCAAAAAGTCGGGTCGACTTGGCGAGGTAGCCGTGCAGGCCGGACATCAGCACGACCAGCAGCAGTTTTGCATGCAGCCAGCCACCCTGGAAACCGAAGATTTCCCAAGCCATCCAGAGACCGGCGATCCAGGTCACGATCATGGCCGGATTGATGATGAAGCGCAGCAACCGTTTCTCCATCACCTTGAAGGTTTCCGATGTTTCGGAACCGGGCTTTGCAGCGCAGTGATATACGAAGAGGCGCGGCAGATAGAGCATCCCAGCCATCCATGCGATGACGGCAATCACATGCAGCGACTTGATCCAGAGATAGGCGTCGGCTGGATTCACGTGAAACAATGCCCAGACGCCAAGTGCGACCACAACCAGCGAAACGACAGTGCGAATGGCGACTGCCGAACCGCGATTTTCCGGAGCTGTCTGACTCATGATTTTCCTCCGCGAATACGGTCGATCATGCGCTGAACATTTTCAATCGGCGCCTGCGGTGTGATTCCGTGACCGAGATTGAAGATCAGCGGACCCTGACCGAGACGTTCGAGAATGGTGTCCACGCCTTCATCCAGCGCATTGCCGCCTGCTACAACGCGCAGCGGATCTAGATTGCCCTGTATCGCGCCTTCTTCCTGAAGGGCGGCGGCAAAGGAAAAGGGAACGGACCAGTCGAGACCGAGCGCATCCACACCAGTCTTCTCGCGATAACCTGCATAAAGCATTCCTGCCCCCTTCGGGAAGCCGATGATGCGTGCCTCCGGATAAACCGCCCTCACCTTCTGGACGATCCGGGCAACGGGCTGGATGCAGAAACGCTCAAAGCAGTCCTCATCCAAAACGCCCGACCATGAATCGAAAATCTGAACCGCATCAGCACCGGCATCCAGCTGCTCGATAAGATATTCGGCAGAAACATCGGCAAGATCGTTTAGGAGCTTTTCAAAAGCTTCGGGGAAGCGATAGGCGAAAAGACGGGCCGGTGCCTGATCCGGCGTGCCGTGTCCGGCAATCATATAGGTCGCAACGGTCCAGGGAGCGCCGCAGAAGCCCAGCAGCGTGGTTTCGTCGGGCAACTGCTCACGCAGTAGCCGAACCGTCTCGTAGACCGGCTCCAGCCTTTTGGCGACACCTTCCGTCTCAAGCCAGAAAATCTCGTCCGCATCAATCGGTGTCATCAAAGGTCCCTTGCCTTCTTCAAAGCGAAGGTCACGTCCAAGGGCGTGGGGAATGACAAGAATATCTGAAAAGAGAATGGCTGCATCAAAGCCAAACCGGCGGATCGGCTGAAGGGTCACTTCGACAGCAAGATCGGGCGAATAGCAGAGATCGAGAAAGCTGCCGGCCCTTTTCCGCGTCTCGCGATATTCGGGAAGATAGCGTCCGGCCTGGCGCATCATCCAGATGGGAGGTGGAAAGACCGTTTCACCGTCAATCACTCTCAAGACTTTGCGCTTCATCTGATTTTTATCCGCCCTGTTGGTTACCTGATCCGGTTTGGTTTGAAGTTATCCAGTCCGGCTCTCATAAAGAAAGGATGATTCAGGAATCTTTTGATTCTTAGAGTCTGTTGGAATCGGGGATTAAGGTCTGTCCCTGTTTTCCCCACAGTTCCGAATTTGCCATGTCATCCTGTGCAATCATTCACCGATAGTCTGACCAAATACAATGAAAACTCAATTCCCTCTTTTAATATAAAGGGTTACCAATTGACGCAGTTCATGAGGATTTGTGGAAAAGCTGGGAATTATGATGGAAATTCGCGTTTTCATGAGTCTTGTCCACACATGTTGATGACCACTCGCCACATGTTCGCCCGCTGTGGATGACTTGCCAAGTTTCCCACGGCCTGCCATGGCTTGTGGAAGACGTTCGGCCTTTACGCACAGCCGTCAACAGGAGGGCAACAAAACTGTGACCAGACCGCTTTCCTACTTTCATCTTCATCTTATTTCTGATGCGACGGGAGAGACTCTCCTCGCGGCGGGCCGTGCGGCAGCGGCGCAATATGCCAATGCGCGTGCCATCGAGCACATCTATCCGCTGATCCGTACCGAAAAGCAGCTGCGCAAGGTTCTTGAGGGCATCGATGCGGAACCCGGCATCGTTCTCTATACGATTGTCGACCAGAAGCTGGCGGCGATCATCGATGAATCCTGCGCGGAAATGGGCGTGCCGAGCGTTTCCGTGCTGGAGCCGGTGCTAAACACGTTTCAATCCTACCTCGGTGCGCCCGCGCATCGCCGCGCTAGCGCACAGCATGTTCTCAATGCCGATTATTTCCGGCGCATCGACGCGCTCAATTTCACGATGGAGCATGATGACGGGCAATTGCCTTATGACATTGAGGAAGCCGACGTCATTCTTGTCGGCATTTCACGCACATCCAAGACACCGACAAGCATCTATCTCGCCAATCGTGGCATCAAGGCCACCAATGTTCCGATTGTGCTGGGGATTCCCTTGCCGGAAGTCCTTTTCACGGCGAAGCGTCCATTGATCGTGGGACTGGTCGCGACGGCTGAACGGATTTCGCAAATCCGCCAGAACCGGCCGCTCGGCAATGTGCCGTCGCTGGATACGGGTCTTTATACGGATCGCGTATCGATCTCGGAAGAACTGGCCTATGCGCGTAATATATGCAACCGAAACGGCTGGCCAATCATTGATGTATCGCGCCGGTCGATCGAGGAAACCGCAGCTGCCATTCTGGCGCTGCTCCGCGCGCATAGCGAAAAGGGATAAACAAGGTTCCTGTCATGACGGACAAACTCGTTCTTGCCTCTAAAAGCCCCTTCCGTTCGGCGTTGCTGAAGAATGCTGGCATAGAGTTTTCAACAGCAAGCGCGGATATCGACGAGCGCGCGGTCGAAGCCCCACTTTATGAAACGGGCGCTACGCCGGAAGAAGTCGCACAGGTTCTGGCCGAGGCGAAGGCGCTCGACGTAAGCGAGAAGAACCCTGGCGCGGTGGTGATCGGCTGCGATCAGACACTGTCACTCGGTGACGAGATTTTCCACAAGCCCGCAGATATGGAGGCAGCGCGCCGCCAGCTTCTGAAATTTTCCGGAAAGACCCATCAGCTCAACAGTGCGGTTGTGCTTGTGAAGGACGGCAAAACCCTGTGGCGCCATGTTTCGATTGCCCGCATGACCATGCGCGATCTGGATCCCGGTTTTGTCGGGCGTTATCTCGGTCGTGTGGGGGACGTCGCGCTTTCGAGCGTCGGCGCCTATCAGGTCGAAGGACCGGGCATCCAGCTTTTCGACAAGATCGAAGGCGATTATTTTACGATTGTCGGTCTGCCGCTGCTGCCGCTGCTGGCTGAACTGAGGAAGGAAAATCTGATCGATGGCTAAGAAGGCGTTTGTCACCGGCTTTCCGATAAAACATTCGCGGTCGCCGCTGATCCATGGTTTCTGGCTTGATGAACTTGGGATCGACGGTTCTTATGAGGCGATAGAAGTAAAGCCGGAGGATTTCGGCTTCTTTGCTTCGTCGCTTGCAGAAAACGGTTTTGCCGGTGGCAATGTCACCATTCCCCACAAGGAAGCAGCCTATGCTGCGGTGGAAAGTCTGGATGAGGCCGCGAAGGCCATCGGCGCGGTCAACACGCTTTGGCTTGAAAATGGCAGGCTTCATGGCGGCAATACCGATGCCTACGGTTTTGCCGCCAATCTCGATGCATCGGCTTCCGGCTGGGATAATGCCGACAGTGCTCTTGTTCTGGGTGCCGGTGGTGCAAGCCGGGCAATCGTCCATGCGCTGTTGTCGCGCAGCTTTAAGAAAGTCGCCATCGTCAATCGCACGGTGAGCCGGGCGCAAGATCTCGCAACCCATTTCGGACCACGTGTCTCGGCGTATGGCTGGGATGCGGCGCAAAAACTGGTCTCCGACGCCGGATTGATCGTCAACACGACATCGCTTGGCATGAGCGGTCATGACGAGCAGGAAGTATTCCCGCTCGATCTTGGCAAGGCGTCGCGAAAGGCAGTCGCCACCGATATTGTTTATGTACCGCTCAAGACGCCATTTCTGAAAAAGGCCGAAGAAGCAGGTCTGGTGACAGTGGATGGTCTTGGCATGTTGCTGCATCAGGCCGTTCCAGGTTTTGAGCGCTGGTTCGGCAAAAGGCCGTTAGTGACGAAAGCGCTGTGTGAGCATATTCTGGCAGATATGGCAAAGGCTGGCGCTCTATGATCGTGCTCGGATTAACCGGCTCCATCGGAATGGGGAAAACAACGGCGGCGAACATGTTCGCCGAAGCCGGTGTGCCGATCTATAGCGCCGACGACACCGTGCACCAGCTCTATTCCGGTCGCGCGGCCCCGCTGATCGAGGCTGCGTTTCCGGGCACTGTGGAAAACGGTGCGGTCAATCGGGAAAAACTTTCCGCTGCCGTCATCGGAAAGTTCGAAGCCCTGAAGAAACTGGAAGCCATCGTTCATCCGCTTGTGCGTGAGGAAGAAGAAGCCTTTCGCCGCAATGCGGAGCAAGCTGGCGCCGCTCTGGCACTCATCGATATTCCGCTGCTTTTTGAAACCGGCGGCGACAAGCGTGTGGACAAGATCGTGGTTGTCTCAGCCCCTGCCGAGATACAGCGCATTCGCGTGCTTGCGCGACCGGGCATGACGGAAGAAAAACTCGATGCCATTCTCGCCCGTCAGATGCCGGATGCCGAGAAGCGTGCGAGAGCCGATTTCATTATCGATACGAGCGGGAGTTTCGACAATCTGCGCCGTCAGATTACCGAAATTGTTGCGGAATTGAGTGGAAAGCCGGCGGTCGCGACAGAATAATCGCGGGCGCTGTGTTACAGCTGTTCGAGATATTTTCTGAGAGGTTCTTCAATGCGTGAAATCGTTTTCGATACGGAAACCACCGGCCTGGAAAGGCTCGAGGACCGTGTGATCGAAATCGGCGGCGTGGAACTGATCAACAAGTTTCCCACAGGCCGCACTTTCCATAAATACATCAACCCGCAGGGGCGTCAGGTTCATCCCGAAGCGCTAGCGGTGCATGGTATCAGCAATGAACAATTGCTGGACAAGCCGACATTCGCGGAAGTTCTGGACGAGTTTCTCGAATTTTTCGACGGGGCTAAGCTGGTGGCACACAATGCCATGTTCGACCTTGGCTTCATTAATGCTGAACTGGCAAGGCTCGGACAGGCTGAAATCCAGTCGGAGCGCATCATCGATACATTGGCGCTTGCCCGCCGCAAGCATCCGATGGGTCCGAACTCACTCGACGCCTTGTGCAAGCGCTACGGCATCGAGAATGGACACCGTACCCTGCACGGGGCATTGCTCGATTCCGAGATTTTGGCCGAAGTCTATATCGAACTGATCGGCGGCAAGCAGACAGCGCTTGGGCTCAGCATGGGCGGTGCTGTCAGCGGCAACAATGCCGGAGAGAGCGGCGCTGCCATCGTTCTTGCCGCGCGCCCGAGGCCGCTTGCCCCACGCATTTCCGATGCGGAGCGCGCTGCTCACGCCGCACTTGTGGACAAGCTGGGCGAAAAAGCCATCTGGAAAAAGTACTGAGTAAGCCTCAGAAGCGGATATGAAAAAGCCCGGTCGAAACCGGGCTTTTTGCAATTATAGCATTTCCAGCAAAAGTGCGAAGCGGTTTTGCGTCGGATAATGCGTAAAAACAAAGAGATAAAGCGGTTCCACGACTCTGCTTTAACTGGAACCGCGCTATCGTCTGAAATGATCAGCTCTTTACAGCGGACTTGGCCTGTTCTTCGGCCATCCGCTGCTGGAACATCTGCGCGAAATCGATCGGGTCGATCATCAGCGGCGGGTAGCCACCGTTGCGCGTTGCGTCGGCAATGATTTGGCGAGCGAACGGGAACAGAAGACGCGGGCATTCGATGAACAGAAGCGGAAGCATGTGCTCCTGCGGGATGCCCTGAATGCGGAACACGCCGCCATAGACGAGCTCGGTGTTGAAAAGGACGTCCTTGCCGTCAACAGCCTTGGCTTCCAGCGTCAGCACAACGTCGAAATCCGTTTCGGAAAGCGGATTGGCGTTTACGTTCACGTTGATGTTGATGGACGGTGCCTTCTCGCGCGGACGCAGCGACAGCGGCGCGCCCGGGCTTTCGAAGGACAGGTCCTTCACATACTGCGCCAGAATGTTGAGGGACGGCTCGGCCGTCGCGCCATTGCCGTTCTTTACTTCGCCCGCGGCCTTATCGCTCATTATCGGTATGCCTTCTATCGGTGATTAAAATTTTTGCGCTTCCAGAGCAGTCTACGCAGACTGCCCCGAAAGGTCGGAATGTTTGGCTAGCATGTGCGCGGGCATGAGGCAAGAAAGGCTTTTTAGGTTAGTATTTGCGTATTCATTGATCTTTACGGTCGTCTTTCCAAGGCGAGTTTTCATTCGGCCTGGTGGTATAATCCTCTGGATCGAGATCGATGACATGGTCCTGACGTGGATTTGAACCGGGATGCTGTTGCCCGTAGCCGTCCGAATAGCGTGCGGATGTCGCAACGACCATGCGGCCGCGCATGAATTTTTCCCACATGAAATCACGGATGAACGGAATGAACAGCAGAATGCCGATGGTGCTGCTGACAAAACCGGGCACGATCAGCAGTATCGCTGCCAGAACCAGCATGGCGCCATGCACCATTTCGCGATCCGGCACGCGTCCGGCAGCCGTTTCGGTACGGATACGCTGCAAAAGCCCGATGCCCTGCACGCGCAGCAGAAAGAAACCCAGCATTGCGCTCAGAATAACGAGGCCCAAAGTCGCGAAAACGCCGATCTTGCTGCCGATAATGACGAAACCGGCAATTTCGATGAAAGGCATCGCCAGCATGACGAGAGGGGCGAGAGAAGAGGACACGTAAGTTACGACCTTTGTTGTTTGGTTTCAGCGTTTCAATTTAACCTGAATTGTAACTTTTTCAGGTTCGGAACGAAATTGAAACTGTCTGTCATGCAATATCAAATAGGTATGCATGATCGGGATTTGAATGATGACGTAAGCCGATCTATATGTATGAGATACAAACTAGGGATAAGGAAAGGCGAAATGCCTGATCCTTCAATCAGCGGCAGGCGGCATGGAATTTTTTGATTTTGGCACGATATTCTTCTTCATCGCAGCGGTGATCATCTTTCTCCAGCTGAGGAATGTTCTTGGCCGTCGTACCGGAAGTGAAAAACCGCCCTTCGATCCTTACACATCAGCCCGCAGTGCCGATGCTGCACCGGCAAGCGGTGAGACGGATAATGTCGTCTCTCTGCCACGTCGTCCGGGCGAAAAAGATTTCACCGCCATCGACAAGGCCGCTCCGGTCGGCACGCCGGTCAATGACGGCATGCGCGCGATTTACGCTGCCGATCCTTCGTTCGATCCGGCCGGTTTCGTGGAAGGCGTGAAGATCGCCTATGAAATGATTGTGATGTCCTTTGCCGATGGCGATCGCAAGGTTCTGAAAAATCTGCTTTCCAAGGATGTCTTCGAGGGCTTTGTTTCAGCTATCGATGATCGTGAAACCCGTGGCGAAAGCGTGCGTTCGTCCTTTGTCGGGATCGACAAGGCGGAAATCGCCGGTGCTGAGATGAAGGGGTCGGAAGCGCACGTAACGGTCAATATCGTCAGCCAGATGATTTCATCCACCTTTGACAAGGAGGGCAAGCTGATCGACGGTGATCCGGAAAACGTGCTCGAGATCAAGGATCTCTGGACCTTTGCCCGCGACACACGATCGCGTGATCCAAATTGGAAGCTTGTCGCGACTGAAGCGGAAGATTAAGAGAAAACATGTGAATCCGGCCGCGATAGCGCATCCCGAAAAGTGTGAAACGCCTACGCAGGGAAATCAGTCCACTGGACTGATTTCCCTGCTTCGATCGGAAAAGATGCGCGTTTCAAAAAATCAGCGGCCTTTTTGTTTGTGCATAGTTAGACGGATGCGGCGATGAACGACTTGGCGAGGATTTTGCGCCCGGTGGCTTTTTCCAATTGTCCGGGCTGGAACCGGGACGATCAGTCCGCGGCATTCGCTACGTTTCGCCGTTCTGCCGACTATGCGGCCCACAAGACTTACAAAAGCGGCAGTCTCGGCATCTGTTTCGAAGCGTTGGGGCCGATCTTTGCAGATGCACGCAGCCTCGACAATCCGGGTGTGGAAGAAGCGCGCGCTTTCTTCGAGCAGAATTTCATCCCCTGCCGGATCGTTCCCGATCAGGGAACAGGCTTTGTGACCGCTTTCTATGAACCGGAGATCGAAGCCTCCCTTGAGGCCGATGGCCGGTTCAAGGTGCCCTTCCTGCGCCAGCCCGATGACCTCGTGAAAGTGACAGATGAAAGTCGTTTTGATCCGTCCTTTGCCTTTGCGCGCCGGACGGAAAACGGCCTTGCCGAATATGATGACCGCCAGACAATCGAGCAGGGCAGTCTTTCCGGGCGTGGGTTGGAAATCGCTTTTGTCGCCGACCGGGTCGATGCCTTTTTCGCGCATGTGCAAGGCGCGGCACGCTTGAAACTGCGCGATGGCGGGTTGCTGCGCATTACATATGCAGCCAAATCCGGCCATCCGTTTACAGGCATCGGCCGCATTCTGGTTGCCAATGACGAAATTCCCGCTTCAGAAATTTCCATGCAGTCGATCCGACGCTGGCTGGCTGAGCATCCGGATAAGGCTGACGATCTTATCTGGCAAAACCGATCCTACATTTTCTTCCGGGAAGCTTCTGTGGACGACCCGGATGCGGGTCCGATTGCCGCTGCAAAAGTTCCGCTGACCGCCGGGCGTTCGCTTGCTGTCGATAAATTGCTCCACACATTCGGGACGCCGATCTACGTCAGTACACCCAATGTCACGGTCTTTGACGGTGAACCTTTTGCACGCCTGATGATCGCGCAGGATACGGGAACGGCCATTGTCGGCCCTGCCCGCGGCGATCTGTTCACGGGCTCTGGCGACACGGCAGGCGAGATCGCAGGTGGCGTGAAGGACGATGCTGACTTTTATGCGCTGGTGCCGCGCAGGCTTCTGGAGGCGTGACGGGATGGCGCGTAACACCGACAAGCCGGAAAAGGATTATCTGCGGCCCGAAGACCGCATCCTGTGGGAGACGGTCGCGAAAACCGCAAAGCCGCTGATAAAGCCAAAGGCGAGTGAGGACGAACTTCCCGATTTCAAATCCCTGATGGTGGAAGAAGAAAAGCGCCCTGCCAAGGCGAAGGTTCAGCCTGCAGTGGAAGCGAGCAAACCGAAGAAGGGTTTGTCGGCGCTCAGCGAAATGCAGATTCAATCACTCGACAAGCCGACGCATCGAAAGATCGCCAAAGGTCGTGTCGATATTGAAGCCCGCATCGATCTGCACGGTCTCACGCAGGGAGAGGCGCACGGCCTGCTCTACGGATTTCTGGTCAGCGCACATGCACGTGGCCTGCGTCACGTCATGGTTATTACCGGCAAAGGCCGTTCATTCGGCAGCGAAGGGATTTTGCGACAGGCGGTGCCGCACTGGTTTTCCACACCGCTGTTCCGGCTTCTGGTGAGTGCCTATGAGGATGCGGCGCGTCATCATGGCGGGCATGGGGCCCTCTATGTAAGGCTTCGTCGCCAGACGCAAACCATGGCACAGCAAACCGTATTGCCCGGTGGGAGCAGACCGCGATGACGCCATTTGGAATACGCTTGCGCGAGTTGCGGGAAGAACGCGGTGTGACGCAGAAGGATATGGCGGCAGCGCTTCGCGTTTCACCGGCCTATCTGTCAGCGCTGGAACATGGCCGGCGCGGCCAGCCGACCTGGGACCTGCTTCAGCGCATCATCACCTATTTCAATATCATCTGGGACGAAGCGGAAGAGTTGCAGAACCTCGCCGCCGTGTCGCATCCGCGCGTGGTGATCGATACGTCGGGCCTGTCGCCGCAGGCAACAGAACTCGCCAATCTTCTGGCGCGCAATATCCGCATCATCGACCGCGAGACGATCAGACATCTGAGTGAGGAAATAGAGGCGGCGCGAAAGCGCCGCCGCGGTATCAAGCCTGTTCAAGTTGATTAAAGCGCGTCCCGAAAAGCGTGAAACGCCTACGCAGGGAAATCAGTCCACTGGACTGATTTCCGATCCTGCTTCGATCGGAAAAGATGCGCGTAGAAACAAATGATCAGTGCGCCGATCTGATCCAATCAGATCGAAACGCGCTCTAGTGGATTGAATTTGACGTTTGATACCCGTCCGATATTAATCCCGTTTCAAACGTCAAATTCGAAAAATCCACTAGAAAAGCGCTTTCAGCTCATCAAGCTTCGAATTGACCAGCCATCCATAGTAGTTTTCCTGCGGTAGCAAAGGTTCCTGACCGTCCGCCTTTCGCTTGGCGTTTTCGTTGGCAAGCGCTCGTGCGCGTGCTTCGGCACCGCCCGTATTATAGAGCGTGGCGGTCAGGCCGGGATTCTTCGAAATGTCGAAGTCGGCGATCTGGCGGTAGGAGTTGATCGACTGTTTCAGCGTCGCCGCAATGTAGGGCAGCGTCAGATCGGGGTCCATGATCGTCTTGTAGACGACATTGCCGTCTTCTGCGTTGAGCTTGGGCAGACCGGAAACGCGGTTCACCATGTCGGACATCTGCAATGCTGTCAGCGGATTGATCTGACCGAGGCCGAATGTCTGCCCGGCATAGAAGGGCTGGAAGAAGACTGCGCTGAAACGATTGTTGGGATAAGCGTTGCCACCGACAGATTTGCCGCGGAAGTTCTTATTCCAGACATTCTCGCGGCAGGACCATAGCGAATAGCTGTCCTTATGTTTCAGGCAGTCGGCAAATTCCGGCCGCTTGATGAACTGGCCGATGCTTTCACCATTGTAGCCGAAGCTCACGCCCTGGTTCACATAGGACATGGCCTTGACGTAATAGGTCTGCAGCCGGTCATAGACGTCGACATTATAGGTGTGCTCGCCCACAATCGCGCCGACAATATGAATAGGATCGATGCCATAGGCGGCTGCCGTTGAGCGGATCTTGGAACGCAGCGAGGCATCCTTTTTCAGGAGATTGTAGATCTTCTGATACTTCTTCTCGTACGTGGTGCTCAGCTCACGCGTGCGCTTGGCGGATGCGCCGGGAATTGGCGGCTGTTCTGCACTGCGATTGCCCGGAGGCACGACCGTCGTTGCATAGGCGCTCTGGCTGGCAAGGCTGAGGGCCAGGACAAATCCAACAAAAATGCGTCGCGGCTTTGCGCCCATTATTCTGATCATTGTGTGGAAACGGTCCTGATATGGTGAATATTCGGTAAAAGTTGCGGGGAAAATAAAAAACCCCCCGATGCAAGTCGAGGGGTTTTTGCAGTATTTGCGAAAGTGAACTCGCGCCGTGGCTTTATGGCCACTTTTACAAGATGAAGCGCGACAGATCGGTGTTCTTGGCAAGGCTGCCGATCTTGTCCTTTACATAGGCCGCGTCGATGACGAAAGTTGCGCCTGTCTTGTCGGGCGCGGTGTATGAAATTTCATCGAGAACACGTTCCATCACCGTCTGCAACCGGCGCGCACCGATGTTTTCAACCGTCGCATTGAGATCGACAGCGATATCGGCCAGAGCGTCGATGGCGTCATCGGTGATTTCGAGCTTCACCTCTTCCGTCTCCATCAGTGCGATGTACTGCTTGATCAGGCTTGCTTCGGTCTCCGTCAGGATGCGGCGGAAATCTTCGCGTGTCAGCGCATTGAGCTCGACACGGATCGGCAGACGGCCCTGCAGTTCCGGCAGAAGATCGGACGGCTTGGATACGTGAAACGCACCGGATGCGATAAACAACACGTGGTCGGTCTTCACCGGCCCGTATTTGGTCGCAACGGTCGTGCCTTCGACCAGCGGCAGCAGATCGCGCTGCACGCCTTCGCGCGACACACCGGCACCCATACCGCCTTCCCGCGATGCGATCTTGTCGATCTCGTCGATGAACACAATGCCTTCGTCTTCGGTGACGCGAAGCGCTTCCTGAACGATCTGGTCCTGATCCAGAAGCTTGTCGGATTCATCGTTGATCAGGATCGGATAGGAATCCTTCACCGTGGTCTTGCGCGTCTTGGTGCGCCCGCCCATGGCCTTTCCCAGCATATCGGACAGGTTCATGACACCAATATTGGCGCCCGGCATGCCCGGAATTTCAAAGCTTGGGCCGGAACCGGTGTCGGCGACCTCGATTTCTATTTCCTTGTCGTCCATTTCGCCATTGCGCAGCTTCTTGCGGAAGCTGTCACGCGTGGCGGGGCTGGCGGTCTTGCCGACCAGTGCATCTAGCACGCGTTCTTCCGCATTGAGATGCGCCTTGGCCTTCACATCGTCGCGACGCTTTTCACGGACGAGCGTGATGGCAACTTCGACGAGATCGCGGACGATCTGCTCGACGTCACGGCCGACATAGCCGACTTCGGTGAACTTGGTCGCTTCCACCTTGACGAAAGGCGCACCGGCCAGCTTTGCGAGGCGGCGGGAAATTTCCGTCTTGCCGACGCCGGTCGGTCCGATCATCAGGATGTTTTTCGGCATGACCTCTTCGCGCATCTGGCCTTCGAGCTGCTGGCGGCGCCAGCGATTGCGAAGGGCGATAGCGACCGCGCGCTTGGCGTCGTTCTGGCCGATGATGAAGCGGTCGAGTTCGGAGACGATTTCACGGGGAGAGAAATTACTCATAATTATAACCCACTTTGCCACTGCTTGATGAACTCGAACGGATGCAGCAGCATGATCACGTTGAGCGTAAGATTGTCGCGAATGACGATCAGCGCCAGAACTTCAAAGAACAGCGCGATGGCGACGGTTATTTTCGTTGGCAGTTTGGCTGCGATCAGAAAGCCGATCAGGGCGGCAACCGTGTCGGCAACCGAATTCACGATGCTGTCACCGAAATAGTCCACCGAGGACGTATTGGCGCGATAGCGTTCGATGATGAAGTTCGAATTCTCGACCAGTTCCCATACGGCTTCGATGCCGACCGCAGCCGCAAGTCTCAAGCCGAGCGGGGCTTTGGGTGCGATGACCGTGAACAGCCAGTAAAACAGAAAGCCATGGATGATATGCGACAGCGTATACCAGTCGGATATATGCTGCGAATTTTCGGTCATCAGCGAACCCGACCATAATTTTATGGTCCCGCATTCGCACATGGCGATCCGCCCGTCGAAGTAAAGCCAGAAGGCTTGCACTGCGAGTATGGCGAGAACGATCAGGGCGCCCAGGCCCCAGCGTTGCGTACTCGGTTTTGAGGCCTGCGCGAGCGAACTCATTCTGCGTCCAGGCTTTCCACGATGATATTGTGGTTGGTGTAGATGCAGATATCGGCGGCGATATCCATCGCCTTGCGGGCGATTTCTTCGGCTGACTTGTCCGTATCGACCAGTGCGCGGGCAGCGGCCAGCGCATAATTGCCGCCCGAACCGATGGCCATGACGCCATGTTCGGGTTCAAGCACGTCGCCGGTGCCTGTCAGCGCCAGCGTTACCTTGCTGTCGGCAACCAGCATCATGGCTTCCAGCTTGCGCAGGTAGCGGTCGGTGCGCCAGTCCTTGGCGAGTTCGACCGAAGCGCGCATGAGCTGGTCGGGATATTGCTCCAGCTTCGCTTCGAGGCGTTCCAGAAGGGTGAAGGCGTCTGCGGTGGCTCCGGCGAAACCGGCAATCACATTGCCCTTGCCGATGCGGCGAACCTTTCGCGCATTGCCCTTCATGACGGTATTGCCGAGCGAAACCTGTCCGTCACCGGCGATAACGACCTTGTTACCCTTGCGAACGGTTACGATGGTCGTGCCGTAAATTGTCGTGGGATGATGTTCGATCATGGATGCTCCTTTGGCGGCACATGCAATCCCGGAAGGCAATTGCAGGTGCCCCTTCATCTATCGGAGAAACAGGCTCCGTCAGCCATTGGCGGATGAATCGTGCTTCGCTGAGAATATTTAAGAACATACGGACGAATTGCAAATGCCGAATTGCAGCTTGCCAAACCGGCAAAAGGAATTGGCAAACTGGGCAAGCTGTTCTAGAACGCCTCCAAGCTATTGAATGAGGAAAGCTTATGACTGCAGAAAGCACCCGCAAGGCAAGCATCGAGCGCTCGACCAAGGAAACGAGCATTGCCGTTTCCGTCGATCTGGACGGCGTTGGCAAGTTCGACATCACCACCGGTGTCGGCTTCTTCGATCACATGCTGGAGCAGCTTTCCCGACATTCGCTCATCGATATGCGTGTCATGGCCAAGGGCGACCTGCATATCGACGATCACCACACGGTCGAGGACACCGGCATTGCGCTCGGTCAGGCCATTGCCAAAGCATTGGGCGAGCGCCGCGGTATCGTGCGCTATGCCTCGATGGACCTGGCCATGGACGATACGCTGACCGGCGCTGCCGTGGATGTATCCGGGCGCGCCTTTCTGGTCTGGAACGTCAATTTCACGACATCCAAGATCGGCACGTTCGATACCGAGCTGGTGCGCGAATTCTTCCAGGCTTTCGCGATGAATGCAGGCATCACACTCCACATCAACAATCATTATAGTGCCAACAACCACCATATTGCGGAATCGATCTTCAAGGCGGTGGCTAGGGTTCTGCGCACGGCGCTCGAAACCGATCCGCGCCAGAAGGATGCAATTCCCTCCACCAAGGGTTCGTTAAAGGGATAGGTCCCGAACGGAAGGACAGGTCATGGCGCAATATGTCGTTCTGGAACCGAGCGATAGTAAAGATGCTGAAAAGGCCGTCTTTGTGCGCGACGGATTCCATGTACTGGCGCTGGTCTTGCCCTTCGTCTGGCTTCTGACCCAGCGTCTGTGGTTCGAAGCTTTTGCTGTTCTGGGCATCACAATCCTGCTCGGGCTTGTCGGAGCTTACTTTGGCATCGCCGATGCGGTTCCGCTTCTGACCCTGCTGGTATCGCTGTTTGTGGCGCTGGAAGGCGTCAACTGGAAGATCACCAAGCTCGGGCGTCAGGGTTTTGTCGAAAAAGCGGTCATTGATGCCTCCGATCTGGAAGAAGCAGAGATCCGCTATTTCTACAGCCTTGAAGATGCGGCCTGGCCAGCAACCTCTCTTGCGGACAAGCCTGCTCCGGAATGGGCGCAGCAGCCCCCTCGTCCCACCTATTCCTCATTTGGCTCGACGATCGGGTTTGTCGGCCATCGCGGAGAGAACTGAAAATGCGTGTTGCAATCATCGATTACGGCTCCGGCAATCTGCGCTCGGCCACCAAGGCTTTTGAGCGCGCGGCGCATGAGAGCGGTATCGCGGCAGAAATAGAACTGACGGCGGATGCCGATCGCGTGGCGACGGCTGACCGTATCGTGCTTCCGGGCGTCGGTGCTTATGCCGATTGCCGTCGCGGCCTTCATGCCGTACCGGGCATGGTGGAAGCGCTGGAAGATGTGGTTCTGAAGAAGGCACATCCTTTTCTTGGCATTTGTGTCGGCATGCAGCTCATGTCGGAGCGCGGCCTTGAAAAGGAAGTGACCGAGGGCCTTGGCTGGATTGCGGGCGATGTGCGTGAAATGACACCGTCCGATCCTTCGCTGAAAATTCCGCAGATCGGCTGGAACAGGATTCACGTGAAACATTCTCACCCGGTCTTCGAAGGTATCGAGACCGGCGAGAACGGGTTGCACGCCTATTTCGTGCATTCCTATATGTTCGATGCGAAGAACAAGGCTGACGTGCTGGCCGTTACTGAATATGGCGGCGATGTCACTGCAACGGTTGGCCGCGACAATATGGTGGGAACCCAGTTCCATCCTGAAAAGAGCCAGCTGCTCGGCCTTTCGCTCATTGCCAATTTCCTGAAATGGAAGCCCTGACATTATGATCCTTTTTCCCGCCATCGATTTGAAAGACGGTCAATGCGTGCGCCTGAAGCTCGGCGACATGGATCAGGCCACCGTCTATAATGAAGACCCGGCTGCACAGGCCAAAGCCTTTGAGGATCAGGGCTTTGAATGGCTGCAT
Organism: Brucella cytisi; assembly: GCF_038433355.1. Taxonomy (NCBI): domain Bacteria; kingdom Pseudomonadati; phylum Pseudomonadota; class Alphaproteobacteria; order Hyphomicrobiales; family Brucellaceae; genus Brucella; species Brucella cytisi. The sequence continues at coordinate 25,905 of NZ_JBCAUP010000030.1, forward strand.
GTGGTTGATCTCAACGGTGCCTTTGCTGGCGAAAGCGTCAACGGCAAGGCTGTGGAAGCGATCCTGAAAGCCACGAAAAATCCGGTGCAGCTCGGGGGCGGTATCCGCACGCTCCAGCATATCGAGAACTGGCTTTCCAAGGGATTGCGCCGCGTCATTCTTGGCACGGTCGCCGTGCGCGATCCGGCATTGGTGATTGAGGCCTGCAAGGCATTTCCGGGTCAGGTTGCTGTCGGCATCGATGCTAAGGGCGGCTATGTCGCCGTTGAAGGCTGGGCAGAAGCGTCTGAACTGGGCGTGATCGAACTCGCGAAAAAGTTTGAAGGCGCAGGCGTTGCCGCCATCATCTATACCGACATCGATCGCGACGGCGTTCTGGCTGGCATCAACTGGGATTCGACGCTCGGCCTGGCAGATAGCGTTTCCATCCCGGTGATCGCATCGGGCGGCCTCGCCTCGATGGATGACATTAAACGTCTTGCCGCTCCTGATGCCCGCAAGCTGGAAGGCGCGATTTCCGGTCGCGCGCTTTACGATGGCCGCATCGATCCGGCAGAAGCATTATCTCTGTTGAGGGCCGCAGTATGACACTCAAAGCACGCGTAATTCCTTGCCTCGATGTTAAAGACGGCTGCTCCTGCCTGTCCGCAGCGAACAGTCCGGCAAAGGCCGGACCGCGAGGACAGGCAAAACTGAAAAGAGACGCGGCAGATCGAGGACAACCATGCTGAAAGCAAGAGTGATACCGTGCCTCGATGTGAAAGACGGACGCGTCGTCAAGGGCGTGAACTTTGTCGATCTGATCGATGCCGGTGATCCGGTGGAAGCTGCCCGCGCTTATGATGCGGCGGGCGCGGACGAACTGTGCTTCCTCGACATCACGGCGTCTTCAGACAATCGCGAGACAATTTTCGATGTTGTCGCCCGTACAGCGGAACAGTGCTTCATGCCGCTCACTGTTGGTGGTGGCGTGCGTCAGGTTTCTGACATTCGCAAGCTGCTGCTGGCCGGTGCCGACAAGGTTTCGATCAACACGGCTGCGGTGAAGAACCCGGAATTTGTTGCAGAAGCTGCTGACAAATTCGGTGACCAGTGCATCGTGGTTGCCATCGACGCCAAGAAGGTTTCGGGCGAAGGCGAAGCCGACCGTTGGGAAATCTTCACCCATGGCGGACGCCAGACAACCGGCATCGACGCGGTGGAGTTTGCGCAGAAGGTGGTGAGCCTCGGCGCTGGTGAAATCCTGCTGACCTCGATGGATCGCGACGGAACCAAGGCCGGTTACGACGTGGCACTGACGCGAGCCGTGGCTGACAGCGTGCGCGTTCCGGTAATCGCTTCAGGTGGTGTCGGCAATCTCGATCACATGGTGGCGGGCATTCGTGACGGTCATGCGACCGCAGTTCTCGCAGCATCCATCTTCCACTTCGGCACCTATACGATTGGCGAGGCCAAGCGCTATATGGCCGAAGCTGGCATCCCGATGCGGCTCGATACGGTCCGTTGAGAATACAGCATGTCGCGGAAAAGTGGGAACCGTCTTCGCGCGGAAATCAGTCCACTGCACTGTTTTCTGATCCCGCTACAGAAATCTGAAGGAAATCCGATGACTGAATTCACACTTTCCGACCTTGAACGCATCGTCGCGGAGCGTGCCGGCATGACGGACGGCTCGTCTTATACTGCAAGCCTTGTTGCCAAGGGACAGACACGGGCCGCGAAAAAGCTCGGTGAAGAAGCCGTGGAAACGGTCATTGCCGCCGTTGAGGGCAACCGCGCGGAAGTGGTCACCGAAAGCGCTGACCTGCTTTATCATCTGCTGGTGGTGCTCAAGATTGCTGACGTACCGCTCAATGAGGTTCTTGCAGAATTGCAACGCCGCACGGCGCAGACTGGTCTTGAGGAAAAGGCCGGTCGTCCGAAAGCATAAATGCAAAGCGAATTGAAAGCTGCTAGTGCAGAATTGGCGTTGAGGGAGAGCAGCGACAATATGTGGGAAAAAGTGGACCAGCTAACGCCGTCGCGTTACTCGCCTTACCGTTTCTTTTCGGCTGAGGAATGGGCGGGCTTTCGCGCCGACACGCCGCTCACCCTGACCTATGACGAGGTCAAACGGCTGCGCTCGCTGGGCGATCCTATCGATCTCGATGAGGTGCGGCGCATCTATCTGTCGCTGTCGCGATTGCTGTCGGCGCATGTGGAGGCAAGCCAGCTTCTGTTTGAGCAGCGCAAGCAGTTCCTCAATATGGAAGAGTCGTTCAAGACACCGTTCATCATCGGCATTGCAGGCTCGGTTGCGGTTGGGAAATCCACGACTGCGCGTATCCTGAAAGAGCTTCTGGCACGCTGGCCGTCGAGCCCGAAGGTCGATCTGGTGACGACCGACGGTTTTCTCTACCCCAATGCTGTCCTGCGCGAGCAGAACATGATGGAGCGCAAGGGTTTTCCCGAAAGCTACGATGTCGGTGCGGTCTTACGCTTTCTGTCAGCGATCAAGGCAGGCATGAGCCAGGTGCGTGCGCCGCTCTATTCGCATCTGAGCTACGACGTATTGCCGGGTGAATATCAGATCGTCGACAAGCCGGATATTCTGATCTTCGAAGGCATCAATGTGCTGCAGGTGCGCGATCTGCCGGAAGACGGCAAGATGGTGCCCTTCGTCTCCGATTTCTTCGACTTCTCGATCTATATCGATGCGGAATCGCAGCTGATCCACAAATGGTATATCGACCGCTTCATGCGGCTGCGGGAGACCGCTTTCGTCAATCCGGAATCCTTCTTCCATCGCTATTCGCAGCTTTCGGAAGATGCGGCGCGTTCGATTGGCGAAGGGCTGTGGAACAATATCAACCTGAAGAATCTCAAGGATAATATCCTGCCGACGCGCCCGCGCGCCGATCTGATCCTGCGCAAGGGCAGTGATCATCTGATCGAGGAAGTTGCGTTGAGAAAAATCTAGAGCATTTCCGGCAAAAGTACGAAGCGGTTTTGCGTAGGATAATGCGACGAAACAAGTACTTAGATATGAAAAGGGCCGGTTATCCGGCCCTTTTGTCTTTTGGTGATTGCAGCGGGTCAGGCCGCGCAGTCGCGCATGAAGCGCTGCAGATAATCATCGAAGACGGCTGGTGTCTCGCGGAAGGGCGCATGCCCTGCTCCGTCAATGACATGGGTTCTGCCTTCCCAGATATTGCCGAAACGGACTTTCGAGACGAAATCAAGTTCGACAAACGGCTCGTAGCGACCGTTGACGACTGCAATCGGGAGCCTTGCTTCGGCAACAATATCGCGCTGGTTGCCGCCGGTTCCGGCTGCAAATTTTTCGAACATGATGCGCCGTGCGCGCCCATCCGTGCGGGCGACAATCTCAAGCAACTGGTCTTCGAACGGTTCGCCGCAGGTACTACGCGCATAGGATTCGACATCGCGGTCGGAAAAGACTTCCTGCCCGGCAAGTGCCATATCCGGACCGCTCTTGAATCCTTGCCCAACTTCCTCACGCGCTACAGGCGGCGTGCCGGTAATCATCAGGCCGCGCATGCCGGGAAAGCGTGAAATCATCTCGATGCCGATATGGCCCCCAAGCGACCAGCCGAAAACGACTGCATCCGAAATGCCGAGCTTCGCCAGTACTTCCGTCATCGCGTCGGCATAGCCTTCCATGGAATAGCTGCGATCCGGATCAAGGGCGTCGCCGGATTGGCCATGGCCCGGCAAATCTGGCGCGATCACCCGCCAGTTTCTGCCAATTTCCCCTTCGAGCTGCGGCGCGAAGATGGCGCCCGCACTGGAGTTTCCGTGGATCATCAGCAAGGGCATGCCCTCGCCCGTGCTTTCATGGATGGCAATGCGACCGTGGCTGGTTTCAAGCTCGCGATAATTGATTGTCATGTCGTCTGTTCCCGCAGTCTGGATGTTTTAGAGCGATTTCGGTTAAAACGGAGTCGTTTGAGCCGCTCTATCCATTTGTTTTTACGCGCATCTTTTCCGAAATCCGCTTCGCTTTTCGGGATGCGCTTTAATCGTAAGAAACCTTGCCGCGGCCCTTCTTGATGTCGGATCGTCCGGACTTGGCCTTGAGGCGGCGTTCGACGGAGCCTTTTGTGGGCCTGGTCTTCTTGCGTGGCGGCGGCGGTGGTTCGGCAGCTTTGGCAATAAGCGCGATCATCCGTTCGCGCGCGTCCTCGCGGTTACGCTCCTGGGTGCGGAAACGATTGGCCTCGATCAGAATATCTCCGTCCTTGGTACCTTTCTGTCCGGCAAGCTTGAAGAGCCGTGACAGGATATCTTCCGGCAGGCCTGCTCTCACGGCGTGAAAGCGCAGCTGCACGGCAGTCGAAACCTTGTTGACGTTCTGACCGCCCGGCCCGGAGGCACGAATGAAGCTCTCCTCCAGATCGTCTTCACGGATCGTCAGGCGATTGGTGATGCGGATGATGTTCCGGTTCTCTTCCATGACGAGGAGATATACCGCTTTGTATCCCTTATACAAAAGAAAAACCCGGCCTTTCAGCCGGGCTCTCCCTCCTCCTCAGGATGGTAAAAGCATGTCTCCAAAAAGTGGGAACCGGTTTTTGGATAAAGACATGCGTAGAAAAAGCTATTCCGCAGCGATACGGATCGCTGGCGCCGCGTCCTTTACCTCGTGATCGACATGGCTTTCGAATTTCTCGAAATTCGTGACGAACATGTCGACAAGCTTCTTGGCCTGCGCGTCATAGGCAGCCTTGTCGGCCCAGGTCGAGCGCGGATCGAGAATGGACGTGTCCACACCCGGTACGTCGACCGGAACCGCGAAGCCGAAATTCGGATCGATGCGGAATTCGGCATCGTTCAGCGAACCGTCAAGTGCGGCGGCGAGCAGAGCGCGGGTTGCCTTGATCGGCATACGCTTGCCGACGCCGTAAGCACCACCGGTCCAGCCGGTATTGACCAGCCAGCAATCGACCTTGTGCTCGGCGATCAGCTTGCGCAGAAGATTGCCATATTCCGACGGATGGCGCGGCATGAACGGTGCGCCGAAGCAGGTCGAGAAGGTTGCTTCCGGTTCTGTCACGCCCTTTTCAGTACCGGCGACCTTGGCCGTGTAGCCGGACAGGAAGTGGTACATCGCCTGTGCTGGCGTCAGCTTGGCAATCGGAGGCATTACGCCGAAGGCATCGGCAGTGAGCATGATGATGTTCTTCGGCTGGCCGCCCTTGCCTGACTTCGATGCATTCGGGATGAAATCGAGCGGATAGGCGCAGCGGGTGTTTTCCGTCAGCGAGCCGTCGTCGAAATCCGGCTGGCGGTTCTCATCGAGAACGACATTTTCCAGCACCGTGCCGAAACGCTGCGTCGTCGCGTAGATTTCCGGCTCCGCTTCGGCGGACAGACGGATGGTCTTGGCGTAGCAGCCGCCTTCGAAGTTGAAGATGCCGTGTTCACCCCAGCCGTGCTCGTCATCGCCGATCAGCGTACGGGTCGGATCTGCCGAAAGCGTGGTCTTGCCGGTGCCGGACAGGCCGAAGAAGACGGCGGTGTCGCCGTTCGGGCCTTCATTGGCCGAGCAGTGCATCGGCATCACACCCTTCGCAGGCAGGATGTAGTTGAGTGCGGTGAAAACCGACTTCTTCATTTCACCGGCATAGGAGGTGCCGCCGATCAGCACGATCTTGCGGGTCAGGTCGACCGCGATCACGGTTTCAGTGCGCACGCCATAGCGTTCCGGATCCGCCTTGAAGGATGGCAGGTCGATAATCGTCATTTCCGGCACGTAGGAAGCGAGCGCTTCCTGTTCCGGACGGATCAGAAGATTGCGAATGAACAGCGAATGCCAGGCATATTCGGTGATGACGCGGGCATTGATCTTGTTGTCGGCATCGGCGCCGCCGATGAGATCCTGAACGAAAAGCTCCTTACCCTTCGCATGGTCGATGAAATCGGCATAGAGCAGCTCGAAGGCTTCGCGGCTCATCGGCTTGTTGTTGTCCCACCAGACATGATCTTCCGTGTCGGCATCGCGGACGACGAACTTGTCTTTCGGCGAACGGCCCGTGTGTTGTCCGGTGCGTGCGACAAGCGCACCCTGCGCCGACAGTTCGGCTTCGCCCCGGCGAACGGTTTCCTCATAAAGCCGGGCGGCCCCAAGGTTGTAAAAGACTGCGGAGATTTCCTTCAGTCCTGAAGTGGCAATGGAAGTGGCCGTGTTGTGAATGCCGGTCTCTCTCATGATGTCTCCGCCATATGGTTTGACAATTGATCGGTCTCGTTTCGCGCCTACCAGATTGATCGCGAAACTGAGGATGGCAGTCAGAAACAGATTAATCGTGGCAATTCAAATATTTAATCGATTTAAAATTTTTGAAATTTTTTTAAATCGTTTAATCTATGCGTTATGAGCTGTGAGTTTCGGGGAATGGAGGTCGGGCTGGCATTGGGCCTGGCATTAACCAAAGCGCGATTCGGAGAGCGTCGTTTCGCGGCTTCTTCCAGTGCCGCCACATTTTGTACCTAATTTGTACTGCACAAGCAGGCACATTATACTAGTATCGATGTGTAATAAGGCGCTCGATCTATAACCCGCCAGTCTCTGGCGGCTGAAAGACGTCACCAGCCGGATATTCCGGTTGGCTTAGTTGAAGGAGAAAGGTTCGCATGAAGGAAGCCTCGGCAACGCAGACAATTGCGCTGGTCGACGACGACCGCAACATCCTGACCTCCGTGTCCATCGCGCTGGAATCGGAAGGCTATCGGGTCGAAACCTACACCGATGGCGCGTCCGCGCTGGACGGTCTGATGGCGCGTCCGCCCAATCTTGCGATCTTCGATATCAAGATGCCGCGCATGGACGGTATGGAGCTTCTGCGCCGTCTGCGCCAGAAATCCGACCTCCCCGTCATCTTCCTCACGTCCAAGGACGACGAGATCGACGAGCTTTTCGGCCTCAAGATGGGCGCGGATGATTTCATCACCAAGCCGTTCTCGCAGCGCCTTCTGGTCGAGCGCGTCAAGGCGGTGCTTCGCCGGGTTGCCGCACGCGACGGCACGGCCAAGCCGACCGGACAGCAGGCGAAATCGCTTGAGCGCGGCCAGCTGGTCATGGATCAGGAGCGTCACACCTGCACCTGGAAGGGCGAGCCGGTAACGCTGACGGTCACTGAGTTCCTGATTCTTCATTCGTTGGCACAGCGTCCGGGCGTCGTGAAAAGCCGTGACGCCCTCATGGATGCGGCCTATGATGAGCAGGTCTATGTGGATGATCGTACCATCGACAGCCATATCAAGCGCCTGCGCAAGAAGTTCAAGGCGGTTGACGACGATTTCGAAATGATCGAAACGCTCTATGGCGTCGGCTATCGCTTCCGCGAGGCTTGATAGATAATTACATATCGCCAGTCCGTGAGGTCTGGCGGTAGTTTAATGAGAGCAGACAGAGCGACATGGTCGCAGAAACCGGGAACGACGGCCTTATCGGCCAGAAATCGGATTTGCGCGAACGCAGGGCCCGGCGGCAGCGCTCGGTGTTCTGGCGTCGCTTCTTTGCGCCCCTGCGCAAGTTTCTTGGCCAATATCTGTTCTCGAGTCTGACGCGCCGTATCCTGTTTCTCAATCTGGCGGCGCTGGCGGTTCTTGTTTCCGGCATTCTCTACATGAATCAGTTCCGTGAGGGGCTGATTGATGCAAAGATCGAAAGCCTGCTGACGCAAGGCAAGATCATTGCAGGCGCGATCTCGGCTTCGGCGACCATCGACACCAATTCTCTGATGATCGACCCGGAAAAGCTTCTGGAGCTTCAGGCCGGGCAAAGCCTGACACCATCACCGGATTCGCCCGACAATTGGGAATTTCCGATCAATCCGGAAAAAGTTTCTCCCTTGCTGCGCCGGTTGATTTCGCCGACGAGCACGCGGGCGCGCATCTATGATCGCTACGCCAATATGTTGCTCGATTCGCGCGCACTCTATTCACCAAGCTTCCCTTCGGCGGGGCCTGTACTTCGCTACGACCTGCCGCCGATCGAGGAAGAGACGCCGACCATCTGGGAACGGGCCGGGACGTGGATTTCGCATCTGTTCTATGGTGGAGGCCTGCCGGTCTATCAGGAACAGCCGGGCGGTAACGGCCTTGCCTATCCGGAAATCGTCAAGGCGCTGGCCGGTTCGCCGCAAACAGCGCAGCGACGCAATGAAAAGGGCGAGCTGGTCGTTTCGGTTGCCGTCCCGATCCAGCGCTCGCGTGCAATATTGGGTGTACTCCTGCTCTCCACTGAAGGCGACGATATCGACAAGATCGTGCAGGGTGAGCGCATGGCGGTTTTCCGCGTGTTCGGCGTCGTTTCTCTGGTCATGGTCATTCTGTCGCTTTTCCTCGCATCGACGATTGCAAGCCCGCTGCGCAAGCTTTCTGCTGCGGCAGACCGCGTTCGCCATGGTGTGAAGAGCCGTGTGGAAATTCCCGATTTCTCCGAACGTCAGGATGAGGTCGGCCATCTTTCCACGTCGATCCGCGAAATGACCGATTCGCTCTATACCCGTATCGAAGCCATCGAAAGCTTTGCCGCCGATGTCAGCCACGAGTTGAAGAACCCCCTCACCTCGCTGCGCAGCGCTGTCGAAACCCTGCCGCTCGCCAAGACCGAAGAATCGCGCAAGCGGCTTCTCGATATCATCCAGCACGACGTTCGCCGCCTCGACCGCCTGATTACCGATATTTCCGACGCTTCGCGTCTCGATGCGGAACTTGCGCGCGAACATATCGACCGCGTCGACATGAAGACGCTTCTGACCAATCTCGTAACGGCAGCGCGCGAAGTGCGCCGCAACAAGGTCGGAACGGAAATCGTCTTCGATACCGGCAAACTGCCTGCCGGAAAGAAGGGTTTCTATGTTGCCGGTCACGATCTGCGTCTCGGTCAGGTGGTGAGCAATCTGATTGAAAATGCCCGTTCTTTCGTGCCGGACGATACAGGCCGCATCGTCGTGTCGCTGAGTGGCGAAGGCAGTCGCTTGCGCGTGCTTGTCGAGGATAATGGTCCAGGCATTCCGATCGAGAATATCGAGCGCATTTTCGAGCGATTCTATACGGACCGTCCGGCCTCGGAGGCTTTCGGCCAAAATTCCGGCCTCGGCCTTTCGATCAGCCGCCAGATCATAGAAGCGCATGGCGGCACGCTGACTGCAGAGAATATTGTCGATCCGGCAAGGCCCGACCAGTTCAAGGGTGCGCGCTTCATCGTCGACCTGCCTGCAAGCCCATGACGCCTGAAGAGGAAAAAAGCGGGCTTCATGCGACCACGCTTCAGGTTCAAGGCCGCGGTGTCATGATCATGGGGCGTTCCGGCGCGGGCAAGACCGAACTTGCGCTGACACTTGTGGAAAGAGCCCTCCTTCGTGGAGAGGTCGCTTCACTCGTCGCTGACGACCGCACATTGCTTCACGTCGAAAGCGGCAGGCTGATCGCCAGCGTTCCAGCCGCCCTTGCTGGTGGCGTGGAGATTCGCGGCGCGGGGCTTTTCAAGGTCGCTTTTGCGGAGGCCGCTCCGCTTTATCTCGTCGTCCGGCTTGTGGATCGTGACGAGGCCGAACGCTATCCGAGCGGTGAAATGTGGGAATTCGAGGGCATCTCACTGCCCCGGCTTCTTTTGCCGGCTTTGTCGTCGAATGGCGATTCCAACGCGCTTTCGCGGGCCATCGAAGCCACCTTGTTCTATGAAAAATGGCCCTCCTCCGAGGGCTGAAACAGGCTTCGTTACGAATCGGCTAATATTTCACAGCGCTGCGGCATTTTGCTTTTTTAGTGGTAGCGTGGAAATTTTTCACTTGCTATCAAGATTTGCGCTGCCAAGATGCACAACTCGCCGGCGCTTTTCCGGCGTGGTTTCAGTGCCATCTGACACTCTGGCGGGGTGATGCGGCGGGCACGCGACGGGAGCTTTTATAGTATGATCGGACTCGTGCTTGTCACGCACGGAAGGTTGGCCGAAGAGTTTTTGCATGCTGTTGAGCATGTAGTCGGGCCGCAAGACAATTTCGAGACCGTTTGCATCGGTGCCGAAGACGATATGGAACAGCGTCGGCGGGATATCGTTGATGCGGTGGAACGCGCCGATAATGGCAGCGGGGTCATCATCCTGACCGATATGTTCGGTGGTACACCGTCCAATCTCGCCATTTCCGTCATGAAGGAAGGCAAGGTCGAAGTCATCGCAGGTGTCAATCTGCCGATGCTTATCAAGCTGTCGAGCGTCCGCATCGGGGGCGACATCAAGACAGCCCTGCGTGAGGCGCAGGATGCGGGGCGCAAATATATCAATGTTGCGAGCCAGGTCCTGACAGGAAAGTAATTCATGCACTCCAGCGTGCCCGTTACCGGTGAATACGAACCCGAAACTGCAGTTTCCCGATCCTTCGAGATCATCAACAAGCGCGGACTTCATGCCCGCGCTTCGGCCAAGTTCGTGCAGCTGGTCGATGGTTACAATGCGCATGTCCGCGTGAGCAAGGACGGCATGACCGTTGGCGGCACCTCGATCATGGGACTGATGATGCTCGCCGCGTCACCCGGCTGCTGCATCGACGTTAGTGCCTCCGGTGAACAGGCCGATGCCGTGTTGGAAGCCTTGCAGACACTCATCGCCGACAAGTTCGGCGAAGAATGCTGAAGAACAAGACTGTGGCCGCCGTGGATGGTCTCAACGATCCGGTGGCCGTTTTTGATGCAGGGATCGGCAGTTATGCTCTGGTTGAACTGATCAGGCGCAGCCAGCCGCAGCGCGACATCATCTATTTTGCTGATCGGGCCAGTTTCCCCTATGGCGCCAAAAGCCGCGATCAGCTGCTTTCCATCATGCGCAGCACGATCCAATACCTCACAAGCCTTGGCGCTCAAACAATTGTCCTTGCTTCCAATGCGCCCTCGATCATGGTCCTCGACACATTGAAAAGCGAGTTCGCCGTACCGGTTTACGGTGTGGCACCGCCGGTACGCACTGCCCTTGCGACGAGCCACAGCGGCAAGGTTGCCGTTATGGGGGTGCGTTCGATGATCGAGAGCGAAGAACTTGCAGATTTTGTTCGAACACAGACCGATAACCCAGGTGATGTCGCTCTGATCAACGCGTCTGCGATGGTGGAGCTGGTGGAAAATGGCGCTTTTCTTCGACAACCGGATGAGACCGCGCAAAAGGTCGCCGCATTCTGCGATGACATTGCTGCCAGCTACCCTCTCATCGACACGCTGACACTTTCCAGCACCCATCTGCCATGGCTCAGACCGTTTTTCGAAACGGCCCGTCCCGGCTGGCAGTTTCTTGATCCGGCGGATGACGTGATCGCTGCACTCCCGCAACCCGAAGGCGGCTCTGGTTGCACAGTTGCCCTTGTCACGGAAAGCGAAGCCTATCCCGTTGCCGAGTTTCGCCACATGCTCGAAATATTACAGGTCGACCTTCCTTTGAGGGTCATCGATCCCGTATTCGACAAACCCGCCTGATATGCACGTATAAAGATTTCTTTATATTGCGTTGTGCTTCTGGCTGCGATCTGCTAGTCAAGGCGGCAGCCGGAGCGCTTTCCCGTGTGGAAAGCCGCCCCATATTGGAATGCAATCCCGGCCGCTGATTACATCTTTATCGAGCTGGAACTGCCTTTTGTTGGAGCACGCGATGACCGCAAGCCAAGATTTTGTCGTCAAGGATCTTAGCCTGGCCGATTGGGGCCGCAAGGAACTCGATATCGCAGAAACCGAAATGCCGGGCCTGATGGCCGCCCGCGAGGAATTCGGCAAGTCGCAGCCGCTGAAGGGCGCACGCATTTCCGGATCGCTGCATATGACGATCCAGACCGGCGTTCTGATCGAAACTCTGCAGGCGCTGGGCGCTGAGGTCCGCTGGGCCTCCTGCAACATTTTCTCGACGCAGGATCATGCGGCTGCCGCGATTGCCGCCACTGGCACGCCGGTTTTCGCCATCAAGGGCGAAACCCTTGAAGAATACTGGACCTATACCGACCAGATATTCCAGTGGCCGGACGGCGAACCGTCCAATATGATCCTCGACGATGGCGGTGACGCCACCATGTACATCCTCATCGGTGCGCGCGCCGAAGCAGGCGAGGACGTTCTGTCGAACCCCGGTTCGGAAGAAGAGGAAGTGCTTTTCGCGCAGATCAAGAAGCGTATGGCTGCGACGCCGGGCTTCTTCACGCGCCAGCGCGACGCCATCAAGGGCGTGACGGAAGAAACCACCACCGGCGTCAACCGTCTTTACCAGCTGCAGAAGAAGGGCCTCCTGCCCTTCCCGGCCATCAACGTCAATGACAGCGTCACCAAGTCGAAATTCGACAACAAGTACGGCTGCAAGGAATCGCTCGTCGACGGCATTCGTCGCGGCACCGATGTCATGATGGCTGGCAAGGTTGCCGTCGTGTGCGGTTATGGCGATGTCGGCAAAGGCTCCGCCCAGTCGCTCGCCGGCGCAGGCGCACGCGTGAAGGTTACCGAAGTCGATCCGATCTGCGCACTTCAGGCTGCAATGGATGGTTTCGAAGTCGTAACCCTCGACGATGCCGCTTCTACAGCCGATATCATCGTGACCACGACCGGCAACAAGGACGTGATCACCATCGACCATATGCGCAAGTTCAAGGACATGGCGATCGTCGGTAATATCGGTCACTTCGACAACGAAATTCAGGTGGCGGCACTCCGCAACCTGAAATGGACCAATGTCAAGCCGCAGGTCGACCTGATCGAATTCCCGGACGGCAAGCGCATCATCCTGCTTTCCGAAGGTCGCCTGCTCAATCTGGGCAATGCAACCGGCCATCCGAGCTTCGTCATGTCGGCTTCGTTCACCAATCAGGTTCTGGGCCAGATCGAGCTCTTTACCCGCACCGACGCCTACAAGAATGAAGTCTATGTGCTGCCGAAACATCTCGACGAGAAGGTCGCACGCCTACATCTCGACAAGCTCGGTGCCAAGCTGACTGTGCTTTCTGAGGAACAGGCTGCCTATATCGGGGTCACTCCACAGGGCCCGTTCAAGTCGGAACACTACAGGTATTAACCATACGTTAAGTATTGCACTACATGTTGAGACCGGGCGGTTGACAAACCGCCCGGTCTTTCTTTTTGCGTGCAAGATGCTTCACGTGGATTCGCCGGAAGGGTATTGTGTAGGCGAATCAAGGTGTTTGAGCGGGTGTTTGCGTTGTGCGTTTTTTGCCGGTTGTGGCGGGAAGCGAGAGGACGATTCATCCCCAGAATACCTCAAAACGGGTTGACCTTCGTGCACTGTGGCGGCGTGCGTATGGTCGGGCTTTGATGTGTATTGAAGTGTTTTAGTACGGCCAGTCTGCCTTCGTGGCGGTTTTCATGGCCGGGTGGCGGAGAAAAGGACAACATGCCAGATTTCGGCGCAATGGGGATTTTGCGGAATGTTTCCGCAATCGTTACTGGCAGGCAATGGCTTCCTGCCGCCCATGTTGCAAAGCCGTTCGCATGGCTTGCTCCGAAAAAAGCCCTGATGAAGGCTTCCGTTTCTCTTTCGACGCTTTTCGCCGCCATGCCTGCCTTCGCACAGGGCGCGGAATCGGCGCGTATCGCCCTGCCCTTCGGCGGCGGCAGTATCGGCGCTTTCGAGGTTATCCAGTTTTCCATGTTCCTAGGCGTGATGGGCGCAGCGCTACTTTCTGCGGGCTGGCTGATCCGCGAACGATCGCGCGTTGCCGCAGAAAACAAGGAACTGCGTTCCAAATTCGCCGACCTCAATCTGGTCGCCCAGCGCAATGAAGCCCTGCTTAACCTCAAGGATCAGCGCATCGTGGTCTGGGATGGCCATAGCACGCGCGCTGAAGTCGTCGGACTGTTGCCAGACGATAGTGCGGCCCCGCAGGATCGCTCCACCTTTCTGGCATTTGGCCGCTGGTTGCGCCCGCAATCGGTCGTGGCGCTTGAGCGCGCCATTGGAATGCTACGCGAACAGGCACGGTCTTTCGATCTCACGGTTGAAACTGTCAACGGCACTCTGCTCGACGTGCGCGGACGCACATCGGGGGGCTTTGCTGTTGCCCGGTTCCTCAGCCTGCAGGGCGTGCAGGCGGAACGCGCGGCACTGCAGGCGCAGAACCGTGAATTTTCCGAACGTATCGAGCTTTTCCGGCGTCTTCTCGACCGGATCGACCAGCCGGTATGGACCCGCGACGCCGGTGGTCGCGTCGAATGGGTCAATGCCGCCTATGCGCAGGCAGTCGATATGGCGAATGCGAGCCAGGTCATTTCAGAAGGGCGCGAGCTTTTCGGTGCGCAGGCACGCCAGCGACTGGAGCGTGATCGCTTTGCCGAGCCTGTCCTGCAGGAACAGCTGACGGCTGTGGTGCATGGTGATCGCCGTTTGTTCAACGTGACGGATGTGAGTGCTGAAACGGGTTCTGTCGGCCTCGGTTTCGACCAGACCGAAGTACAGGCGGTGCGGGAAGAACTGAACCGCACCATGAAGAGCCATGCCGAAACGCTCGACCAGCTTTCGACTGCTGTGGCGATTTTCGATCCCGAGATGAAGCTGCAATTCTTCAATCAGGCTTTTGCCAAGCTTTGGTCACTTGATACGGCTTGGCTGGAATCGCAGCCGAGCAATACGCTGATCCTCGACCGCCTGCGTTCGGAAGGCAAACTTCCAGAGCAGCCGGAATGGCGCAAATGGAAGGATTCGGTGCTTTCTGCCTATCGCGCAGTCGAGCCGCAGGAACATATGTGGCATCTGCCGGATACGCGGACGATGCGCGTTGTCGCCAATCCGCATCCACAAGGTGGTGTGACCTGGTTCTTCGAGAACATGACCGAGAAGTTCGAGCTCGAAGGCCGTTACAACACGCTCATCAAGGTGCAGGGTGAAACGCTCGACCATCTGGCGGAAGCCGTGGCGGTGTTCGGCTCTGATGGCCGCATCCGGCTTTCCAACCCGTCCTTCGCCGATCTTTGGGCGCTGCCGATGCCGCTCATTGTCGAAGGCACGCATATTTCGTCGATTGCCAAGATTTGCGGCGAGCGCGGCGGCAACGGATTGTGGGATGATTTCGTCTCCACCGTCACTGGCTTTCTCGATACGCGTGACGGGCGCATGGGACAGGTGGAGCTGGACGACGGCACTATTCTTTCCTTCGCCGTGGTGCCACTGCCGAAGGGCCAGACCATGCTGACCTTCATCGACGTCACCGACACCGTGCGCGTCGAACGGGCGCTGAAGGAAAAAAACGAGGCGCTGGAACTGGCCGACCAGATCAAGAACGATTTCGTCCAGCACGTTTCCTACGAACTGCGTTCGCCACTCACAAACATCATCGGCTTTACCGAGCTATTGCAGACACCGGCTTTCGGGTCGCTCAACGAGCGCCAGATCGAATATCTCGACCATATCAGCACGTCGTCATCGGTATTGCTGACCATCGTCAATGATATTCTTGATCTCGCAACGGTCGATGCAGGCATCATGGAATTGGAGGTTGGTGAGGTTTCCGTCGTGGAAGCGATTTCCGCTGCCGCCTCCCGTGTCGGCGAGCGTATGCGCGACCACGATATCGGGCTCGACATCGACATTGCCGACGACGTGGATGTATTCAAGGCCGATGCAAACCGCGTCCGTCAGGTACTTTTCAACCTCCTGTCCAACGCCACCAACTATGCGCCGGAAGGCTCCAGCATCCAGCTGCAGGTGGCGCGCGAGGGGTCGGAAGTGGTCTTTGCCGTCCACGATGACGGTCCCGGCATGCCCGGAGAAGTGCTCGACACGGTTTTCAAACGCTTCCAGTCCTATCCGAATGGGGGGCGCCGTCGTGGTGCCGGCCTCGGACTTGCCATCGTCAAGAGCTTTGTCGAGCTGCATGGCGGGTCGGTCGATATCGATACGGGTTCCGGTCGTGGAACAACGGTCATTTGCCGTTTTCCGTCGGAAACACGTAGCTTCCGCGTCGCTGCCGAATAAGGTAAAGGGTGCCCATGAGCGCCTCACAATCCAGTATCAGCTATTTCTTGCCCGACGAAGCTGCAACACAGCGTTTCGGCGAGGATTTCGCCCTCGCCCTGCAGAAGGGCGATCTTGTCACGCTTTCCGGCGATCTGGGGGCGGGAAAATCCTCGCTTGCCCGCGCTATCATCCGGGCAATTGCTGATGATGAGGGGCTGGACGTCCCAAGCCCGACTTTCACGCTGGTGCAAAGCTACGAGGCCCTGCGCATTGCTGTTGCCCATGCCGATCTTTACCGTATTTCACACGGTGAAGAACTGGATGAGTTGGGACTGCCGGAGTTCCTGGAAGATGGCGTGGTGCTGGCCGAATGGCCGGAGCAGAGCGAGGGTTTCCTGCCTGAACCGTCTTTTGCCGTCACGCTGAGCCACGAAGGGGCAGGGCGACGTATTAGCGTGTCGGGACCAGTGGCTGCGATCCAGCGGCTGGAACGCAGCCATGCGATACGCGCATTTCTGGACCTCCATGGCCGCGCCGATGCAACGCGCCGCTATTTGCAGGGCGATGCGTCACCACGCAAATACGAGACGATCCGCACGGCTGCCCACGGCGTCGAGATTTTGATGAATGCGCCGCAGATGCCCTATGATCCGCCGCTGCGCGACGGAAAAACCTATCGGCAGATTGCGCATCTTGCGGAAAACATCCTTGCCTTTGCAGCCATTGATAGGCTTCTGGCAGGGCAGGACTTCCGTGTGCCGCAAATGCGTGCCGCCAATCTCGATGCCGGGTTCCTTATTCTTGAGAACCTCGGGACCGAGGGTGTGCGGGCATCGTTCGGTGAACCTGTCGCCGAACGCTATGAGGCCGCCGGACGCTTTCTGGCGCATCTGCATGGCGTTGCGTGGTCTGACCATGCACCTGTGGCGGGGCATCCCGACCACATCATCGCCGGTTTCGACCGTGATGCGATGATGATCGAGGTTAGCCTCATCGGCCAGTGGTACGCGCCGCGCATGATGGGAAGGCAACTTACAGACGCAGAAAAGCAAGCTTACGAAGCCGCATGGGACCACGTGATCGCCGACATTGCCGATGTTGAGAAGAGCCTGCTCTTGCGCGACTATCATTCGCCCAACCTGTTCTGGTTTCCAGAAGCGGAAGGCAAGGACAAGATCGGTGTCATCGATTTTCAGGATGCGATGATTGGACCGGCGGCCTATGACGTGGCTTCGCTGGCCCTCGATGCGCGTGTGACGATTTCGCCGGAGCTGGAACAGGCTGTGGTCGCCGCCTATTGCGATGAGCGTTGTGCGCTCGGACATGCGTTCGACGAGGCTTTGTTCCGCAAGGCCTATGCGGCCATGGGCGCACAGCGTAACGCCAAGCTGCTCGGTCTTTTCGTGCGGCTCGATGAGCGTGATGGTAAGCCGGATTATCTAAAACATCTGCCACGCATTCATGACTATCTCGGGCGTGTGCTGAAGCATTCGGTCATGGCGCCAGTGGCGGCGTGGTTTGAGGAATTGGGATTGATGCAGCAGGAAGAGGCCGCGCAATGAAAATGCCTGAAATGGTCCCGAAGACGGCTATGGTTCTTGCCGCCGGACTTGGCAAGCGCATGCGTCCCATCACCGAAACCATTCCTAAACCGCTGGTCAAGGTGGCGGGCAAGCCCTTGATCGACTGGGGGCTCGATGCGGCGGCGCAGGCAGGCATCGGCACGGCAATCGTCAATGTGCACTATTTAGCCGACCAACTGGAAGCGCATCTTCGTGACCGCAACGATCTTGAGATCGTGATTTCGGATGAACGCGAAATGCTGCTCGATTCCGCTGGCGGCATCGTGAAGGCGCTGCCGATACTCGGAACAGAACCGTTTGTCATATTGAATGCCGACACATTCTGGGTAGGCGACGAGAAAGCTCCTAATCTGTTGGCGCTCGCTGACGCTTGGAATGCCGACCGAATGGATATTCTCCTGATGACGGCACGTCTCGATCAGGAAACGGGTTATGAAGGCAAGGGCGATTTCGTTGCCGACGAAAACGGGCATCTTCGCCGCGCACGGGACATTTCCGGCGAGCCGGTGATCTATGCGGGAGCAGGGATCATCCATCCTCGTATCTTCGCTGGCGCGGAGCTGGGTGTGTCCTCACTCAACCGCTATTTCGACGAAGCGATTGCAGCCGGTCGCCTTTATGGTATGCCAATGACCGGACATTGGCTGACCGTCGGAACTCCGGACGCGATCGGCGAGGCGGAGGCAGCGCTTACCGCATTTGCATGAGGAGGTAGAACGCATGAGCGCACGACAACCCAGAGATGGGAAACAGCGCCTGTTTTCAGTTCCTCCAGGCACGCCGTTTTTGCCCGCCTTTGCCAAGGCGCTTCTGGAAGGACGGCTGGTCGAAGGTTTCCCCGGTAATCCATCCGATCCGCTGTCATTGGCCAATGCCACCATCTATGTGCCCACGCGTCGCGCAGCGCGCGCATTGCGGTCCATTTTGGTCGATATGAATCCGGCTAAAGAATTTCCAGCAAAAACGGGAACCGGTTTTGCGCCCGGAAATGCGTCGAAAAAAAAGAGCGCTATTTTGCCGACGATAAAACCGCTCGGCGATGTGGATGAAGATGCAGCTTTCTTCAATGCGGGCTCGTCGGGCGTTTTCGATATCAATCCACCGATCGGTACAGCGGAGCGGCTTCTGCTCCTGGCGCGATTGATTCGTCCTTGGCGGGAATCACTGCCTTCGCATGTGCGCGCGCTGTTCGGTGTTGACGACGTTTCGGTTCCGGCAACGACTGCCGATGCGATCTGGCTCGCCCGCGATCTGGCAGGGCTGATGGATCAGGTCGAAACTGATGGGGCTAAATGGAGCGAGCTTGCTGGAATTGCTCCGGAAGACCTTGCCGACTGGTGGCAGGTTACGCTCGGTTTTCTCAACATCGTCACCAATCTGTGGCCGGATATTCTGGCGGAACGCCGGCTTTCGAATCCCGCTGCGCATCGCAACGATCTCATCTGGAGCGAAGTGAAGCGGCTGCGCGCCCATCCGCCTGCCGGGCCGGTTATCGTTGCCGGTTCCACCGGTTCCATACCGGCGACGGCGGAACTGATTTCCGCCATTGCGGACTTGCCGAATGGCGCGGTGGTGCTGCCGGGGCTGGATCGCGATCTGGATGATGCAGCCTGGCAGATGCTGGCATCGGCAACCGATAATCCTTCGACCTTCGGTCATCCCCAGTTTGGTTTGCGCAAGCTTCTCGATGCAACGCAGACATTGCGTGCGGATGTGGAACATCTGGACGATATGCCGGCCTCCAAACGCCTGCGCGAACGGGTGGTCAGTGAAGCGCTTCGTCCGGCGGAAACGACCGATGCGTGGGGACAGCTTGCACGCGATCCCGATATGCAGCCGACTGCGTTGCGGCAGGCGGCGCAGACGATTGACCTGATTGAAACCGCGAATGAGCGGGAAGAGGCGCTTACTGTGGCTCTCGTCTTGCGCGACGCGATCAATGATGAAGGCAGAACAGCCGCGCTTGTTACGGCAGACCGTAATCTGGCGCGGCGCGTGGTGGGTGAACTTGCCCGTTTCGGCATCGACGCCGATGATTCCGGCGGGCGGCATCTGCGTGATGTCGAGACCACGACATTGCTACGGCTGCTGGTCGAGACCGTCTTCAACCCGGGCGACCCGGTTGCGTTGCTGGCGCTGGTCAAGCATCCGCTGCTGCGGCTGGAAGCCCCCCGCATCGTGCGACGCCTTGCTGCCGAGACCCTAGAACTCATCGCCTTTCGCGGCGGCACGGGCCGCGCATCCGTACTCGATCTTCCCGCA
Organism: Brucella cytisi; assembly: GCF_038433355.1. Taxonomy (NCBI): domain Bacteria; kingdom Pseudomonadati; phylum Pseudomonadota; class Alphaproteobacteria; order Hyphomicrobiales; family Brucellaceae; genus Brucella; species Brucella cytisi. The sequence continues at coordinate 45,690 of NZ_JBCAUP010000030.1, forward strand.
TTTTTCGACCGGCGGCTGGAGGAAAGCGCCGGCCAGCCATGGCAACCGGCATGGCATGACACGGTCACACCGGACATGATCGCCGCTGCCCGAAATCTTTGCGAAAGCCTGTCAAAGGCCGTAACGCCGCTGGTGCCTTTCGTTATCGCTGGACGCAGGACCGAGATCGGTGAAATCGCGCGCGCTACGGTCGAAGCACTGGAAAATCTCGCTCGGAATGAAAAGGCCAGCATCGCTCCCTTCTATTCCGGTGAACGTGGCGAACAGCTTGCCACGTTTTTGCGTGGTCTGGTTTCGAGCGAAGCTGGGCTCGACTTTGAAGCGTCGGAATGGCCAGCCGTACTGGATGCCCTGATGGCGGGCGAGACGGTCAAGCCGCATCCGGGCGGTCATCCGCGCCTCTTCATCTGGGGTGCGCTGGAAGCACGTCTGCAAACCATGGATACGGTGGTTATCGGCGGCCTCAACGAGGGAAGCTGGCCTGCACGCACCCGCAACGACCCATTCATGTCACGTCCCATGAAGTCGATGATCGCGCTTGATCCGCCCGAACGCCGCACCGGCCTTGCCGCCCACGATTTCCAGATGGCGCTTGGCATGGATCATGTCGTGCTGACGCGCTCGCAGCGTTCCGACAACGCGCCCACCGTTCCTTCGCGCTGGCTGCAGCGGCTTGAAACGGTGCTGGGTGCGGATGTAACCGCCGAAATGCGCAAGCGCGGGGCTCGATTCATCCAGTGGTCGCGCGAAACCGATCGTGCCGAAGATGTGCCTTTCGTGAAAAGGCCACAGCCTGTGCCGCCGGTCCTTGCGCGCCCGAAGCATTTTTCGGTAACGGAAGTCGAAACGTTGCGCCGCGATCCCTATGCGATCTTCGCCAAGAAGATATTGAAGCTGCAGCCGCTGGAGCCGTTGATCCGCGACCCGGCTGCAGCCGAACGCGGCACTTTGTTCCACGATATTCTGGGCCATTTTACGCAGGAGGCCATCGATCCGCTGGCTCCCGACGCTGCAGAGCGGTTGATGGAGTTGGGGCGCGTCCTCTTTGCCGATATGGATTTGCCGACGGAAATAGAGGCCGTTTGGTGGCCGCGCTTCACCGCGCTCATTCCGCAGTTTCTGGCTTGGGAACGCGAGCGCGCCTACAATGTCCAGACCCGCTTTGCGGAGATTTCATCCGATAAACGCGAGGTCGAAGGGCTTGGCATTACGCTTTCCGGTCGTGCTGACCGCATCGATCTGATGCGTGACGGGACAGCGGAAATCATCGATTACAAGACCGGATCGACACCATCGCCCAAACAGGCGCATGTGCTGCTGTCGCCGCAGCTGGCGCTGGAAGCCGCACTTCTGGTGCGCGGCGCGTTTCGGGAACTTGGTTCGGTCCGTGCATCCGATCTGACCTATGTGCGTCTCAAGGCGGGCGGCGAGGTGAAGCCGGAATCGATCCTCAAGATCGGACGACCGCCATCGGAAAAAACTGCACCGGCTCTTGGCGAGGAATCCTGGCAGCGGCTGGCGCAATTGCTCGTCGAATATCAAAAGCCGGAAAAAGGCTATCTGTCGCGCGCATTGCCGTTTCGCGAGACGGACCTGACAGGCGATTACGATCATCTGGCGCGAGTACTGGAATGGTCTGCCGGGGGCGATGCTGGCGGGGAGGGCGGTGAATGAAAAAGGCACCCATTATCCCCGAAGAAACGCTACGGGCACAGAGCAACGCGGCAAATCCGGCGGCTTCTGTCTGGGTGTCCGCCAATGCGGGTTCCGGCAAGACCCATGTTCTGACCGAACGTGTTATCCGCCTGCTGCTGGAGGGTACTGATCCTTCCAAGATTCTCTGCCTGACCTACACCAAGGCGGCTGCGGCGGTGATGCAGAACCGCGTGTTCATGCGGCTTTCAGAATGGGCTGTCCTGCCTGACGAAGAACTCGTCGAACGTCTGAAGTCGCTGGAAGGCCGCAGACCGAACGATGCTCGTCTAGCAGCAGCGCGACGGCTGTTCGCCCGTGCGCTCGAAACACCGGGCGGGCTTAAAATCCAGACCATCCACGCTTTCTGCGAAGCGATCCTGCACCAGTTCCCGCTTGAGGCGAACATTGCCGGTCATTTCGAGATGATGGATGATTTGATGCAGGCAGCCCTTGTCGGCGAAGCACGGCGCCAACTGCTCGAAACCGCGCATGGCGGCGGCGATATTGATCTCGCAGCGGCTTTTGCCGATGTTCTGCAGGCATCGGGCGAGATGGGGCTTCAATCGCTTCTGGATGAGGCCGTGAGCAGGCGCAATGGCCTGCAGACCTATATCGCCGAACTGGGCGTAGCGGCGCATCGCAGCGAAGTTTTGCACCGGGCTTTCCGCTTCGACCCGCGAACCAGCGAAGATGACCTCCTCGCCGAACTTTGGCCGATATCGGAGTTTTCCGACGATGCGCTCGACCTCATCATGTCGATCCAGAAAGGTGCGTCGCGCGCGCAGGATTTTGCGCTGCAGCTCCGGCGTTTCGAAAAGGTGACGAGCCAACGTGACCGGGAAGCCGTGTTGCGCGCAGCCTTCCTGAAAAGCACGGGCGAGCCGAAATCCGGTTCCTATGTCGGCTCGGCGGCGGTCAAGAAACTTCTGCCGGATTTCGAAGAGGATTTTGACGCGGCAGCCGCGCGTGTAGAACAGGGTCTCGACCGGCTGAAGGAATTGCGTCTGGTGCGGCTCAATCTGGCCGCGCTGACGCTGATCGACAATCTGCTGCAACGCTATCACGACCTGAAGCGTCAGCGCGGCCTGCTCGATTTCGAGGATCTCATTACCCGGACCGTGGCGCTGCTCGCCCGCAACGGGGCAGGGCAGTGGGTTCAGTACAAGCTCGATCGCGGCATCGACCATATTCTGGTCGACGAGGCGCAGGACACCAGCCCCGACCAGTGGCAGGTGATCCGCATGCTGTCGGAAGAGTTTTTCTCCGGCGTCGGCCAACGCAATATCAGCCGCACGCTCTTTGCAGTCGGCGATGAAAAACAGTCGATCTATTCGTTCCAGGGCGCGGTGCCGGAGGATTTCGCGGCGCAAGGGCGGTCCGTCAGTCTTCGCGCCGGAGATGCGGAGCTAAAGTTCGAGCGTGTCAGCCTCAATTTCTCGTTCCGATCCGCGCCTGACGTCCTGCAAGCAGTAGACGAGGTTTTTGCGAGACCCGAGGCCAATCGAGGCCTTGCAGGCGCAACGGTACATGAAGCTATTCGTTCCGATGCGCCGGGCGAGGTGGAAATCTGGGATATGCTGACGCCGGAAGTGGTGGAAGAGCCGGACGACTGGCGCGAGCCGGTCGATCATCTGGCAGCACCTGCTGTCCGGCTGGCGGATCAGATCGCGGCCACTATTCGCCACTGGCTGGATCGCGGCGAACCTATTCCGGGCCAGAACCGGCGGATCATGCCGCGTGACATCATGGTTCTGGTACGAAAGCGCGACCAGTTCATGCCTGCTTTGTCGCGGGCGCTGAAAAACCTGTCCGTTCCGGTAGCAGGTGCAGACCGCTTGCGGCTCACCAGCCATATTGCCATTCAGGACCTGATGGCACTCGGTCGTTTCGTGCTTCAGCCTTCGGACGATCTTTCGCTGGCATCAGTATTGAAAAGCCCGCTATTCGGCTGGGATGACGACCGGCTGTTCGAGCTTGCCTATCCGCGAGGTTCAAGCCTCACGCTGTTCGAGCGGCTTTATCAGGTCTCGCGCGGCGATGCTGCACTGGCCGAGGTGCACAAGACCTTGAGCCGCTGGCGCAACATGGCTGACACGATGCCGGTGTTCGAATTCTATGCACGGATATTGAGTGCGGACGGTGCGCGGCGAAAACTACTGGCGAGGCTGGGGCCGGAGGCGGGCGATATCATCGACGAATTCCAGAATTATGCGCTTTCCGCCGAGCGTGCTGGTCTGCCCGGCCTGCAAGCCTTCCTTGAAACGCTGGAAGCGGCATCGCCGGAAATCAAGCGTGAACTGGATCAGGGGCGCAATGAAGTGCGCATCATGACTGTCCATGCCGCCAAGGGGCTGGAAGGGGCGGTGGTGTTTCTTGTTGATTCGGGAAGCGCGGTCTGGACTGGCAGTCGTGCGCCAAAGCTCATTCCTTTTGACTTTTCGAACGATAATCCTTCGGTGAAAGGCTATCTCTGGCAACCGAATGCCGGATACCAGACCGGCTTCACGACCGCTCAGATCGAGAAGCTGAAAACGCGGGCGGAGGAAGAATATCGCCGCCTGCTCTATGTCGGCATGACGCGTGCCGAAGACCGGCTCATCATCTGCGGCTATCGCGGCACGCGTGAAAACGGCGAAACATGGCATCGCCTTGTCGAGGATGCGTTGGCCACCAAGGCCGAGACATTCGTGCACCCCGTGCTGAATGTTGCCGCAAGACGTTATCGCAACACACCGCGCGGAATGGTCGAGATTGCCGAGCAGGATAGAACCGAAGATCATGCGCTGCCATCATTTCCAGATGAATATAGAGAGCCGATAAAGCCGGAAATCGGACTGCCGCGACCGCTGGCGCCGTCCGGCGCTTCTGCGCTGATCGAAGCGGATGAAGAACCGCCGCTTGATACGTTTTCGCCCGTTCTGGGACCGGGCAATGGGACGCCAGCCTTTGCGTTGCGACGCGGCACGGCGATCCATATGCTGCTGCAATATCTGCCGGATGTCCCAAAGGATGGGCGTGATACGCTGGCACGCGACTATCTTGGGCGGATCGCTGCCGACTGGCCGGAAACGGAGCGCCAGATTGCCTGGCAAAGCGTCAGGACCATTCTGGACGATCCCACCTATGCACCGGTCTTTGCGGAAGGCTCGCGCGGGGAAGTTGCCATCATGGGCACGATTGAGCTTGGCGGGCGCGATCATGCCGTGTCCGGTCAGATCGACCGCATCAGTGTTGGCGAGGATTGTGTCCTGATCGTCGACTACAAGACCAATCGACCGCCACCGAAAACCATCGAGGCGGTTCCTTTCGCCTATCGGGCGCAGCTTGCGCTTTATCGCGAGTTGCTGGCCCCGCTCTATCCGGGGCGGATTGTCGAAACGGCGCTTCTGTTCACTGAAGGTCCGTTTTTGATGCCGCTGCCGGATGTGGTTCTGGACGAAGCGCTGCAGTCTCTGAAAGACTCTCAAGGAAAGGTGACGAACCAGAACTTGACGGATGGCAGCAGACACGCCACATGATATAGCGAATGAAGAGCGGATCGTGTTGTGAGTCTGAAAAGATGTCTGCCGTTCTTGGTGAGAAAAGAGGATAGCCCTATGGCAACCGTTAAGGTCGATAACAGCAATTTTCAGTCGGACGTTCTTCAGTCGAGCGAGCCTGTCGTGGTGGATTTCTGGGCGGAATGGTGCGGTCCCTGCAAGATGATCGCGCCGGCTCTGGACGAAATCGCGACCGAAATGGCCGGTCAGGTCAAGATCGCCAAGGTTAATATCGACGAAAACCCGGAACTGGCTGCTCAGTTCGGCGTGCGTTCGATTCCGACGCTTCTGATGTTCAAGGACGGCGAACTCGCTGCCAATATGGTCGGTGCTGCTCCGAAGAGCCGCCTTGCCGACTGGATCAAGGCTTCAGCTGCATAATAACAGCATCATAAAAATGCAAAACCCGGCCTTCGAGCCGGGTTTTTTCGTTTAGAATTTGCCGTTAGGCGGGTGGTGTGCCGTTCTCTCTCAAAACTTCACCCGCAAGGTAAAGCGAACCGCTAATCAGAATGCGCGGTGGCGCTTCATCCGGGGGCCACGTGCCACGCAGAAGTTTCAACGCGTTGGCAACCGAATGCACAGGCTCTGCCGACAGGTTGGCTTTCTGGGCCGCGACCGCCAGCTCATCATTGGGGATACCCGCATCGCTGGACGGAACAGGCACGGTGAAAACATGCCGCGCCATACCGGCAAAAGCCTCGAAATAGCCGACCGGGTCCTTGGTGTTGATCATGCCGGTGATGAGGAACAGCGGGCGTTCATTGCGTTCTTCCAGATCGCCAAGCGCCTCGGCGATGACTGCGCCCGCACCGGGATTATGACCGCCATCAAGCCAGATTTCGGAGGCCGCCGGGGCCAAATCCACGAGCGCACCATGGGTCAGCCGCTGCATACGTGCTGGCCAGTCCACCACCATCAACGCTTTTTCGACGGCCTTGTCGGTCAGGCTGAAGCCAGCCATCTGCACCGCCTCGATTGCCGCTGCGGCATTGGAAATCTGGTGGCGTCCGGGCAAGCGCGGCAGTGGCAGGTCGATCAGGCCATCCTCGTTCTGGAACACCATGCGACCATGTTCCTCGAAGGCGAGGAAATCCTGCCCGTAGACCGAAACCGGACAGCCAAGACGATCGGCAGTCGAGACGAGAACTTCCCGCGCCGCATCGAAAGGCTGGAAACCGACAACGACCGGGCAATCCTTCTTGATGATACCGGCTTTCTCGGCGGCAATCAGCTCCACGCGGTCGCCAAGATAGGCCTGATGGTCGATGGAAACCGGCATGATGAGCGAGACGGCAGGCTCGGCAATGACATTGGTGGCGTCGAAACGTCCACCAAGGCCGACTTCCATAACGACGACATCCGCCGGATGCTCGGAAAAGAGCACAAAAGCCACAGCCGTCAGGATTTCGAAAACGGTGATGTGCTGGCCGCCATTGGCTGCCGCAACGCGCTCTATGGCGTCGGCCAGAACATCGTCGCTGACCAGCCTGCCGCCGCCGGGCGCCGCCAGACGGTAGCGCTCGTGCCAGTGGACGAGGTGCGGCGAGGTATGGACGTGAACATCGAAGCCGCCCGCTTCCAGAAGCGCGCGGCAGAAAGCTGTTGCCGATCCCTTGCCGTTGGTTCCGGCAATATGGATGACCGGCGGCAATTTCAGATGCGGATTGCCGAGCTTTTCCAGAAGACCGCGGATGCGGTCTAATGAAAGATCGAAGCCCTTTGGATGCAACTGCATAAGCCGCTCGATTGCGGCGGCGGCTTTTTCTGTCACGATCAGGCTGCCTTGTCTGTTGCTTCCGTCTTTTCGTGTTCCGGCGCGTCGCTATTGCCCGGCTGCCTGGTCATGATCTTGAGAAGGCGCGCAATCGTGTCCTTCAGTTCAAGACGCGAGACGACCATGTCGACCATACCGTGTTCCATGAGATAGTCGGCGCTCTGGAAGCCTTCCGGCAGCTTTTCACGGATCGTCTGTTCGATGACGCGTGGTCCGGCAAAGCCGATCAGTGCGCCGGGTTCGGCAATATGAATATCGCCCAGCATGGCATAGGAAGCCGTCACGCCGCCCGTAGTCGGATTGGTCAGAACGACGATATAGGGCAGGCCAGCTTCTTTCAGCATTTCCACAGCAACCGTGGTGCGCGGGAGCTGCATGAGCGACAGGATGCCCTCCTGCATGCGTGCACCGCCCGAGGCTGCGAACAGAACCAGCGGACGCTTCAGCTCGATGGCCTTTTCAAAGCCCTGAATGATCGCTTCACCGGCACCCATGCCGAGCGAACCGCCCATGAAGCCGAAATCCTGAACGGTGGCGACAATCGGCAAGCCGTCAATGGTGCCGAGGCCGTTGACGATAGCGTCATCCATGCCCGTGCGCGTGCGATAATCCTTGAGACGATCGATATATTTCTTCTCGTCGCGGAATTTCAGCGGATCGACCGGCACTTTCGGAGCTTCAAGCGTGGTGTATTCGCCATTGTCGAAGAAGAAACGCAGACGATCCTTCGCCTTGATGCGCATGTGATGACCCGAGGACGGGATCACAAACTGGTTGCTCTCGAGGTCCTTGTGAAACACCATTTCACCGGTCGACGGATCTTTGATCCAGAGGTTTTCCGGCATTTCACGACGGCCGAGCATCGAATTGATTTTCGGACGGACGTAGTTGGTGATCCAGTTCATGACGTTTGCTTCCGTTTCTTGTTCTTCGGCAAAGAGCTTCAGCCGCTTAGCACTTTTAAGATGTGCACTAAATGGACGATTTATTGGGCGGCTTCAAGGCGTGTGGCACGCACACTCTCCGCAAGGGCGTGGACAAGTCTGGTTGCAGCGGCGACAGGATCGCCCTTTGCCTTGCCGTTTTCGTCCAGTTCACCGGCAATCGCGTTGACAATCGCCGTGCCGACGACGACGCCATCGGCATGGGTGGCGATGGCTGCTGCCTGCTCCGGCGTCTTGACGCCGAAACCGACACAGATCGGCAGATCGGTGCTCTTCTTGATGTGACGCACAGCTTCACTGACCTTTGCCGTATCGGCAATGGCCGAACCGGTGATGCCATTCATCGAGACGTAATAGACGAAGCCCGATGAATTATGCAGTACCTTCGGCAGGCGCTTGTCGTCCGTGGTCGGCGTGGTGAGGCGGATAAAATTGATACCCGCCTTCATGGCCGGAATGCAGAGTTCGGCATCCATTTCGGAGGGAAGATCGACGACGATCAGCCCGTCCACGCCGGAAGCCTTGGCATCAGCCAGAAAGCGTTCCACGCCGTAAATATAGATCGGGTTGTAATAGCCCATCATGACGATCGGGGTCGTGTCGTCTTCCTTGCGGAATTCTGCTGCCATGTGCAACGTCTTGGCAAGCGTCTGACCGGCGTTGAGGGCGCGCAGGCCAGCGGCCTGAATGGCGGGTCCGTCTGCCATCGGATCGGAGAAGGGCATGCCGAGTTCGATCACGTCGGCACCAGCCTTTGGCAAGGCCTTCATCACCTTGAGCGAGGTTTCCAGATCGGGATCGCCACCCATGAAATAGGTAACGAGCGCCGGACGGCCCTCGGCCTTCAGTTCAGCGAATTTGGTGTCGATGCGAGTAGTCATACCGTGCCCCGTGGCAAAGTGCGTGCCAGATAGTCGCCAACGGGCTTGCCCGCCATCGCCGTCTCCATCCATGCACGCCGTTCAAAGTCTATAATTCCGAGTTCCCACACGCAGGCCATCAGCAGCGGCTGTGCGGGCATGAAGTCCACCTCGTCGCCGAGTTCCGACTGCCAGAGGATTTCCGTAGCGATGCCGCCCTCCAGCCACCAGTGCAGCAGCAGCCAGAGGCCCTCCTCGCCCTGATGAAGAACGGCGAAACCGACGCCCAGATGCGGCAACGCGGTGAGCTTTTCAGCGGCAGTTTCGATCTGTCTGCGGGCGAGGCCGACAGCAGCCTCCGCGACAGGATTGGTTGGATCGGCTTCAATGATGTTGAGCTTGATCGTCGCCGGACCGCACGTCGTCAGGCCGTCGAACCATGCGGCACGCGGCTTGTAGGCGGAGATTTCGGCGACGTCATTACCCATGTCAGATGTCCATGCCGAGAAGCTTGCCGACCGTGTGGACATCCTTGTCGCCACGACCGGACAGATTGACGATCATGACCTGATCCTTGCCCATGGTCGGTGCCATTTTCACGGCCTGCGCGATGGCATGGGCGGATTCGAGGGCAGGGATGATGCCTTCGGTGCGGGTGCAAAGCTGAAATGCATCCAGCGCCTCATCATCGAGGATCGGCACATAATCGACGCGCCCGCTGTCTTTCAGCCATGAATGTTCAGGCCCGACGCCCGGATAGTCGAGGCCGGCAGAAACGGAATGACCTTCGAGAATCTGACCGTCCTCGTTCTGGAGGAGATATGTGCGATTGCCATGCAGAACGCCGGGACGACCCGCGCTCATCGAAGCGCAATGTTCTTCACCGTCCAGACCGCGCCCGCCTGCTTCGACACCAACGATCTTCACAGAGGCATCGTCAAGGAACGGATGGAACAGGCCGATGGCGTTGGAACCGCCGCCGACCGCTGCCACGATCACATCCGGCAGGCGTCCTTCCTGCTCCAGAATCTGCTGGCGCGCTTCGTTGCCGATCACCGATTGGAAGTCGCGGACCAGTTCTGGATAGGGATGCGGACCGGCAGCAGTGCCAATCAGGTAATAGGTGTCTTCAACATTCGTCACCCAGTCACGCAGGGCTTCGTTCATCGCATCCTTGAGCGTGCCGTTGCCTGCAGAAACCGGGATCACTTCGGCACCAAGCAGCTTCATGCGGAACACATTCGGCTTCTGACGTTCGACGTCGGTTGCGCCCATATAGACCACGCAGGGCAGGCCGAAACGCGCGGCAACGGTGGCAGAAGCCACGCCATGCTGTCCGGCGCCGGTCTCAGCGATAATGCGGGTCTTGCCCATGCGCTTGGCAAGCAGAATCTGGCCGAGGCAATTGTTGATCTTGTGACTGCCGGTGTGATTGAGGTCTTCACGCTTGAAGTAGATTTTCGCACCGCCCAAATGCTTGGTCAGGCCTTCGGCATAATAGAGCTTGGAAGGACGACCTGCATAATAGGTTGAAAGCGCGTTCAGCTCAGCTTTGAATTCAGGATCGTTCTTCGCCGTTTCATAGGCTCCCTGCAATTCGAGGATCAGCGGCATCAGCGTTTCGGCGACGAAGCGTCCACCGAAAATGCCGAACATGCCCTCTTCATCGGGGCCTGTCTTATAGGAATTGGGTGCAACCGGCTTGTTCAACGCTTCCGCTCCGTCAGTTCAGGCTGTCTACAGGGCATCGGCGCGCATCGGCGACAGCCCGGAAAAAATTCTCGATGAGACGCACATCCTTTTCGCCGGGCGCGCGCTCGACGCCGGACGATATATCGATGCCCGGCGCCTGGGTCTTGTCCAGCGCCTCGGCGATATTGTCCGCATTCAATCCACCGGAAAGCATGTAATCGATATCCGCGTCAAGCGCCGCCAGAAGTTCCCAGTCGAATGACACGCCATTGCCGCCGGGCAGCTCAGAGCCCCTTGGCGGTTTGGCATCGAACAGGAAACGGTTGGCTATGCCCTTATAGGCTGCAATCGCGGCAAGGTCGCTGGCTTCGCGCACCGAAAAAGCCTTCATGACCGGCAGGCCATAACGCACCTTGATGAAGGCCACGCGTTCCGGCGTCTCATGGCCGTGAAGCTGCAGAATATCGGGCTTCACGGTTTTCACGATATCATCCAGCGTTTCATCGTCCGCATCGACTGTAACGGCAACGACAAGCGCACGTCCCTTGACCGCATCGCGCAGGCCTGCCGCTGCCTGCGGGGTTATATGGCGCGGGCTTTTTGGAAAGAAGATGAAACCGATATGCGTCGCACCGCCGTCGAGAGCGGCGGCAACGGCATCAGGGGTTTTAAGCCCGCATATCTTGATATCGAGAACCATGGTTTTCCGTCGCATAATTCCGGGGTCTACTCAAGTTATTCCGTCCATTGTCGACCTATTCGGAGATCGGATGGCCGTCAAAACCCTGTGCGATCAGAAAATCATACGCCTCCATGACCTCAAGGGGAACAGCCTGCGCGATCTGATAGCCCCTGGCGGGATATTCCAGAATGCGTTGAAGATCGCCGGTCATCTCGCTGATAAGCATTTCGACCGGATGATCTGCCGTTGGCTGGTCTTCGAATGATACGAGCGGCGCGGTGATGCTTGCGCGTGCTTCCGGCCATTGCCGGGCCACGGTCGCCAGAACGCGGCGCTGGGTCTGCGGCTTGGTCACAAGGATGGCGCTGATTGCACCGGGTGCAAGCCGTTCGCGACTGAATCTTATATTTTCGCCGATATTGGTGGCATTGGGTTCGATGGTGATCGCTTCTTCGGGCACGCCGCGCCTGATTGCGATTTCAGCAAAAGTTTCTGCTTCACTTGCCTTGTAGAGCTTGTCCGTCCAGTGACCGCTTTTGCCGGTGAACACCAGCCACGTCGCCATGCCGGCCAGAAACAGATCGGCTGCTCTCTCGGCAACGCGTGGATCGTAGCTGCCAAGCCCGATAATAACATCGGCAGTTTCCAGCGGATCATAGATGCAGTGATAATCCCACAGCACCTTGGCGGCGGTCAGTATGGATGCGGTCATGTGAAGTCGATAGCCTGTAATGCGCTGCCATTGCGCTTCAGCCAAGCCTTGCAGCGCTCTGTGTCGGGGCAAAGCTCATGGCAGAGTTTCCAGAATTTCGGCCCATGGTTCATCTCGATGAGATGGGCCACCTCATGGGCAACAAGATAATTGATCACCGGGGCAGGGGCCATGCCGATGCGCCAGGAGAAAGAAAGGATGCCGTCCGAGGTACACGACCCCCAGCGGCTCTTCGTATCCTTGAAGCGCACTGCCTTGGCCTTGCGGCCGACAGCCGCGGTGTGACGGACGACAAGCGCCTCGATCTCGCGCTTCACTTCGCGCTTGATGTGATCGGCAACGCGGCGCGGCAGATGTGCCGGATCGCCATGAACGAGCAGAATATTGCCTGCGAGAAGCTGTGTGGTGCCGCGCCCGGGCTGGTGCACGATCTTGTGTGGCACGCCACGCAAGGGGATTTTGATACCGGCGCGCACGCCTGGCTGGTCGGGCAGTTTTGCAATGCGGCTTTCGATCCAGCCTTCATGGCGGTTGAGGAAGCTCAGTACCTCGCGCTCGGGAAGGCCGGGCGGAACCGTAATGCGCAGTCCCTTGCCGCCTGCTTCGATACGCAGGGTCAGTCGTTTGGCACGCGGATTCTCGAAAACACGTAAGGGAAGTTCGCGTCCGGCGACCGCATGGATACGTTCGCTGCGAACGGTTGTCGTTCCAGCGGATGCCCCTTTACCGCTGATTTGCCGAAGAAAGGATAAGCCCATCGCTTAAGAATAAGCGATTCGCTTAAAAAGCCAGAAAAAATTGCTCTTTTGACCGAAACGGCGCAGCCAAACCGCGCCGTTTCAAGAGATTTCAGGGTGTTATACCTTATCAAAGATCGGTGATGTCGTCCTTGCCGCCTTTCGCGCGCGGGGCAGGCGTCTTCTTCGAGGCCGCACGGCGTTCAGCCATGAAGCGGTCGAATTCTTCCTTATCGCGAGCGCGGCGAAGTTCTGCAGCATAGGCCTCGAATTCGGCGCGTGCTTCTTCAAGCTTGCGGCGTTCTTCGGCCAGTCGTTCCAGCTCGGCGCGGCGCCAGTCGTCAAAAGCCTCGTTGCCGGTGGTGCTACCGAAGTTGAAGCTTTCGCCCTTGCGGCAGTTGCGGAACGATCCGAACATGGAATCGGTCTTCTCGTTCACGCCGCGCTTGAATCCTTCGAGGCGGTCGCCCCAGAGGATATAGGCCAGCATGGCAAGGCCAAGCGGCCAGAACAGGATAAAGCCGAGCACCATCAGCGCAATCGTGGCTGGCGTCCATGCCGGGCGGATCAATGCAGTATTGGTCATGGTCTGCTCCGTCGAAAAGCGCATGCCATTCAACCGTTCGACATCGTCCGGCAACATGCGCAAAACCAAGGCCTGCCAGCCCGCCCTATGCGAGCATTTTGTTCTGGCGGCTTGACTTCGACGTGGTGAAAAGATTGCGGCTTTTCAAGAATGCAACTTGCGGATTCAGGCCACGCTTCTGCTAACCAATGTGATTAATTCGAAATTTTTTTGCGAAAATGTTCGAGAAAAGTGACGGCAAGCCCGGCGATCAGTGCCCAGAAGGCAGAGCCGACGCCGAAAAATGCCATGCCGGAGGCCGTCACGGCAAAAGTTATGGTCGCCGCAAGACGCTCATGTTCATCCTTCAGCGCCAATGACATGGCGTTGATGAACGGGCCTGTCAGGGCAAGCCCGGCAACAAGGGCGATGAGCGTTACGGGTAATACGGCAAAGATTGCGACCAGTGACGCCCCGAAGAGGGCGAACACCACATAGATCGCGGCATAGACCGGACCGGTAAGCCAGCGCTTGGTGTGATCGGGATGTGCATCGGGATTGGTGCAGAGTGCCGCCGAAATCGCGGCCAGATTGGTGGTAGAAGCGCCAAAAGGAGCCGTCAGCAGTGAAAACAGACCGGTTACGCGCAGGCAGGCGCTGGTTGGCGGCTCATAGCCTGAAGCACGCAGTACGGCGAAACCCGGCAGGTTTTGCGAGGCCATGGTCACCAGATAAAGCGGGATCGCGATGCCGATCATCGCACCCATGTGGAACTCTGGCCAGATGAGGGTGAGTGTGGAGATTTCAGGCGCGGGCAGGGCTGGTGAGCGCCCAGTGGCGAGCGCGAAGATCATCCCGATCACCAGAACGGCGATGACGGCGAGCGACGGGTTGAACAGGCGGATAATAAAGAACAGCGCTACCAGCGGCAGGACGAAAACCGGGTCGCCGGGCACCGTCTTGGCAGCGGCAATGACGAAACTCAGCAGTACACCTGCAAGCATACCTGATGCGACGGATGCGGGAATGCGGGAAACAAGCACCGACAATTGGCGGATCAGTCCGGTGGCGACTAGTGCGAGTGCCGTCACGATGAATGCGCCAACCGCTTCCGGCATGGTGAAACCGGCACTGGCGCCGATCAGCGCCAGCCCCGGTGTAGACCAGGCTGCGATGATCGGCATCTTGTAGCGAATGCTGAGCCAGGCGGATGAGGCGGCAATCGCAAGGCAAATCGCCGTCACCCAGCTTGCAGTTTCGGCCTGTGTGGCGCCCAGCACCTGCGCTGCGGCAATGATGAGTGCCAGCGTGCCGCCGAAACCGACAATGGCCGCAACCGCTGAGGAAGCGAAAACCGAAAACCGCATGATTTCGCTCCGTTATGATTTTTCGCCGATGCGTTCCGCCAGACCGGATACGGTGCGGATCAGAAGATCGAGATCCTGCGGTCGCGACAGGCGATGATCCCCGTCGCGCACCAGTGTCAGGGTCACGTCATCGACGGGCAGGTGTTCCACCAGCGTCAGCGCATGCTTGTAGGGAACATCGGGGTCCTGCATGCCTTGCAGGATATGAACCGGACAGCCGGTCTCGATGATACCCTTGAGAATCAGGTTCTTCCGTCCGTCCTCGATCAGCGCACGGGTATAGACATAAGGATTGGGCGAATATTCGGAGGGTTCTTCGAAATAACCCTTGTCCTGAAGGTCGTTTTTCTGCGCGTCGGAAAGTGTGGGCTCCACAAGCACAGCCGTAAAATCCGGAGCAGGTGCGATCAGGACGATCCCGGCAGGCGGGTTCCCTTCCTTCTTGAGCTCCTGCGCCATGCGCAGCGCGATCCAGCCACCCATTGAGGAGCCGACCAGAATCTGCGGACTTTTGGCATATTTGCGATAGACGGCGAGGCTTTCGTTCAGCCAGCGCGAGATGGTGCCTTGATTGAAATCGCCGCCGGATTCGCCGTGGCCGGAATAATCGAGCCTGAGTGCGCTGTGCCCGGTCTCAGCTGCCCATTTATCGAGGACGACCGCCTTGGTGCCCAGCATGTCGGACCGATAGCCGCCGAGCCAGACCACACCGGGAGATTTGCTTCCGGCTCTGTAACGCAGGGCGATTTTCGCTCCGTCCACGTCGATGAATTCCGGCCCCGCAACGCTCATGACAAATCTCCTCATTTTCCGGTAGTGTTTTTGCATGTTCGCAAAAGAGAGAAAACCCGCATGTGGGGCGAGGCCCTTGAAATGACGGCAAATGTGACCGATATGCCGCTTGTCCGTCGCGAAATGACAACAAAAAGAACGTTTATCACGCGGGGGTGATTTTTCCTGTCAAAGATGCTATTGACTTCGCCGCCCGCTTGACGACATTTCCGCGATCAACTGCGGTTTGATTGGGGATATGCCGTCTGGCAGCAAGTATCCGACCGCATGAGACGTAACAATTCAGGAGATAACGACCATTCGCCGACCCTTCAGAGCGACGCCGGTTCAGAAAGACGGACCGCGCTCCAACCGTGATATCCGGGTTCCCCGGGTTCAGCTTATCGATGCCGAAGGCCAGAACCACGGTGATGTTTCCATTCAGGAAGCTATCGCCATGGCTGAAGAAGCAG
This sequence comes from Brucella cytisi, assembly GCF_038433355.1. NCBI lineage: Bacteria > Pseudomonadati > Pseudomonadota > Alphaproteobacteria > Hyphomicrobiales > Brucellaceae > Brucella > Brucella cytisi. The sequence continues at coordinate 61,504 of NZ_JBCAUP010000030.1, forward strand.
GTCTCGATCTCGTCGAGATCGTGCCGAACGCAGAGCCTCCGGTTTGCAAGATCGTCGACCTCGGCAAGCTGAAGTATCAGAATCAGAAAAAGGCCGCCGAAGCGCGCAAGAAGCAGAAAACGGTTGAAATCAAGGAAATCAAGATGCGACCGAACATCGACACTCATGACTATGAGGTGAAGATGAAGGCTGCTCTGCGTTTCTTTGAGGAAGGCGACAAGGTCAAGGTTACCTTGCGTTTCCGTGGACGTGAAATGGCGCACCAGGAACTTGGCATGAAGCTTTTGCAGCGCGTCAAGGAAGACACTGTCGAAATCGCCAAGGTTGAGTCCGAGCCGAAGCTTGAAGGCCGTCAGATGATGATGGTTCTCGCTCCGCGCTGAGCATTTCGAAATGCCTTGGAAAAGCCGCCTTCGGGCGGCTTTTCTTTTGGCCAGGCAAATTGGATCATGGAATCGCAATGAAGACTTTGGGCGAATTGGGTAAGTATCAGCAGCGTCGGCGTCTTGCGATCGGCGCCGTCGTGGTGCTTCTGGTCGTGGCGCTGCTTTTTGTCAGCTCGCAATCGACCGGCCATTTTCATGAATATATCGAGGCGTTCGGCCTCAGTCTGATCGTCGCGGCCATCATCGGACGCATGTGGTGCACGCTCTATATCGGCGGGCGCAAGAGCGCGGAAATCGTGCAGAGCGGACCGTATTCGGTCACGCGCAATCCACTTTATGTCTTCAGCAGCATCGGCGCGATGGGTATCGGCGCGCAGACCGGCAGCATCATCATTGCGATCGCCTTCGGCGTGCTTTGTTATCTCGCTTTCTCGGTTGTCATCCGGACGGAAGAGAAATTTCTCAAGCAGAATTTCGGCAAGCCTTATGAAGCCTATTGTGCGAGCGTTCCGCGTTTCTTTCCGAAGTTTTCGCTGTTTCGCGACGACAAGGAACTGATCGTTCGGCCTGACCGGATTTATCGCACTTTTCAGGACGGCCTGGTGTTCTTCGTGGCCTATCCGTTTTTCGAGTTCGTGGAATATCTGCAGGACATTCACGTCCTGCCGGTACTTCTGTGGCTTTACTGACGTTCCAGTTGCGATTCAGTCCAATTCGGGCATTGCGTTTTGCGGTCTTTGAGCCTATAAGGCCGCGTTCGAACCGCCCGGCAGGGCATGCCGTGGCGGTTTCGTATGCTTTTCGGGCTTGGTCAGTTCGGAAGTAAAACTAGGTTCCCATCCGCATCAGGCATGACCGGACGCCACGCAAGAGGCGTCGAGTGCCGGAGGTACGAGGGGATCGCAAAGAAGGAGTAGCAAAATGCCCAAGATGAAGACCAAATCGGCCGCCAAGAAGCGGTTCAAGATCACCGGCACCGGCAAAATCAAGGCCGCAGCTGCTGGTAAGCGTCATGGCATGATCAAGCGTTCGAACAAGTTCATTCGCGATGCACGCGGCACCATGGTTCTCGCCGATGCCGATGCAAAGATCGTGAAGCAGTTCCTGCCGAACGGCCTCTAAGATTAGTCTGAGAAGGAGATCATAACATGGCACGCGTAAAACGCGGCGTTACCGCCCACGCAAAGCACAAGAAGGTTCTGGATCAGGCTGCTGGTTTCCGTGGCCGTCGCAAGAACACCATCCGCACCGCCAAGGCTGCAGTTGACCGTTCGAAGCAGTATGCTTACCGCGACCGCAAGAACCGCAAGCGCTCGTTCCGCGCTCTCTGGATCCAGCGCATCAACGCTGCTGTCCGCGAGCAGGGCCTGACCTATGGCCGTTTCATCGACGGTCTTGCCAAGGCTGGCATCGAGATCGACCGCAAGGTTCTGTCCGACATCGCAATCCACGAACCGGATGCATTCGGTGCGCTGGTTGCATCGGCAAAGAAGGCTCTCGAGTACCTCAAGAACACCGAGACGCCGAACGCTTTTGAAGGCGCTGTCCGCTAAGCCAGCCGCCTTTCCCAAGCAGTATCGATAATTTGGGGACCCGCGCTGGCTCGGCTGGCGCGGGTTTTCTCGTTTTAAGGATTCAAAGCGGGCATGAAGGATGAACCGGGCAAGTTGAGACTGGATCTGGATGCGGATGATCTCCGCAGCCTGCTGGTTCTGCTTGTCCAGAGCCGGGGCAAGCGCATTTCCAGCGCCGTCATCGGTGGTCATCGTGTCTGGATCAAGCGCTACGATGCAGAAAGGCGCCCATTTCCGAAGCGTCTGCACAGTCTCATTTCGCCGCTTCTTCCCTATCCGTTCCTGCGCAGCCCGAAGGATGTTGGAGAAGCAGACATGGCCGACCGCGAAGAGCGCAAGATGAGCGCTTTTCTGCAGGCAGGCTTTCAGGTTCCCAGGATCGTCTACCACCAAGGGGCGGTGATGGTTCTGAGCGATGTCGCGCCGATTATCCAGGACCAGCTTGACCATTTGCGTCGCAATGATCCGCAGGGCCATGATGCACGCTTGGTGCATTGCGCCCGCGCGTTGGGTGAGGCCCATGCTGCCGGACTCTGCCATGGGCGTCCGCATCCGCGCGATTTTTTCGAGAAAAACGGTGTTGCCGGCTTCCTGGATTTCGAGGAGGAGCCGGAAACTGTCATGCCGCTTGCTGCCGCGCAGGCGCGCGATGTCTGGCTTCTGTTTTTCCAGATCACGGCGCAGGCGCGTCTTGCGGGGACACCGCAGCAGACATTCGCAGCCTATCGTGCGGTTGCGCCCGCTGACGTGATTCCGGAATTGAAGAAAATTGTCGGCTTCTTCCGATTTACCATCGCGCCGCTGAGGCTGTTCCGCCGCATTTTTCTCGGCGGCGATGGAAGACGGCTTTTGCAGGCGATGGAATTTTTTGACGCCAATCTTGATGCGTCTCACCAATCAGGCCAAAGAGAGTAACGACAACGCTTCTTTGGCTGCAAAGCAACTATGTGGAGCGCTGCAGGCGCAACAGGTAACTCAAAACAAGAGGCGTGGAGTGCCGCAGGCACGACAGGGATTTAAACAATGAGTGATCTAGAACAACTCGAACGGCAGATTCTCGAAGACATCGCGGCGGCGGCTGACGAGCCTGCCATTGAAGCCGTGCGCGTCGCCGCTCTTGGCAAGAAGGGCTCAGTTTCGGAAAAGCTGAAGACACTGGGCAGCATGACGCCGGAAGAGCGCCAGGCGCAGGGACCGGCGATCAACGGCTTGAAGAACCGGGTTACCGAAGCGCTGACCGAGCGCAAGACGGAACTGCGTAAGCAAGCGATTGCCGCTCGCCTTGAGCGTGAAAAGGTCGATGTGACGCTGCCGGTGCGTGAAAGCGCTGCATCGCGCGGTCGCATTCATCCGATTTCACAGGTCATCGATGAGATCACCGCAATCTTCGCCGATATGGGTTTCTCGATCGCCGAAGGTCCGGATATCGAAACCGATTATTACAATTTCACGGCGCTGAACTTTCCTGAAGGCCATCCGGCGCGCGAAATGCACGACACCTTCTTCTTCAATGCAGACGAGAAGGGCGAGCGCAAGCTTCTGCGCACGCACACCTCGCCGGTGCAGGTGCACACGATGGAGAAGTTCGCGGCCATCCGTGACAAGGAAGGCCGCGACGAGCCGATCCGCATCGTCATTCCGGGCAAGACCTATCGCATGGACTCTGACGCCACCCATTCGCCGATGTTCCATCAGGTCGAAGGTCTGGTTGTCGATAAGTCGGCCAATGTCGCCAATATGAAGTGGGTGCTGGAAGAGTTCTGCAAATCCTTCTTCGAAGTGCCTTCGGTCAAGATGCGTATGCGTCCGAGCTTCTTCCCGTTCACTGAGCCATCGGTCGAGGTTGATATTCAGTGCGACCGTTCCGGTCCGCATGTGAAGTTCGGCGAGGGCAATGACTGGCTCGAAATTCTGGGCTGCGGCATGGTGCATCCGAATGTGCTGCGCGCTTCCGGCTACGACCCGGACGTCTATCAGGGCTTTGCATGGGGCATGGGCATCGACCGCATCGCCATGCTGAAATATGGCATGCCTGATCTGCGCGCTTTCTTTGACGCCGATGTGCGCTGGATCGAACATTACGGTTTCCGTCCGCTCGACATTCCGACGCTTTTCGGCGGACTGAGCGCTTAAGGACAGGAAGGGACAAGACAAATGAAATTCACGCTTTCCTGGCTCAAGGATCACCTTGAAACCGATGCGACGCTGGAACAAATCGTCGAAAAGCTGACCGATATTGGTCTGGAAGTGGAATCGGTGGACGACCGCGCTGCTTTCAAGGCCTTCAAGATTGCCAAGGTCCTGACAGCCGTTCAACATCCGGATGCCGACAAGCTGCGCGTGCTTTCCGTCGATACGGGCGACGGCAAACCGGTTCAGGTCGTTTGCGGCGCACCGAATGCACGTCCCGGTCTGGTCGGCGTTCTGGGTCGTCCGGGCGACTACGTGCCGGGCCTCGATGTCACGCTTTCCATCGGCAAGATTCGCGGTGTTGAAAGTTTCGGTATGATGTGTTCCGAGCGTGAGCTGGAGCTTTCCGACGAGCACAATGGCATCATCGACCTCCCGGAAGACGCTCCGGTTGGCACCAGCTTCGCGACCTATGTCGGACTGGACGATGCGGTGATCGAGATTGGCCTGACGCCGAACCGTGCCGATTGCACCGGCATTCATGGCATTGCACGTGATCTTGCTGCTGCTGGTCTCGGCACGCTCAAGAACACGCTGCCAAACGCCGTCAAGGGTGAAGGGGAAACCCCGGTCAAGGTCATTCTGGATCAGGAGGCCGAGAACCCGTTCTGCACTGGTTTTGCACTGCGCATGGTCAAGGGCGTGAAAAATGGCCCAAGCCCCAAATGGATGCAGCAGCGTCTGAAGGCCATCGGCCTGCGTCCGATCAATGCGCTGGTCGACATCACCAATTATGTGACCTTCGATCAGGGCCGTCCGCTGCACGTCTTCGACGCTGCCAAGGTTAAGGGCAATTTGACGGTGCGTCTGGCAAAGGATAGCGAAACCATTCTCGGCCTCGATCAGCGTGATTATAAGTTCAAGCCGGGCATGTATGTGATTGCCGATGAAAACGGTCCCGAATCGATCGCCGGTATCATGGGCGGCGAGCATTCCGGTTGCGATGAAAACACCACCGATGTGTTGATCGAATCGGCTCTCTGGGACCCGCGTATGATTGCACGCACGGGCCGCGAACTCGGCATCGTCACCGATGCGCGCTATCGTTTCGAGCGTGGCGTCGATCCGGAAATGATGGTTCCGGGTGCGGAAATTGCAACCAGATTGGTGCTGGAACTTTGCGGCGGTCAGCCAACCGTTCTCGACGTGGTTGGATATAGCAAGCCTACGCCGCGCGTGATCGATTTCCCGGTATCGGAAGTTAAGCGCCTGACGGGTATCGAGGTTACCTACGATAACGCGCTGGATATCCTGAAGCGTCTCGGCTTCGGTGTCGAAGGCGACGGCAAGGTTATCAAGGCCACCGTTCCGACGTGGCGTGGCGACGTGGAAGGCAAGGCCGACCTCGTTGAAGAAGTGATGCGCATTCATGGCATCAACCAGATCGACCCGCAGCCGCTGCCGGGGCTTGGCACGGTCAATGGTCGTATTCTGACAACCTTGCAAATCAGAACCCGCCATTCCCGCCGCATGCTCGCTTCGCGCGGCATGATGGAAGCCGTGACCTATTCCTTCATTTCCGACGTGCAAGCCAAAGCTTTTGGTGGTGGCAAGCCGGAACTGAAGCTGGCGAACCCGATTGCCGCCGATATGTCGGACATGCGTCCTTCGCTTCTGCCGGGCCTGCTGGTCGCAGCACAGCGCAATGCGGATCGCGGTTTCGGCGATACGGCACTGTTCGAGGTTTCGGGAATCTATGAAGGCGATACGCCAGACAAGCAGCGTCGCGTGGCGGGTGGCGTGCGCCGCGGTACAGCCAAGGTTGATGGCTCGGGCCGTTTCTGGGCTGGCAATGCGGCTCCCGTCGGCGTCTTCGATGCCAAGGCTGATGCACTGGCAGCACTTGAAGCTGCTGGCGCTCCGGTTGACCGCATCCAGATCGAAGCTGGTGGTCCTGAATGGTTCCATCCGGGTCGTTCGGGCACGTTGAAGCTCGGACCGAAGGTCGTCTTGGGCTATTTCGGCGAGTTCCATCCGGATACGCTGGAAGCACTCGATGTTTCGGGCACGCTTTGCGGCTTTGAAGTCTATATTGATGCGGTCCCTGAGCCGAAGGCAAAGTCCACGCGCACCAAGCCGGCTTTGAACCTCTCGCAGTTCCAGAGCCTCAAGCGCGATTTTGCGTTTGTGGTGGATGCAGATGTGGAAGCTGGAAATGTCGTGAAGGCAGTTTCGTCGGCTGACAAGAAGCTAATTGTTGGCGTTCAGGTCTTCGATATCTTCACCGGCGCATCGCTAGGTGAAGGCAAGAAGTCGATCGCGGTTGAAGTGCTGCTGCAGCCGCAGGACCGCACATTGACGGATGAAGATCTGGAAGCACTGTCGAAGCAGGTCGTGGCCAGTGTGGCCAAGCAGACCGGCGGCGTGCTGCGCGGATAAGCATGAAATAAAAAGCCCGCCATCTGGCGGGCTCAGACTGTTGACAAACCCCTGGCCTTGTTCAGGGGTTTGTGATTCAGTGGGTCATGTTGAAGAAACCTGCTCCGTCCCAGACGGCTCTCGAGATGGTAACGCTCGACAGCCTGGTGCCCAAGGATCATCTGCTTCGCAAGATCGATGCGGTGATAGACTTCTCCTTTATCCATGATCGGGTTGCCGGACTTTACTGCGCCGACAACGGCCGCCCGGCGCTCGATCCGACCTTGATGTTCAAGGCTTTGTTCATCGGCTACCTGTTCGGCATCCGCTCGGAACGTCAGCTGGTGCGCGAGATCGAGGTCAATGTCGCCTATCGCTGGTTTCTGAGGATGAAGCTGACCGATGGTGTGTTCGATGCCTCGACGCTGTCGCAGAACCGCCGCC
>NZ_JBCAUP010000031.1:0-2500 GCF_038433355.1 Brucella cytisi
TTGGTTGCGGGGGCAGGATTTGAACCTGCGGCCTTCAGGTTATGAGCCTGACGAGCTACCGGGCTGCTCCACCCCGCGCCATGGGTGTTTTGTATATATTTGAGAAGATGATTTGATTTGTGTTCTTGGCAGACCTGGCAGCGACCTACTCTCCCGTGTCTTGAGACAAAGTACCATTGGCGCTGGAGCGTTTCACGGCCGAGTTCGGAATGGGATCGGGTGCAGCCGCTCCGCCATAACCACCAGGTCGGCGAAGAACACAAAATTTGAGAAGCTGGTTGTCTTTCGTGCTTTTGTCATCATCAAGCTTCGCTTGATGGATATTGTAAATGGGAGTGATCAAGTCGATCGAGCTATTAGTACCGGTAAGCTACATGCGTTGCCGCACTTCCACACCCGGCCTATCAACGTGGTAGTCTTCCACGGCTCTGATAGGGAATACTCGTTTTTAGGTGGGTTTCCCGCTTAGATGCCTTCAGCGGTTATCCCGTCCGTATATAGCTACCCTGCTATGCCGTTGGCACGACAACAGGTCCACCAGAGATACGTCCATCCCGGTCCTCTCGTACTAGGGACAGATCCTATCAATATTCCTACACCCACGGCAGATAGGGACCGAACTGTCTCACGACGTTCTGAACCCAACTCACGTACCGCTTTAAATGGCGAACAGCCATACCCTTGGGACCTGCTCCAGCCCCAGGATGCGATGAGTCGACATCGAGGTGCCAAACAACCCCGTCGATATGGACTCTTGGGGGTCATCAGCCTGTTATCCCCGGCGTACCTTTTATCCGTTGAGCGATGGCCCTTCCACGCGGGACCACCGGATCACTATGACCGACTTTCGTCTCTGCTCGACTTGTCAGTCTTGCAGTCAGGCAGGCTTATGCCATTGCACTCGACGAACGATTTCCGACCGTTCTGAGCCTACCATCGCGCGCCTCCGTTACTCTTTAGGAGGCGACCGCCCCAGTCAAACTACCCACCATACACGGTCCTGGACCCGGATAACGGGCCGCAGTTAGACATCCATATAGGCAAGGGTGGTATTTCAAGGATGACTCCACAATGGCTGGCGCCACTGCTTCAAAGTCTACCACCTATCCTACACATGCCGACACGAATGCCAGTGTAAAGCTATAGTAAAGGTGCACGGGGTCTTTCCGTCTAACCGCAGGAACCCCGCATCTTCACGGGGAATTCAATTTCACTGAGTCTGCGTTGGAGACAGCGGGGAAGTCGTTACGCCATTCGTGCAGGTCGGAACTTACCCGACAAGGAATTTCGCTACCTTAGGACCGTTATAGTTACGGCCGCCGTTTACTGGGGCTTCAATTCAATGCTTGCACATCTCCTCTTAACCTTCCAGCACCGGGCAGGCGTCAGACCCTATACGTCGTCTTGCGACTTCGCAGAGCCCTGTGTTTTTGGTAAACAGTCGCTACCCCCTGGTCTGTGCCACCCCCACCTGGTTGCCCAAATGGAGGTCACGCTTCTTCCGAAGTTACGCGTGCATTTTGCCGAGTTCCTTCAACGCAGTTCTCTCAAGCGCCTTGGTATTCTCTACCAGTCCACCAGTGTCGGTTTAGGGTACGGTCTATATGCAGGAGCTATTTCCTGGAACCGCTTCGCTGCAAGATCAATCCAATAAGACCTTACAACACACGCGATCCGTCACTACCTGCAGGCCCACGAATATTAACGTGGTTCCCATCGACTACGCCTTTCGGCCTCGCCTTAGGGGCCGGCTAACCCTGCTCAGATTAACTTTAAGCAGGAACCCTTGGACTTTCGGCGAGGGAGTCTCTCACTCCCTTTATCGTTACTCATGTCAGCATTCTCACTTCCGATACCTCCAGGATGTCTCACGACTGTCCCTTCACAGGCTTACGGAACGCTCCGCTACCACGCACAAATGTGCATCCACAGCTTCGGTGTATGGCTTGAGCCCCGGTACATTTTCGGCGCAAAGACCCTTATTTAGACCAGTGAGCTGTTACGCTTTCTTTAAATGATGGCTGCTTCTAAGCCAACATCCTGGTTGTTTTGGGATCCTCACATCCTTTCCCACTTAGCCATAACTTAGGGACCTTAGATGGTGGTCAGGGTTGTTGCCCTCTCCACGACGGACGTTAGCACCCGCCGTGTGTCTGCCCAGTAGTACTCCCCGGTATTCGGAGTTTGATTAGGATCAGTAAGACGGTGAGTCCCCATAGCCCATTCAGTGCTCTACCCCCGGGGGTATTCGCTGGACGCTCTACCTAAATAGATTTCGCGGAGAACCAGCTATCTCCAAGTTTGATTGGCCTTTCACCCCTAGCCACAAGTCATCCCGATCTATTGCAACAGATATGGGTTCGGTCCTCCAGTACGTGTTACCGTACCTTCAACCTGCTCATGGCTAGATCACTTGGTTTCGGGTCTAATGCATCGAACTGAACGCCCTGTTCAGACTCGCTTTCGCTGCGCCTACACCTACCGGCTTAAGCTTGCTCGA